>NZ_JBITMC010000014.1:0-159314 GCF_044465805.1 Micromonospora sp. NPDC049497 | reverse complement strand
GTGCGGGGGGGGGGGGCCCCCCCCCCCCCCGGCCCCCGGGGGGGGGGGGGGCGCGCGCCCGCCCCCCCCCCCGGGGGGGGGCCCCCCCCCCCGGGGGGGCCGGCCCCCCCCCCCCCGGGGGGGCGGGCCCGCGGCGGTACGCGGTCAGCGTGCGGCGCGACGGGCCTTGACCACGCTGTCGACCAGGTCCCAGATCGTCACGGCCGCGACTCCGACCACGATGCCGCCGGCGACGGTGTCCAGGTTGCCGCCGTCGCGCAGCCACTCGAAGCGCTGGACGAATTCCGGGTTGAGCAGCCGGTCGGTGAGCAGCAGCCCGATGACCGGCAGCGCGAAGGCCAGATCCAGCACGGCGTTGACGACGACCAGGCGCCAGGTCCAGCGGCGGGCCCGGTACTTCGCGAACTCCAGCCCCATGCTGGCGGCGAGGACCGCGAGCAGGACCGGCAGCCAGGACGTCCACAGTGCCGGGTCGAGGATCGGCAGCCGGTCCCCGCCGGCCGGGATCAGCGTCTGGAAGTGCTGCCAGACCAGGAACCCGAGGGTCAGCGCGAGCGCGACGATCGAGGCGCAGGTGTCGGCCAGGGTGACGTCCCGCTCGACCGGCTCGTCCGGCAACTGGTCCACGTTCCAGGTCGGCAGTCGCAGCGCGGGGTTGACCCGTTCGGCGACGGCGAAGACCAGGGTGACCCAGAACGCGATGTGGACGGCGACGGTCAACGCGGTCGAGATGCCGACGCCGATCGCCCCGCCGGGGTTGCCGCCGGCGGTGGCCTCGACCACCCCGACGACCGTGCCGACGGTGCCGGGGACGAAGGAGAGCAGCAGCTTGAGCAGCCGCTCCCACACCAGGTAGTAGGTGGGGCCGATGAGCTGTAACCGGCGGTCGGTGTACCGGGCGGCGAGCTGCGCCGGGTCGCCCAGCTCGGTGAGCACCGCACGCTCGACGGTAATGGTGTCCCGGCCGTCGGTGGAGCGGCCCTCGACCATGTCCTCGATCGAGGCGCGCAGCTCGGTGGCGATCTCGTCGCGGCGCTGCGCCGGCACGGAGCGCAGGGTCGCGGCGACGTAGCGGTCGGTCAGGGAGGTCATCGGTCCACTCCTTCGATGAGGCCGGTCACGGAGGTCTGCACGGCGGACAGCTCGGCGAGGAGCCGGTCGAGCAGCGACTCGCCCTCCGCGCTGGTCCGGTAGAACTTGCGCGGTCGGCTCTCCCCGGTGTTCCACTCGCTGGTCAGCAGCCCCTGGTCCTCCAGGCGGCGCAGCAGCGGGTAGAGGGTGTTGGCGTCCACCGGGAAGCCGTGGTCGGTCAGGCGTTGCAGCAGGGCGTAGCCGTAGTCGGGGCGGCGGAGGGCGACGAGGCTCGCCACCACGACCGTGCCCCGACGCAGCTCCTGGAGGTGTGTCCGAAGGATGTCGTCGCTGACCATGCGCCACACGATACTGTGCGCCACACACTATCGTCTAGCGCTACATCATCGTGCTGGGGCCAACAATGTGGCGGGAGGTGCCGCGCGCACCTCCCGCCCGCACCTCAGCAGGAGCGGCCCTGCCGGAAGGTGCGCTCCACGAAGGACGCCGGCCCGACCTGGAAGTAGCCGACACCGGACCGGATCGGGTGACCGGTGAACAGCTCCACCCGGCTGCCGAACCGGACCAGGTACGCCGACTCGTCGCCGGCGTCGTTCCAGATCAGTGAGCCGCGCGGACCGTAGATCTCCTCCAGCTGGTCGAAGGACATGCCGACGGACGCCCCGGCGCGGGAGCGGGGCGGTACGGTGGCCGTGCCGACCTCCACCAGCCGGCCGTCCCGGAAGGCCAGCAGAATCACCCCGGCCCAGTCCCCGGTGACACCGGCGTGGACCACGCCGGTGCACCCGGGCGCGACCCAGCCGATCAGGCCGGCCGCCGAGAGCCGGTCCAGCCGGGCGCCGATCCGGAACGGGCCGGCGCCACGGACGCTCAGGACCTCCGGGTGGGCGTGCTGGTCGGCGGCCCGGCCGGTGACCGGCGCGGTGATCCGGGTGGCGGGGAACTCCGACGGGGTGACCGTGACGGCGGCGGCCCTGACCCCGGCGACGGCCGGGGAGGCGACGGTCATCGGAAGGGCGGCGGTGAGGGCCAGGACGCCGGTGAGGACGGTGGACGAGAGACGGTTCATGACGGGTCTCCTCTGGTGTGTGGTTCTCCTGTCCTGTTGGTCTCCGGCGCGGCGGTTCCGGTTCGTCGGGTTCCCGACCGATCCGGGCCGACGACCCGGACCGGGGGAGTGCCGCCACGCGGCGGGACGGTTACCGTCGAGCGGGGACGCCGGCCGGGACGCCGCCGATCCGGAGGTGATGCGATGACCGCACCGGCGCTGATCGGCTCCTACCGGGTGGAGCGGCTGCTCGGGGCGGGCTCGTTCGCCACCGTCTGGCTCGCGTACGACCCGGTCCTCGACGCCCGGGTGGCGATCAAGGTGCTGGCCGAGAACTGGAGTCACGACCTGCGGGTCCGGGAACGGTTCCTCGACGAGGCCCGGCTGCTGCGGCGGCTGGAGCACGAGCGGCTGATCCGGGTGCACGCGGTGGGCGAGTTGGCCGACGGCCGTCCGTACTCCGTGCTGGCCTGGGCGGACGGCGGCAGCCTGCGGGACCGGCTGGCGCACGGTCCGCTGCCGGTGGCGTCCGCCGTGGCGCTGCTCGACGAGATCGCCGCCGGGGTCGCGGTGCTGCACCGGCACGGCGTGGTGCACCGCGACCTCACCCCCGGCAACATCCTCTTCCGGTCCGGCCCGGAGGGGGAGCAGGTGCTCGTCGCCGATCTCGGGCTGGCCAAGGCGCTCGCCGCCGCGTCCGGGCTGACCGCACGGGCGGGGACACCCGGCTACATGGCCCCCGAGCAGGACGATCCGCTGGCGGTCGTGGACACCCGGGCGGACGTGTTCGGGCTGGGCCGGCTCGGCCTTCGGCTGCTCGGCGACACCGCTCACCCGCGCGGTCCCGCGGTCCGGTTGCGTGCCGGCGTACCGGCGCCGGTGGGCGAGGTCCTCCGGCGGGCCACCGCCGCGCGCCCGGCCGACCGCCACCGGGACGCGGCGGTGTTCCGGGCGGCATTGCTGCGGGCCGCGGTGCCGGGCGGATCCGCCGACCGGGCGGGTCCGATACGGCCGGTGCGCCGACGGTGGTCCGCCACCGTCGGGGCGGGCCTGGTGGCGCTCGTCGCGCTGGCCGCCACGGCTGGTGACGCCGCCACCGGCAACCGCACGGTACGTACCGCGAGCAGCGGGCCGGTCACCGTGACCCTGCCGTCGGGGTGGCGGGCCGTCGGCACCGGCTGGGCCGGGCAGTACGGCGACGACGGGCGGCTGGAACCGGCGCTGGTCATCTCCCCGGACCCGGACCGCTGGGCGGCCGACCCGCGCGTGCCGGGCGCTTTCGTCGGCCTCTCCGCCCGTACGGCCCGGCGTGCCACCCCGGAGGCGTTCCTCGCCGAGCGCCCGCACGCCGACTGCGTCGCCGCGCCGGTGCGGCGTACCCGGCGGGGCGACGTCGACTGGGTGGTGGCCCGGTTCTCCTGCCCGGACGGGCGACCGGTGATCGTCGAGGCGGTCGGGCGCGTGGCCGACCCCGCCGGCCTGCTCTACGTGCAGGTGGTGCCCCCGCCGGGCGGCGACGCCGACTTCGTCGACGGGCTGCTCGCGGGGGTGCGGGCCCGCTAGGTCAGGTGGTCACACCACCACCACCGTGATCGGGTACGCCGTGCCGTTCTGCGGGATCGTCACGACCACGGTGCCTACGCGGACGAAACGGATGTCCACCACCCCGGCCTCGTAGCTGCGGGACACCAGGTCCTCGCGGTCCACGGTGACCTCGCCCGGCCCGATGCCCCTGATGCGCAGCACCCCACCGGTGGCGAAACACAGCGAGCGCACCAGCGCCAGTTCCGTCTCGGCGAGAACCAGGTCGTAGCGGACCGCGCCGAGGCAGGCGTCCGGCAGCGTGGTCGGCGCCGGTGGTGGCGTACTCCTGCTTCGGGTCGGGGTGGGACCGCGCGGCGGGGATGGCCGGACCGTCGCCGCCGCCGTGGACCTGGTCGTCGACGGCGAGGGCCGGGTCGGCGCGGCGGCCGTGGCGGGTGTCCCGGAACGGTCGGGCGTGGCGGTGGACAGCGCCGGCGGCTGGACCGGCAGCGGCGCGACGGGGGTCTCGCCGCAGGCCGCGGCTCCGGTCAGCAGGGCGACGAGGGCGGCAGCCGACCACATGGTCGCCCGCCCGGGCTCAGCCATCGGACATCCGCTGCCGGACCTGCTGGCGGGCCTGGTGGATCCGGGACTTCACGGTCCCCTCGGGCACGCCGACCAGGGCGGCGATCTCGCGGTAGTCCAGCCCGAGCACATCACGCAGGGTGACCACCTCGGCGAGGTCGGGCCGGACCGCGTCGAGCGCGTCGAGCAGGTCGAGCCGGGTGCCGGCGATGACGCTGGTGCGCCGCGGATCGGGCACCTCGGGCAGCGGCACGCCGTGGGCCTCCACCAGCCAGCGCCGGCGCAGTACCCGGTAGGTCGACCGGGCGCGGTTCGCGGTGAGCCGGTAGAGCCAGGTGTGGAACGACGACCGGCCCTCGAACCGGCTGATCCCCACCGACAGCGCGAGCAGCGCGTCCTGGCACGCCTCCTCGGCGTCCTCGCGGTGCGGCAGCAGGCGGGCGCAGAGCCGCAGCACCTCCGGCCGCACCGCGACCAGCAGTGCGTCGAGCGCGGCGGCGTCGCCGCCGGAGGCGGAGCGGGCCAGCTCGTCGGTACCGTCCGGAAGGGGCATCAGGGTCGTCCCATGCTCGCCGGTTCTCCCTGGCTCCAGGCTACGGTCGCCGACGCCCCGATGCGGCGGGCGAGTCCGGCAGCCGACTGCCGACCGTCGGCACCGGGCGCCGGCCGGAGGAGATCCACACCACCCGTCGCGGGTCCTCCGCGCGGCTGCTGGAGGCGCCGCCGAGGGCGGGGATAGGGTAGGCCGACCGACCTCGACCATCCCATGATCAGACCCGGGGGGGCCACGCATGGGCGATTCGTTCGCGCATCTGCACGTGCACACGGAGTACTCGATGCTCGACGGCGCGGCCCGCCTCAAGGACCTCTTCGCCGAGGTCGAGCGGCAGGGGATGCCGGCGGTGGCGATGACCGACCACGGCAACATGCACGGCGCGAACGACTTCTACAAGCAGGCCATGGCCGCCGGGGTCACCCCGATCCTCGGCATCGAGGCGTACGTGGCGCCGGAGTCGCGGTTCCACAAGTCTCGGGTGCGCTGGGGCCGGCCGGAGCAGAAGAGCGACGACGTCTCCGGCAGTGGCGGCTACACCCACAAGACGATCTGGGCGCGCAACAAGACCGGCCTGCACAACCTGTTCACCCTCACCTCGAAGGCGTACACCGACGGCTACTTCGTCAAGTGGCCACGGATGGACACCGAGCTGCTCGCGGAGTACTCCGACGGCCTGATGGCCACCACCGGCTGCCCCTCCGGTGAGGTGCAGACCCGGTTGCGGCTGGGCCAGGACGCGCAGGCGCTGGAGGCCGCGGCGAAGTACCAGGAGATCTTCGGCCGGGAGAACTACTTCCTGGAGCTGATGGACCACGGCCTCGACATCGAGAAGCGGGTCCGCGACGGGCTGCTGGAGATCGGCCGCAAGCTCGGCATCCCGCCGGTGGTCACCAACGACTCGCACTACACGCACGAGGCGCAGTCCGAGGCGCACGACGTGCTGCTGTGCGTGCAGACCGGCAGCAACGTCGCCGACCCGAACCGGTTCAAGTTCGGCGGCAGCGGCTACTACATCAAGTCCGCCGACGAGATGCGCGCCGTGGACGGCTCCGACGTCTGGCTGGAGGGCTGCCGCAACACCCTGCTGGTCGCCGAGCGGGTCGACCCGGCCGGGATGTTCGAGTTCCACAACCTGATGCCGCGCTTCCCGGTGCCCGACGGGGAGACCGAGGAGTCCTGGTTCCGCAAGGAGACCTTCAAGGGCCTGGCCCGCCGGTTCCCCGGCGGCGTCCCCGAGGGCCACGTCGTCCAGGCCGAGTACGAGCTGGGTGTCATCATCCAGATGGGCTTCCCGTCGTACTTCCTCGTGGTCGCCGACTTCATCCAGTGGGCGAAGAACCAGGGCATCGCGGTGGGTCCGGGCCGTGGCTCGGCCGCCGGCTCCCTCGTCGCGTACGCCCTGGGCATCACCGACCTGGACCCGATCCCGCACGGGCTGATCTTCGAGCGGTTCCTCAACCCCGAGCGTGTCTCCATGCCCGACGTCGACATCGACTTCGACGAGCGGCGGCGCGGCGAGGTCATCAAGTACGTCACCGACAAGTGGGGCGAGGACAAGGTCGCTCAGATCGCCACCTTCGGCACGATCAAGGCGAAGGCCGCGATCAAGGACTCGGCCCGGGTCCTCGGCTACCCGTACGCGGTCGGCGACCGGATCACCAAGGCGATGCCCCCGGCGGTGATGGGCAAGGACATCCCGCTCACCGGCATCTTCGACCCCAAGCACCCCCGGTACGCCGAGGCCGGCGAGATCCGTGGCCTGTACGAGTCCGACCCCGACGTGCGCAAGGTGATCGACACCGCCAAGGGCATCGAGGGCCTGATCCGGCAGACCGGCGTGCACGCCGCCGGCGTCATCATGTCCGCCGAGCCGATCATCGAGCACATCCCGCTGATGCGCCGCGACTCCGACGGGGTGATCATCACCCAGTTCGACTACCCGACGTGCGAGTCGCTCGGGCTGTTGAAGATGGACTTCCTCGGCCTGCGCAACCTGACGATCATCGACGACGCGGTCAAGAACATCGAGTTCAACCATGGTCGCAAGCTCGATCTGCTGGCGTTGCCGTTGGACGACAAGGTGGCCTACGACCTGTTGGCCCGGGGCGACACCCTCGGCGTGTTCCAGCTCGACGGCGGGCCGCTGCGGTCGCTCCTGCGGATGATGAAACCGGACAACTTCGAGGACATCTCCGCGGTCATCGCACTCTACCGGCCCGGCCCGATGGGTGCCGACTCGCACACCAACTACGCGCTGCGCAAGAACGGCCTCCAGGAGGTCACCCCGATCCATCCGGAGCTGGAGGAGCCGCTGCGGGAGATCCTGGCCCCCACCCACGGCCTGATCGTCTACCAGGAGCAGGTGCAGCGCGCCGCGCAGATCCTCGCCGGCTACACCCTCGGCCAGGCGGACCTGCTGCGCCGGGCGATGGGCAAGAAGAAGAAGGAGATCCTCGACAAGGAGTTCATCCCGTTCCGGGACGGCTGCCGCGAGCGCGGCTACTCCGACGCGGCGATCCAGGCGGTGTGGGACGTCCTGGTGCCCTTCGCCGGGTACGCCTTCAACAAGGCGCACTCGGCCGCGTACGGCCTCGTGTCCTACTGGACGGCGTACCTGAAGGCGCACTACCCGGCCGAGTACATGGCGGCGCTGCTCACCTCCGTCGGCGACGACAAGGACAAGATGGCGCTCTACCTGTCGGAGTGCCGGCGGATGGGCATCCAGGTCCTGCCGCCCGACGTGAACACCTCCGCCGGGCCGTTCACCCCGGTCGGCCGGGAGATCCGCTTCGGGCTGGGCGCCATCCGCAACGTCGGCGCCAACGTGGTCACCGCGATCATGCGGTGCCGCGAGGAGAAGGGCGACTACACCGACTTCTACGACTTTCTGTCCAAGGTGGACGCGGTGGTCTGCAACAAGAAGACCATCGAATCGCTCATCAAGGCCGGGGCGTTCGACTCGCTCCAGCACAGCCGCAAGGGCCTGCTCACCGTGCACGCCGACGCCATCGACGCGTACGCCGACGTCAAGCGCAAGGAGGCCGTCGGCCAGTACGACCTCTTCGGCGCCGGCTTCGGCGAGGCGGAGACCGGCGGCAGCACCACGGTCATGCCGGTCATCGGCGAGGGGGAGTGGGACAAGCGCGACAAGCTCGCCTTCGAACGCGAGATGCTCGGCCTCTACGTCTCCGACCACCCGTTGTTCGGCCTGGAGCACGTGCTCGGGGCGGCCGCCGACTGCACCATCGCCGCGCTCTCCGAGGAGGGCACCGTCCCGGACGGGGCGGTTGTCACCCTCGCCGGCATCCTCTCCGGCGTGCAGCGCCGGGTCACCAAGCAGGGCCGGGCCTGGGCGTCGGCGACCCTGGAGGACCTGGCCGGCGGGGTGGAGACCCTGTTCTTCCCCAACACGTACGAGGTGATCGGGCAGTACATCGCCGAGGACGCCATCGTGGTGGTCAAGGGCCGGGTCGACCGGCGCGACGACACACCGCGCATCATGGCGATGGACATGTCGATGCCCGACGTCAGCAGCAACCCGGGCACCAAACCGATCACCTTGACCATCCCGGTGCACCGCTGCACGCCACCGCTGGTGGAACGCCTCAAGGAAACTCTGGTGCTGCACCCCGGTGACACCGAGGTGCACGTCAAGCTGCTCAACGGCGGCAAGGTGACCACGCTGCGGCTCGGCCCGTTCCGGGTGGCCGCCACCACGGCCCTCATGGGCGACCTGAAGAGCGTCCTCGGCCCCGCCAACGTCAGCTGACCGCCGGACGCGTGCGCGACCTCTGCCGGTTGATGCGTTCACGACATCAGCTCGACAGGTCCCGGGTGGCACCCGAGGCCGCCGGTCCGCGAGTGCGAGATTGGCTGTGCCGGCCGTCGGGCAGGCGGGGTTAGCGTCGGCGGCATGGACCTGGAACAGGCGCAGAAGCTGTGGCAGCCCCAGCCGGGCTGGTTGAACACCGCCTCCTACGGGCTGCCGCCCGAGCCGGCGTGGAACGCCCTACAGAGCGCACTGGCCGACTGGCGGGTCGGGCGGACGTCCTGGGAGAGCTGGGACGGGGCGACCCGACGGTCCCGGGAGGCGTTCGCCCGGCTGGCCGGGGTTCCGGTCGCCGACGTGACGATCGGTGCCACCGCCTCGCAACTGCTCGCCCCGGTCGCCGCCTCCCTCCCGGCCGGCGCCACGGTGGTGGTCCCCGACGTCGAGTTCACCTCCAACCTCTTCCCCTGGCTGGTGCAGGAGCCGCGCGGCGTGCGGGTGCGCACCGTGCCGCTGGAGAAGCTGGCGGACGCGGTCGACGGCGACACCGACCTGGTCGCGTTCAGTCTGGTGCAGTCCGCCGACGGGACGGTGGCCGCGTACGACGAGATCGTCGCGGCGGCCCGGGCCCACGGCGCCCTCGTGGCGGTGGATGCCACCCAGGCCTGCGGCTGGCTGCCCTTCGACGGGACGCGGGCGGACGTGGTCGTGGTCGGGGCGTACAAGTGGTTGATGGCGCCGCGCGGCGCCTCGTTCGCCTATCTGGCCCCGGCGCTGCGCGACCGGCTGCGCCCGGACGCCGCCAACTGGTACGCGGGCGTCGACCCGCACGCCTCCTACTACGGCCCACCGCTGCGGCTGGCCGACGACGCCCGGCGGTTCGACATCTCGCCGGCCTGGTTCAGCTACGTGGGCGCGGCCCCCGCCCTGGAACTGCTCGCCGACATCGGGGTGCCCGCCGTCCACGCCCACGACGTGGCGCTGGCCAACCGGTTCCTGGCCGGCCTGGGCCGGCCACCGGGTGACAGCGCCATCGTCACGGTGGAGGTGCCCGGCGCGCAGGAGCGGCTGGAACGGGCCGGAGTTCGCGCCGCCGTGCGGGCGGGCCGGGTCCGGGCCTCGTTCCACCTCTACTCCACCGAGGCCGACGTCGACCTGGCCCTCGACGCGCTGACCTCCTGAGCCGCGCACCTCTTCGGCCGTCGGCCGTGGGGCGGCCACATGGTCGCCCCACGGGGTCCGCCGGTAGTCAACTCCGTCGATGCCCCTGGTGACCACTCCCTGTCCGTGGATAGCCGTCCCGCACGGTCCGGACCCCCTGAATATGGGTGCCATCGACATAGCTCGCCTGTGAAGTCCAGCCGTAGGTTTCCTGCACGCGACGGCCCTGTGACCGCAGTCACCGACCGGACGTCGCACCAGGACCTGCGGAGGATGTGGCCATGGCCGGGCAAGCGCTCCTGTCGGCTCGCGGGCTGACCCGCGACTTCCGGGGCTTCCGGGCGGTCGACGGTGTCGACCTCGACGTCGCACCGGACAGCGTGCACGCGCTGGTCGGCCCCAACGGTGCCGGCAAGACGACCCTGTTCAACCTTCTCACCGGGTTCCTGCCGCCCAGCGGCGGGCGCATCGAGTTGGACGGGCGGGACATCACCGGGCTGCCGCCGGAGCAGATCGCCCGACTGGGTGTGGCCCGCTCCTTCCAGATCACCAGCCTCTTCCCCCAGCTGAGCGCCCGGGAGCATGTGGAACTGGCGCTGGCCAGCCCGAGCGGCCTGGGCTGGCAGTTCTGGCGCTCGGCGAAGCTCATGCGCCGCTACACCGACCGGGCGGGCGAACTGCTCGACATGGTGGGGCTCGGCGAGCTGGCCGAGGCGCCGTCCGAGGCGCTCGCGTACGGGCGTAAGCGCGCCCTGGAGCTGGCCATCGCCCTCGCCCTGGACCCGAAGGTGCTGCTGCTCGACGAGCCCACCGCGGGCATGGGCCTGGAGGACGTCGACCGAACCGTCGAGCTGGTCGCCCGCGTCCGAGAGGGCCGAACCGTGGTCATGGTGGAGCACAACATGAGCGTGGTCGGCCGCCTCGCCGACACCGTCACCGTCCTGCAGGCCGGCAAGGTCCTCGTCGAGGGCCCGTACGAGCAGGTTCGCGCCGACGAGCGCGTGATCACCGCCTACCTGGGAGCCGCTGATGCTGCGCATTGAGAACCTGTCCGCCTGGTACGGCGAGGCGCAGGTGCTGCGGGAGGTCAGCCTCGACGTCGGCGCGGGGGAGGTGGTGACCCTCGTCGGCCGCAACGGCGCCGGCAAGTCCACCCTGCTGCGCTGCGTGATGGGGCTGCACGCCGGACAGCGCGGCACGGTCGAGCTGGACGGGCGGGACATCGGGAGGCTGCCCGCGCACCGGCGGGCCCGCCTCGGGCTCGGCTGGGTGCCCGACGACCGGGGCAGCTACGCCACGCTCAGCGTGACCGAGAACCTCACCCTCCCGCCGGCCGTCGGGCCGGACCCGTGGTCGCTGGAGCGGGTGTACGAGGCGTTCCCCGCCCTCTACGAGCGGCGCGACTCGGCCGCCACCATGCTCTCCGGCGGCGAGCAGCAGATGCTCGCACTGGCCCGGGTGCTCCGGATGGGTGCCCGTCTGCTGCTCTGCGACGAACCGACCGAGGGGCTCTCGCCGCTGCTCGTCCAGCAGGTCGGCGAACTCCTGCGCGAGGCCAAGCGGCACGGCGTGACCGTGCTGCTGGTCGAGCAGAACCTGCACTTCGCCACCGGCGTCGCCGACCGGCACTACCTGCTGGCCGAGGGACGCATCGCGGAGGCGATGGACAACTCCGAGGTGCGGTCGCGGGAGCGCGAGCTGCTGTCGTACCTCGGCATCTGAATTTTTCTGACGACTGAACCCCGCGCGGCGCGCGGACGAAAGGGATGAGCATGCGTAGGACGGTGGGTGTGGCAGCCGCGTCGGCGGCCGCGATGGTTCTGGTCGCCGGCTGCGGCGGCGGTGGTCCCCAGGCGGGCGGCGACGGGAAGCTGACCGGCGACTCGATCGTGCTGGGCGTCCTCAACGACCAGTCCGGCGCCTACTCCGAGCTGTCGGGGAAGAACTCGGTCAAGGCCGTCGAGATGGCCATCGCCGACTTCAAGGCCAAGCACGGCGACAACGCGGTGACCAGCAAGATCACGGTGGAGACCGCCGACCACCAGAACAAGCCGGACGTGGCCAACAGCAAGGCCCAGGAGATGTACGACCGCAAGAACGTCGACATCATCCTGGACGTGCCGACGTCCTCGGCGGCGCTGAAGGTGGCCGACGTGGCCAAGGAGAAGAAGAAGCTCTACTTCAACATCGGCGCGGCCACCACCGAGCTGACCGGCAAGAGCTGCAACAAGTACACGTTCCACTACGCGTACGACACGTACATGCTGGCCAACGGCACCGGCAAGACCACGACCGAGCAGGTCGGCAAGAACTGGTACATCCTCTACCCGAACTACGCCTTCGGCCAGGACATGGAGAAGAGCTTCTCCACCGCCATCACCGCCGCCGGCGGCACGGTCGTCGGCAAGGACGGGGCGCCGTTCCCGAACACCAGCGGCGACTTCTCCACCTTCCTGCTCAAGGCGCCGACGCTGAACCCGAAGCCGGACGTGCTCGGCACCATGCAGGCCGGCGCGGAGCTGGTCAACGTGGTCAAGCAGTACAACGAGTTCAAGCTGCGGGACAAGGGCGTCGGCCTGGCGGTCGGGCTGATGTTCATCACCGACATCCACTCGCTCACCCCGGCCGCGCTCGCCGGCACGACGTACACCGACGCCTGGTACTGGAACTTCGACCAGGAGAACCGCGCGTTCGCCGACCGGTTCCAGAAGGAGACGGGCACCCGGCCGTCGTTCGCGCACGCGGCCAACTACTCCGCCGCCACCCAGTACCTGGAGGCCGTGCAGGCCGCCGGCACCGACGACGCCGACACGGTGGTCAAGGGACTGGAGGGCAAGGAGGTCAACGACGTCTTCCTGCGCAACGGCAAGATCCGCGCCGAGGACCACCGGGTGATCCACGACGCGTACCTGGCCCAGGTGAAGCCGCAGTCCGAGGTCACCGAGCCGTGGGACTACGTGAAGGTCCTGAAGACCATCCCGGCCGCGGAGGCGTTCCGCACCCCGTCCCCGGACTGCAAGCTGTGACCGGTTTTCTCCAGAACACGTTCAACGGGTTGGTGAGCGGGGCGTTCTACGCCCTGCTCGCCCTCGGGCTCGCGGTCATCTTCGGCATGCTGCGGGTGGTCAACTTCGCCCACGGCGCGTTCTACATGCTCGGCGCGTTCGGCGCGTACGTCCTGCTCAGCGAGGCGGGGGTGCCGTTCTGGGCGGCCCTGGTGATCATGCCGGTCGGGCTGGCCCTGCTCGGCATGGCGCTGGAGCGGGCCTTCATCCACCGGCTCACCCGGCTCGACCCGCTCTACAACTTCCTGCTCACCTTCGGCCTCACGCTGATCCTCCAGGACCTGGTGAAGCTCCGGTACGGCGTGCAGTCCAGCCCGTACGAGACCCCGTCCGCGCTCAGCGGGTCGGTGGACTTCGGGCTCTTCGACTTCCCGACGTACCGGGTGTTCATCCTCGGCTTCGCGGTGGCCGTCTGCGTCGGCGTGTGGTGGGTGCTCACCCGCACGAGGGTCGGCATGGTGGTCCGCGCGTCCACCGAGCGGCCCGAGCTGACCCGGGCCTTCGGCATCAACGTCGGCCGTTGGGTCACCCCGGTGTTCGGCTTCGGCATCGGCCTGGCCGGGCTGGCCGGCGTGCTGGCCGCGCCGATGCGGGCGGTGAACCCGCTGATGGGCGCCGACCTGATCATCGTGGTCTTCGCCGTCGTCGTGATCGGCGGGCTGGGTTCGATCTTCGGCTCGGTCGCCGCCGGCTTCGGCATCGGCCTGGTGCAGGCGTGGGGAGAGGCGTACCTCTCGGACTTCCCGATCATCTCCCAGACGATCGTCTTCATCGTGATGGCCGTCGTGCTGCTCTGGCGGCCGGCCGGGCTGTTCGGCCGTGAGGAGGCACCGGCATGACGAGCACCGTGGACACCCAGGCCGAGGCGGCCCGCCCGGCGCGCTCCGGGCTGGTCACCGTGGCGCGGGCGCCCGGTTGGGTCCGGTACGCGCTGCTGGCCCTCGGGCTGGTGGTGGCGCTCTGGCTGCCCAACGGGTTGTACCCGGCGGTCGCCGTGGACATCCTCTGCTGGGCGCTGTTCGCCGTCGCGGTGGACCTGCTGCTCGGCTTCACCGGGCTGATGTCCTTCGGGCACGCGGCGTTCTGGGGCGCGTCGGCGTACGTCACCGGGCTGGTGGCCATCCACGTCGGCCTGCCCTTCCCGCTTGCCGTACTGGCCGGCGCCCTCGCGGCGGCCGTGCTCGCGGTACCGATCGGGTACCTCGCGGTGAAGCGGACCGGCATCTACTTCGCGATGGTCACGCTGGCCTTCGCGCAGATGGTCTACTACATCGCCAACGAGTGGCGGTCGGTCACGCAGGGCGAGAACGGCCTGCAGGGCGTACCCCGGTCGTTCTTCGGCATGGACCTGACCGACGACTACTACTTCTACTACGCGATCCTGCCGATCGTGCTGCTCGGCCTCGCCGGGGCGTGGCGGGTCGTGCACTCACCCTTCGGGCGGGTGCTGGTCGGCATCCGGGACAACCCGGCCCGGGCGCGGGCGCTGGGCTACCCGGTGCACCGCTACAAGCTGACCGTGTTCGTGCTCTCCGGCTTCATCGCCGGGCTCGGCGGCGGCCTGTTCGCGGTCGGCCACCGCTTCGTCTCGCTGGAGGTCCTGCACTGGACCACCTCCGGCAAGGCGGTCATCGTGGTGGTCCTCGGCGGCATCGGCACGCTCTGGGGCGGAGTGCTCGGCGCCGGCATCGTGGTCCGGCTGGAGGACTGGCTGTCGTTCTCCGGCTTCGAGACGATCGGCCTGGTCACCGGCAGCATCTTCGTCCTCGTCGTGTTGCTCTTCCGGCGCGGCATCTGGGGCACCGCGTCCGCCCTCGCGCTGCGCTGGTGGACATCCCGCCGCAGGTAATCCCAAGCGGGGCGCATCCGTAGCGCGCCCTTCCGGCGAACCCCCTGGTAGTGATTGTCTACCCGGGGGTACGTCTGGTGTTGACAGAAGGGGTTTCGGCCGACGCCGTCGAGGTCGCGCGCAAGCGCCTCTCGCTCGCCGCGGAGGACCTGGACGGCAACCGGGTCGCCGCGCTGATCGTCGACTTCGCCGGCCAGTGGGGCGCACCCGCGCTGTGGGAAAGGGTCTGCATCCCGATGCTCGCCGCCCTGCCGGGCCACACCGCCACCGAGATCGCCGTCGAACACGCGCTCTCCGAGGGCGTACGGGTGGGCCTCGACGTGCACCAGCGTGAGCCGGTCCGGCCGCTGCCCGCCGACGGTGTCCTGCTCGCCGGTGCCGAGCAGGAGACGCACTGCCTCGGTCTGCACGCTCTCGCCGCCGCGCTGCGGGAACGCGGCCGGGGCAGCCTGCTGCTCGGGCCCGCGCTGCCGTGGGTGGCGCTGGCCGGCGCCGTACGCCGCGCGCGCCCGCACACCGTCGTGGTCTGGTCCCAGACGCCGGTCACCGCCCGCGCGTACCGGCTGGTGCGGTTCGCGCGGGACTTCCCGTCAGTGCGGGTGTACGGCGCCGGGCCCGGCTGGATCGAGCCGCTGACCGTCCCGGCGACCCACCTGACCAGCCTCACCGAGGCCGTCACCGCCTGCCTGGCCTCAGCCCGCCGCTGAGACGCCGCTGGCCGGCACCCGTGTTCGGGTGCCGGCCAGCGGCTTGTTTCCCCCTGGGAGGAAGGTCTGTGGTGGTCAGCGGTCAGCTGTTCCAGTGTTCGGCGACGAGGTCGGCGGCCTGCTGCTCCCACTGGGCGTAGTGGTCGGGGTAGGCCGACACCTGGACGGTCTGGGCGGCCTTGGTCAGCGGCATGTCCTTCCAGCCGTCGACCTGCTTGAGGCCCTTCAGGAAGGCGAGGGTGCTGTACTCGGGGTCGGTGATCTGCTCGACGGTGCCCCAACCCGAGGACGGACGCTGCTGGAACAGGCCCTGCGAGTCGTGGTCGTTGCGCTCACCCAGGTGACCCAGGTTCTCCAGCTTCGACTCCTGCAGCGCGGTCGCGATCGACACCACGGCGGCGCGCTCGTCCATGTCGGCCTTCTTCGTCGCGGCGATGATCGCCTTGACATTCTTGGTCTGCTCGTCGGTGAGGTCGATGCGGGACTGCTTGCCCTGCACACCGTGCGGGATCAGCTTGCCGGTGTCGGTCTTGTCGGCCTGCACCACGGCGACCGGGGTCGACTCCACGGCCGGAGCGGCGTGAACAGCGGGGCCGGCGAAGATGCCACCGGCGAAGGCGATACCAGCGATACCGAGAACGCTCTTACGCATGATCGTGTTCATGGGGAAAGCTCCTTCGGGGGTCAGCACCCTGGGCCGAGGGGGATCGGCCGTGCGGGGTGCGAGGCACCATCCGGCGCTCAAAGATTTCGGGGGATCGGCACACGCTCGTCGAGCAGGGGGTTGCTCGTCCGCGGTGCCAGGGGATGTAACGACCGGCTGCCCGCCGTCATTCCGGGGCCACGAAATCCGCGCCTGGGGGCTGCGCGTCCTGCTCGATCGTCCGCCATGTGTAACGACCCCCGGCCGGCCACGATTCCACCGCCAGGATGCCCCCGGTCACACCCCGAAACCGGACAGCCAACCCGATAACGGATGCCGCGACCAAGGGGGCCGGGCGGAGATCCACTCGGCATCACTGAAACCGGGCCATCGGCTCACCCGGACAGCCCGACTTCACAGAACCCGAGTCGACCAACGACGACCCCCGGGGCGCGAGACCGGGCGTGAGGGCGGTCACATAAGATACGGACCGGTTCCGTATCGTTAATCGCCGGTCTACGCTCAGCGCGAGATAACGAGTCTGAGCCGTATCGAAAATGGCAGCCGGGGGGCACCGACATGCAACCGACCGAGAACACCGGACACCCGAGGAGGTGGGCGATCCTGGGAGTGCTGGTGATCAGCCTCCTCGTGGTCGTCCTCGACAACACGATCCTCAACGTCGCCCTGCGGACCCTCGCCGACCCGGTGCACGGGCTCGGCGCCACCCAGGCCGAGCTGGAATGGTCGATCAACTCCTACACGCTGGTGTTCGCCGGGTTGCTCTTCACCTTCGGTGTGCTCGGCGACCGGGCCGGGCGCAAGCGGTTCCTGCTGATCGGCCTGGCGCTGTTCGGTCTGGCGTCGCTGCTCTCGGCGTACGCGCAGAGCCCCGCGCAGCTCATCGCCGCCCGCGCGCTGATGGGTGTGGGTGGCGCGGCCATCATGCCGGTGACCCTGTCGATCATCTCCAACGTCTTCGACCCGCGGGAGCGGGGCCGCGCCATCGGCGTGTGGGCCGGCGCGGTCGGCCTGGCGGTGGCGATCGGTCCGGTGCTCGGCGGCGCACTGCTGGAGAACTACTGGTGGGGGTCGGTCTTCCTGATCAACGTGCCGGTGGTTCTGGCCGGCCTGATCCTGGTGACCCTGCTGGTGCCCGAGTCGCGTGACCCGAATCCGGGGCGCGTCGACGTGCCGGGCGTGGTGCTCTCCGTGGTCGGCCTGGTCGCCCTGTCGTACGGCATCATCGACGGCGGCGAGCACGGCTTCGACCGGCCGGTGGTGTGGGGCGCGATCGGTGGCGGCCTGGCGGTGCTGGCCTGGTTCGTCGCCCTGGAGCGGCGCAGCGACCACCCGTCGCTGGACGTACGGCTGTTCCGGGTGCCGCGCTTCGCCGCCCCGGTGGCCGTGGTCGGCCTGGTGTTCTTCGCCGCCATGGGCGTGATGTTCTTCAGCTCGTTCTACCTGCAACTGGTACGCGGCTACAGCCCGCTGGAGACCGGCCTGCTCTTCCTGCCGTTCGCCGCCGCGCACCTGGTCTTCGCGCCGCGCAGCGCGGCCATGGTCCAGCGGTACGGCGGCAAGGCCGTCTCGGCGGTCGGGCTGGTGCTGACCACGGTGGCGCTCGCGGCGTTCGCCGTCGTCGACGAGACCACCCCGATCTGGGTGGTGCTGGTGTTCTTCTTCCTCCAGGGCGCGGGCATGGCCAACATCATGCCCCCGGCCATGGAGTCGATCATGTCGGCGGTGCCCCGGGAGAAGGCCGGGGTCGGTTCGGCGGTCAGCAACACCGTCCGGCAGGTGGCCGGCGCGCTCGGTGTGGCGGTGCTCGGTTCGGTGCTGTCCGCGGTGTACCGCGCCGACGTCGACGGCGCGCTGCGCGACCTGCCCGCCGGGGCGCGTGAGGCGGCGGGCGAGTCGGTCTCCGGGGCGTACGCCGCGGCCGGACAGCTCGGCCCGGCGGGCCCGCAGCTGATCGCGGTGGCCAACGACGCGTTCGTCTCGGCGATGCACACGGCGGCGGTCGTCGCGGCGGTGGTCGCCGGACTCGGCATCCTCGTCGTGCTGCGGTGGATGCCCGGTCGTCCCGCCACCCCGGCGGCCGTCCCCCCGGTGGCCGAACCCGAGTTGACCCGCACGGCCCAGGGTCGGGGAGAATAGCCGACATGACCCCCACCGCCGACGCTCCTCGGCCGCCCGGCCGGCCGCGGAGCGTCCGCGCGGACGAGGCCATCATCGACGCCACGCTCGACCTGCTCGCCGAGGGCAGCACGGTGGAGGCGATCTCCATCGAGGCCATCGCCGGCCGGGCGGGGGTCGGCAAGGCCACCATCTACCGCCGCTGGCCCGGCAAGGACGCGCTGCTGCGCGACGCCCTGCGTACGCTCAAGGGCACCCCGCCGACGCCGGTCGGCCGGTCGGTCCGCGACGACCTGGTGATGCTGGTCGGCGCGGTCGGGCACCACATCGACCCCCGCGCGGCCCGCATCATGCCCTGCCTGGTGCCGGAGGTGAACCGGAGCCCGGAGCAGTACGAGCTCTACCAGAACATCGTCGAGCCGCGGCGACAGTTGATGCGTGACGTGCTCCGGCGTGGGATGCACAGCGGCGAGCTGCGCGGGGACCTCGACGTCGAGCTCGTCATGGCGCTGCTGACCGGCCCGATGCTCCTGCAGCGCATGCTGCGCTGGCACCCCGACCTGGACGAGGCCACCATGCCCGAGAGGGTCGTCGACACCGTCCTCGCCGGGATCCGGGCACCCGACTGAGGCGCGGACCGGCGGACAGTCAGCCCTGCGGCGTCCGCAGGCGGTGCAGGCGCAGCGCCAGCTGCACCTCCAGCGCCCGCTCCGGCTTCTGCCAGTCCGCGCCGAGCAACTGCCCGACCCGCTCCAGCCGCTGGGTGACCGTGTTGACGTGCACGTGCAGCTGCTCCGCCGCCCGGGCCAGGCTGCCACCCACCCCGAAGTACGCCTCCAGCGTCTTGACCAGCGCGGTGCCCCGCCGGGCGTCGTAGTCCACCACCGGACCGACGGTCGCGGTCAGGAACCGGGCCACGTCCCGGTCCCCGCCGTCGCCCACCGCCCCGAGCAGCAGGCCGACGAAGCCCAGCTCGGCGGTGCTCGCGCCCTGCCCGGCCCGGCCCAGCGCGCCCAGCGCCGTGAGGCACCGGTCCGCCTCCTGGAACGTCGCGGCCAGCGACGCCGGTCCGGTCGACGGCCCGCTCGCGCCGGCGGTCACCGGCCGCCCGGTGATCCGCGAGAGGTCCCGGGCCACCGCGCGGGCGCTGCCGCCCGCGTCCCGGCCCGGCAGCATCAGCACCACGCGGCCGTCGCGCGCCGCGGCCAGGCCACCCCGGGTCGAGGCGTACGTCGTGGCCCACGACAGGACCCGCAGCCGGGCGGAGCCGGTCGCGGCGATCGCGTCGTCGCCCACCGCCACGAGAACGTGCGGGGCGTCCAGGTCCACGCCGAGGCGACGGGCGCGGCTGCGCAGCGCGTCGGTGTCCCGCAGCGGACGGGCGATCAGGTCGTCGAGCAGCTCGCCGCGGACCCGCCCCTCCGCCTCGGCGACGGTACGACGGAACAGCAGCAGCAGCGCGGTCACGAACGACGCGCGCTCCAGGATCCGCTGGTCCGCGTCGACCAGCTCGTCGTCGGGGCGCAGCACCAGCGCGCCCAGGTTCTCGGCGCCGGCCACCACCGCCGCGTACCAGAGGTGACCCCGGCGGACGCTGCGCCCCTCGGTACGCGACGCGGCCACCGCCTCCACGATGTCCGCCCGGTCCGGTTCGTCGATCTCCCCGACCCGGGCCAGCAGCCGCCCCTCCGCGTCCAGCGCCAGCAGCGCGCCACCGAGGACCTCGGTCACCGCGGCGGCCACGTCCTCCACGCCGCCGCCGCGCAGCACCAGCGCGGTCATCCGGTCGTGCGCCGCCGCCGCCCGCTCCACCGACGTGCTGTGCGCCCGGATGGTGGTGTTGGCGGCGGACAGCTCCTCCAGCGCCGCGCGGGTCTCGGCCAGCAGCCGGGCGGTGTCGATGGCGACCGCGGCGTGCGCGGCGAGGGAGACCAGCAGGGCGACCTCCTCGCGGGCGAACGGCCGGGCCGAGCGGTTCGCCGCGTACAGCACGCCGATCGACGTGGAGCCCAGCCGCAGCGGCACCCCGAGGATCGCCACCAGCCCCTCCTCGCCGACCCCGGCGTCGATCTCCCCGGTGTGGTGGAACCGGTCGTCCTCCGGGTAGTTCGCGGTGACGTACGGGGCGCCGGACTGGGCCACCAGACCGCCGAGGCCGGCGCCCATCGGCAGCCGCAGCCGCTGGAACCGGGCCGAGACCGAGCCGTCGGTCACCCGCATGTACGTGTCGCCGCGCTCGTCGTCGTTGAGGGTCATGTAGGCGACGTCGGCGCCGAGCAGGGTGCGCGCCCGGTGGACGATCGCGCGCAGCACGTCGTCCACGTCACGCAGCCCGGCCAGGTCGCTGACCGTGTCGTACAGGCCGGACAGCTCGGTCTCCCGGCGGCGGCGGCGTTCCAGCAGCGCGCGGACCCGCAGCGCCACCGTCTTCGCCTGCTCCAGCTCCGCCAGTCGGTCCGCGGGCAGGCCGGCGGCGCGGGCGGCCACCAGGGGGCCCTCGAACTCCACCGCGGCCGCCTCGCGGGCGAGCAGTTCCAGGAACTCCACCGGCGACGACATGACCGACATTGTGCGGGGTGCCACTAGTTCGCCGTCCAGCCCCCGTCGAGGGCGATCGAGGCGCCGGTGATGAACGCCGCCGGCGGGGAGCAGAGGTACGCCAGCAGCTCCGCCACCTCCTCCGGCTCGATCAGGCGCTTGATCGCGGCCCGGGCCAGCATGATCTTCTCGATCACCTCGGCCTCCGGGATGCCGTGGGTGGCCGCCTGGTCGGCGATCTGGCTCTCCACCAGCGCGGTGCGCACGTACGCCGGGTTGATGCAGTTGGCCGTCACCCCGTGCGCGGCGCCCTCAAGCGCGATCACCTTGGACAGGCCCTCCAGGGCGTGCTTCGCCGACACGTACGCGGCCTTGTACGGCGAGGCACGCAGCCCGTGCACGGAGGAGATGTTGACGATGCGGCCCCAGCCCCGCGCGTACATGTGCGGAAGCGCCCGGCGGACGATCAGGAACGGTGCCTCCACCATGACCCGGTGGATGTAGGCGAACCGCTCGGGGGAGAAGTCCTGCACCGGTGCCACGTGCTGGAGCCCGGCGTTGTTCACCACGATGTCGATGTCGGCGTCGAGCCGGTCCACCGCCGCCGCGTCGGCGAGGTCGACACCCTCGGCCCGGCCGCCGGCCTCGGCCGCCACCGCCTTGGCGGCCTCGGTGTTGCGGTCCACCACGAGGACCTTGGCCCCGGCGGCAGCCAGCCGTAGGGCGCACGCCCGACCGATGCCACTGCCGCCCCCGGTCACCAGGGCGGTACGACCTGCGAGGTCGACGTGTACGACGTGGGGGACCGCCACGGGTTCTGCCGTCATGGCGCAAGAAGTTACGAGCTGTGTGGCCGGGCGCACATGGGGCGGCGACACATACTCGACCGTCAAGGTGTGTGGACGGATAGCGGCGGCGGTAACGGGCCGGCTTCGTGTCGGATCCGGGTGGCATCCTCGCCGTCGACGATCGGCGCGAGGTCGAGGGGGCACGGATGGCCGACGGGGAGTGGATCGGGCAGGAGACCTTCGAGGCGACACTGGTCCGCTGGTCGGGCGCGGGCGGCTGGGTCTTCGCCCCGGTACCGCCCGACCATGCGCCCGCCGTCGCCGGGCGTTTCGGGCGGGTGCCGGTCACCGCCACGGTGGACGGTCGCACCTGGTCCACCAGCGTCTGGCGGGACCGGCGCGCCGGCTGGCTGCTCCCGGTGCCGGCCCGGATCCGGGCTGGCAAGGACGACGGCGACACGGTCCTCGTCGCGATCGAGCCTGACCCGTCCCGCCCCTGACCACAGGTGTGACGGCGTGTCCCGGGCGACGAGCGTTCCGGGGCATCGGTAGGGTGTCGAACACACGTACTGCCGACGGGTGGGGAGGAGGCGGCGTGCGCGTGCTGGGCGTCGACCCGGGGCTGACCCGGTGCGGGGTCGGCGTGGTCGAGGGCGTGCCAGGCCGCCCCTGCACGCTGGTCGCCTACTACGTCGTCTACACCGACCCCGGCGACGACCTGCCGGTGCGCCTGCTGCATCTGGACCGCACCCTCGCCGAGCTGGTGGCCGAGCACCGTCCGGACAGCGTCGCCGTCGAGCGGGTGTTCAGCCAGCACAACGTCCGCACGGTGATGGGCACCGCCCAGGCGAGCGGGATCGCGGTGCTCGCCGGGGCCCGCGCCGGGCTGCCCGTGCAGACGTACACGCCGAGCGAGGTGAAGGCGGCGGTGACCGGTTCGGGTCAGGCGGACAAGAAGCAGATGACGGCGATGGTCACCCGGCTGCTGCGCCTGGCGGAGCCGCCCCGCCCGGCCGACGCCGCCGATGCCCTGGCCCTGGCCATCTGCCACGTGTGGCGCGGCGGGACGCGGACGAAGTTGGCCGCCGCGGCGGACCGGGTGCGACGAGGAGGAGCAAGATGATCGCCAGTGTGCGCGGCGTGGTGACCGCGACCGGTCCCGACCACGCCGTGGTCGAGGTCGGCGGGGTGGGCCTGGCGGTGCAGTGCGCCCCGGGGACGCTCGCCGACCTGCGGGTGGGTCAGCCGGCCCGGCTCGCCACCAGCCTGGTCGTCCGGGAGGACTCGCTCACCCTCTACGGCTTCGCCGACGACGACGCCAAGCAGCTCTTCGAGCTGTTGCAGACCGCCAGCGGGGTCGGCCCGCGGCTGGCCCAGGCGGTGCTCGCCGTGCACACCCCGGACGCGGTCCGCAAGGCGATCGCCAACGCCGACACCGCGGCGCTGACCCGGGTGCCGGGGATCGGCAAGAAGGGCGCCGAGCGTCTGGTGCTGGAGCTGCGGGACCGGATCGGTCCGGTCCCGGTGGGCGCCGACGGCGCGGCCGGGGTGACCGGGGGCGCCTGGCCGGAGCAGGTCCGCCAGGCGCTGGTCGGGCTCGGGTGGACGGCCGGGCAGGCCGACCAGGCGGTGGCCGCGGTGGCGGAGTCCGTCGACGGTCCGGTACCGCCGGTGCCGGTCCTGCTCAAGCAGGCCATCCGACTGCTGGGCCGCACCCGATGACCGGTCCGGACGGCGGTCTGGTCTCGGCGTACGTCAACGACGCCGACCGGGACGCGGAGGTCAGCGTCCGTCCGAAGCGGCTGGACGAGTTCATCGCGCAGCACCGGGTCCGGGACCAGCTCGACCTGCTGTTGCAGGGCGCGATGCGGCGCGGCTCCCCGCCGGACCACATCCTCCTGTCCGGCCCGCCTGGCTTGGGTAAGACCACCCTGGCCAACATCGTCGCGGCCGAGCTGGGCGCGGGGATCCGGGTGACCAGTGGCCCGGCGATCGAGCGCTCCGGCGACCTGGCCGCGATCCTCACCAGCCTCGCCGAGGGCGACGTGCTGTTCATCGACGAGATCCACCGCATCGCCAAGCCGGCCGAGGAACTGCTCTACAGCGCGATGGAGGACTTCCGGGTCGACGTGGTCGTCGGCAAGGGTCCGGGCGCGACCGCGATCCCGCTGGACGTGGAGCCGTTCACGCTGGTCGGCGCGACCACCCGCTCGGGCCTGCTGACCGGCCCGATGCGCGACCGGTTCGGGTTCGTCGCGCACCTGGACTTCTACTCGCCGGCCGACCTGGAGACGCTGCTGCACCGCTCGGCCCGCATCCTCGGTGTGCCGATCACCGACGAGGGCGCCACGGAGATCGCCGGCCGCTCGCGGGGGACCCCCCGCATCGCCAACCGGCTGCTGCGCCGGGTGCGGGACTTCGCCGAGGTCCGGGCCGAGGGGGTGGTCACCCTGGAGACCGCACGGGCGGCCCTGACCGTGTACGACGTGGACGCGCTCGGCCTGGACCGGCTGGACCGGGCGGTGCTCACCGCGCTGGTGGACTCGTTCCGGGGTGGGCCGGTGGGCCTGTCCACCCTGGCGGTGGCGGTGGGGGAGCAGCCGGACACGGTGGAGGAGGTCTGCGAGCCCTTCCTGGTGCGCGCCGGCCTGCTGGCCCGTACGCCCCGGGGTCGGGTGGCCACCGAGGCGGCCTGGCGGCACCTGGGCCGTACGCCCCCTAATGGTACATTTGGCACGGATGCCCCTTCCGTGCCTGATCTGTTCTCCAGCGCGCCCGATCAGCCGTGATCCGAACGTGATCTGCACCTCATGGGTGTGTTCCCAGGCGCAGGGACTAGACTCGCGCCGGTCTGTACAGGACGTGAGAATCCGCCTCCGCTCCGGCGCCCCTCGTGCCGGCCCGGAGGCCAATGGGAAGGTCACACACCGTGCTTTACGCAGCAGCGGGCGGCGGGGGAGCCGGCGGTTTCACGCCGATCCTCATGATCGCCCTGCTCTTCGGCGTCATGTACTTCATGATGATCCGCCCCCAGCAGAAGCGTCGCCGTGAGGCGGAGGCCATGCAGTCCGCGCTCTCCCCGGGCGACGAGGTCGTCACCATCGGCGGGCTCTACGGCACGGTGACCGGCGTCGACGACGACACCGTCCTGCTCGAGGTCGCCCCCGGCGTGCAGACCCGCTACGCCCGTCCGGCCATTGCCCGGGTGGTCAGCCAGGTCGAGCGCGTCGAGGAGCCCGTCACCGAGGACGCGGACACCGTCAAGGAGTGACCGCGCATCCGGCCGGGGTGCGGAGGGCCGTCCGGGGATCCGGCCGGTCCGCCCACCGGGCAGCGGGCGCGGCGACAAAACTGGATAGTAGGGCCGACGCCGGGCGTCGGCACGCCGGCACGACCGTCGACGCCTGGGCGTCGGCCCGCCGGCGGTGCCGCTCGCGACGTCGGTTCCGGTAAACCGTCGGCCGGGTGACCGGCCCGACCTCGCCGCTGTGGCAGCGGCGCGACCGTACAGGGAGACAGGACAGCCGTGGCACCACCTCAGGGACAGATGCGCCCCGGACGGCAGTTGGCCGTGCTCGGGCTCATCTTCGTCGTCCTCTACCTTTTGGTGTTCTTCGCGGGCAACGCCAGCGGTGGCTGGAAGGACCGGTTGGAGCCACGACTGGGCCTCGACCTGGTCGGCGGGACGCGGCTCACGCTGGAGGCGACCAACAGCGTCGACGGCCGGGCCCCCAACTCCGAGAGCCTGGAGGAGGCCCGCCGGATCATCGAGAGCCGGGTCAACGCGTTCGGCGTGGCCGAGGCCGAGGTGGTCACCGAGGGCGACCGGAACATCGTGGTCTCCCTGCCCGGCGAGAACCGCGACCTGAGCGAGGTCGGCGAGGCCGCCGAGCTGCGTTTCCGGAAGGTCCTCAAGATCGCCGACGGCAGTGGTGCGTCCGCGACCCCGCCGACGGCCGCCCCGGCCCCGTCGGGCAGCGCCACCCCGGCTCCGTCCGGCAGCGCCACCCCGGCTCCGTCCGGCAGCGCGAAGCCGTCGCCGTCGGCGAGCGTCAAGGCCACCGCGTCGCCGTCCGGCGGCCAGGGCGGCGGTGCTCCCGCGCCGAGCGCCAGCGCCTCCCCGTCGGCCTCCCCGAGCGCCGCGGCGCCGTCCGCCAGCGCCGAGCCGGTGCCGGCCGGTGTCGAGGAGCAGCGCAAGGCGGTCCAGGCCAAGGTCGGCGCCGCCGCGTGGTCCGCCGCCAGCGCCCTCCAGGCCCCCGCCGACCTGGCGACCGACCCGTCGCTGGCCGAGAAGCTGAAGCCCTTCGCCGGCCTCAGCGGTCGCGAGGTCGCGGTGCTGCCGGCGCAGATGCAGTTCAACGTCCCGCAGATCACCTGCGCGCAGCTCGACGACCGCCCGCCGGCGTCGATTTCGCCCCCGGACCAGCAGGTCGTCGCCTGCCAGGGTGGCGCCGCGAAGTACCTGCTCGACCAGGCCAAGGTGCTCGGCACCGACGTCGACGACGCCAGCGCGGTGCTCGACCAGACCAACCAGTGGGTCGTCAGCCTCGACTTCACCGGCGACGGTCAGGAGAAGTGGACCGGCCTGACCCGCGAGGCGTTCAACAACGAGGGCCAGGCGTGCGACCCGGCCGCGCTCGGCGACAGCGGCAAGTGCCTCGTGGCCGTCGTGCTGGACAACGAGATCGTCTCCGCGCCCGAGATCCAGGGCGTGCTGACCGGCAACTCGCAGATCACCGGCAACTTCACCAACGCCGACGCCAGCAAATTGGCCGGCCAGCTGCGCTTCGGCGCGCTGCCGCTGACCTTCGAGCAGGCCCAGCAGCAGAACGTCACCGCCACGCTGGGCGCCAGCCACCTGCGCGCGGGTCTGATCGCGGCCGGCATCGGCATGCTGCTGGTCATCATCTACTCGTTCTTCTACTACCGCCTGCTCGGCTCGGTGATCTTCCTGAGCCTGGTGCTGTCGGCGCTGCTGGTGTTCGGCGCGCTGGTGGTGCTCGGCCGGCAGATCGGCTTCACCCTGACCCTCGCCGGCATCGCTGGCATGATCGTCTCACTCGGTGTGGCGGCGGACTCGTTCGTCATCTACTTCGAGCGACTGAAGGACGAGATCCAGGAGGGGCGCAGCCCCCGCAGCGCGGTCTCCCGCGCCTGGATCCGGGCCCGCCGGACGATCATCTCGGCGAACGCCATCACCATCATGTCGGCGGTCGTGCTCTACATCGTCTCGGTCGGCACCGTGAAGGGCTTCGCGTTCGCGCTCGGCCTGGCGACCGTGCTCGACCTGGTCGTGGTCTTCCTGTTCCGACACCCGATCATGACCATGTTCGCCCGCACCCGGGCGTTCCTGTCCCCACGGGTCAGTGGGCTCGGCCGCGTCCTTCCGTCCCGCACTGAGCAGGCGAAGCCCCGCAACCCGCGCGTCAAGGAGGCCTGAGATGGCTGGAAGTGGTCTGGCTAACCGCCTCTACCGGGGCGAGGCCGGTCTCAACGTCGTCGGTCGGCGCAAGGTGTGGTTCACCGTCGCCGGTGTGCTGGTCCTCCTGGCGCTGGCGAGCTTCCTGATCCGCGGGTTCAACCCCGGCATCGAGTTCGCCGGCGGCAACGTCCTGCGGGTGCCGACGAGCGTCGGCACGCTGGAAGACGTCGAGCAGCGGACCAACACCATCCTCGCCGAGCAGGCCGGGGAGGCCAAGGTTGTCACCGCCCAGGAGGTCGGTGGCGGCACCGGCGGCGCGGTGTACGAGCTGAAGACCACTCAGCTCGACCCGGAGCAGGACAACGCCGCCCGGGCGGCGCTGGCCCAGGCGTACGGGATCAACGTCGACCAGATCTCCGGCGACCGGGTCAGCAAGGCCTGGGGTGACCAGGTGACCGACCGGGCCCTGCTCGGTCTGCTCATCTTCCTCGCGGTCGTGTCCATCTACCTGGTCCTGCGCTTCGAGTGGCAGATGGCCGTGGCGGCCATCGCGTCCCTGGTGATGAACCTGGTCCTCACCGCCGGCATCTACTCGCTGGTCGGACTGGAGGTCACCCCGTCCACCGTCATCGGGTTCCTCACCATCCTGGGCTTCGCGCTCTACGACGTGGTGGTGGTCTTCGACAAGGTGCAGGAGAACACGCGGGGGATCACCGCCAACAGCAACCAGACGTACGGCGAGGCGGCGAACCTGGCGTTGAACCAGAGCCTCATGCGCTCGATCAACACCTCCGTCGTCGCGCTGCTCCCGGTCGGCTCGATCCTGTTCATCGGCGCCTTCCTGCTCGGTGCGGGCACCCTCAAGGACCTCGGTCTGGTGCTCTTCGTCGGTATGGCGGTGGCCTTCCTGACCTCGATCCTGCTGGCCACCCCGCTGCTGGTGCTGCTGAAGAACCGCGACCCGCGGATCCAGGCGCACAACAAGCGGGTGGCGGCCCGGCGGTCCTCGATCGCCCGGGGCGAGACGACCGGCAAGCCGGCGCCCCGCGCGGGCGAGGACGTGGCGGAGCCGGTGGACGGCGAGTCCGCCGCCCTGGCCGGCGCCGCGCCGAAGGTGGGTGCGCGCCCGGCCGGGAAGCGGTCCACCGGGGCCCGGGGCGGCCGTCCCGCCGGTGGGAGCGGCAACCGCCCGGGCGGCGCCAAGCGGCGCTGACCCACCCGGGGCGACCCGCTAGGAATCGACCAGACGGCGTCCTTCATGCTGTGCGAGCAGCATGCAGGACGCCGTCGTCGTGGAAGGGAAACGGAACTGCCGTGACGGAGACCCACAGCACCGGAGTGCGCGGAGACAGCGGCCCCGAGGTGGCGCGCCTGGTGTCCAGCCGGGTGCTGGACGTACCGGACTTCCCGAAGCCCGGCGTCCTGTTCAAGGACCTGATGCCGCTGTTCGCCGACGGTGCGGTGTTCCGTGAGGTGATCGACGGGATCGTGGACCACCACGGGCGGGACTCCTTCGACGCCGTGGTCGGCATCGAGGCGCGCGGCTTCGTGATCGCCGCCGCGATCGCGTACGCGACCGGCGTCGGCGTGGTGCCGGTGCGCAAGGCCGGCAAGCTGCCGCGCCCCGCGTACTCGGCCTCCTACGCCCTGGAGTACGGCGAGGCGACCCTGGAGGTGCACCAGGACGCGTTCACCGCCGGGCACCGCGTGCTGGTGGTCGACGACGTGCTGGCCACCGGCGGCACCGCCGAGGCCACCCTGGACCTCGTGGAGCGGGCGGGCGGCACGGTCGCCGGTTTCACCGTGCTGATGGAGTTGGGCTTCCTCGGCGGCCGGAAGCGACTGGCGCCGCGTCCGGTGCATGCCCTGTTGACCGTTTGAGCCCCACGGCCGTCCGGTCGGACCCGGCGCGGTCCGTCCGGCGGAGCGGCAGGGCACCATGCGTGCGGGTAGCATTGCCCATTGCTGACCGCCGGGGGATCCCGACGGTGGGCGAGGACCGGTGCGGGGACCGGCGCGGAACACGCCGGCCCGGCGGCCGGTTGACAGCAACGTCGGCCGGACGGCCGGCGCAACCCGGCGAGCGGTGAGGAGGCCGGTGTCCCACGATGTCGTCCCTCCGGTGGAGGGCACGGTGCACCCGACAGGCGACACGGACGGCTCGGTGACCGGTCGGACCCCTGACGCGACGATCCGGGGGCCGGTGGCCGGAAACGGCTCTGCCGAGCCCGGTGGCGTCGCCGCCGGCGTCACCCGCACCGTCGGTGTTCCCGACGGCACCCCGGTCGCGACCGGGGTCCCCGCCGACCTGTCCGTCGACCCCTCGCCGAGCGGTGGTTTCGCCCTGTCCAACGCGCCCACCGGCCGTCGGGTTCGGGCGCGGCTGGCACGCTTCAACGCGCCCTGGCAGACCTCCCAGGTCAGCGAGGTGCTCGAACCGCTGATCGCGACCCACCGCGACGCCCATCCCAAGGCCGACGCGCGGCTGCTCCAGCGTGCCTTCGACACGGCCGCCCGCTGGCACTCCGGGCAGTACCGCAAGTCCGGCGACCCGTACATCACCCACCCCCTCGCGGTGGCCACCATCCTGGGCAACCTGGGGATGGACACGACCACGCTGGTCGCGGCGCTGCTGCACGACACGATCGAGGACACCGAGTACACGCTCGACCAGATGCGTGCCGACTTCGGCGGCGAGGTGGCCCTGCTGGTCGACGGCGTCACGAAGCTGGACAAGGTCAAGCTGGGCGACGCGGCCAAGGCCGAGACCATCCGCAAGATGGTCGTGGCGATGGCGAAGGACCCCCGGGTCCTGGTGATCAAGCTCGCCGACCGGCTGCACAACATGCGCACCCTGACCTTCCTGCCCCGCCCGAAGCAGGAGCAGAAGGCGAAGGAGACGCTGGAGATCCTGGCTCCGCTGGCCCACCGGCTGGGTATGAACACGATCAAGTGGGAGTTGGAGGACCTCGCCTTCGGGACGCTGTTCCCGAAGCGCTACGAGGAGATCAACCGGCTGATCGGGGAGCACCAGCCGCAGCGCGAGGCGCTGCTGCGCCAGGTGACGCAGAAGGTGTCGACCGACCTGAAGGCCGCCAAGATCAAGGCGGAGACGACCGGCCGGCCGAAGCACCTCTACTCGATCTACCAGAAGATGATCGTGCGGGGTCGCGACTTCAACGACATCTACGACCTGGTCGGGGTGCGGATCCTGGTCGACACGGTGCGGGACTGCTACGCGGCGCTGGGTGTCATCCACGCCAACTGGCAGCCGGTGCCGGGCCGGTTCAAGGACTACATCGCGATGCCCAAGTTCAACATGTACCAGTCGCTGCACACGACGGTCATCGGGCCCACCGGCAAGCCGGTGGAGATGCAGATCCGCACGTACGCGATGCACCGCACCGCGGAGTTCGGCATCGCGGCGCACTGGAAGTACAAGGAGCACAAGGGCACGCAGATCGTCGGCCCGCCGGCGCACATCGACGAGATGACGTGGCTGCGGCAGTTGCTGGACTGGCAGCGGGAGGCGGCGGACCCGAGCGAGTTCCTCGACGCGCTGCGCTTCGACCTGTCCAGCCAGGAGGTGTACGTCTTCACCCCGAAGGGTGACGTCATCCCGCTGCCGACCGGGTCGACGCCGGTGGACTTCGCGTACGCGGTGCACACCGAGGTGGGGCACAAGTGCATCGGGGCGCGGGTCAACGGCAAGCTGGTGCCGCTGGAGTCGACGCTGTCCAACGGCGACGTGATCGAGATCTTCACGTCGAAGTCGGACACGGCCGGTCCCACGCAGGACTGGCTGGGCTTCGTCAAGAGCCCGCGCGCCCGCACCAAGATCCGTCAGTACTTCAACAAGGAGCGGCGCGAGGAGGCGATCGAGGCCGGCAAGGACGCGATCGTCAAGGCGATGCGCAAGCAGGGCATGCCCCTGCAGCGGATGCTGACCTCCGACAACCTGATGGCGATCGCCCGGGACCTGCACCTGGCCGACGTGGCGTCGCTGTACGCGGCGGTCGGCGACAGCCAGGTCTCCGCGCAGTCCGTGGTGCAGAAGCTGATGGCCACGTACGGCGGCGAGGAGGGCGCGGCGGAGGACATCGCCGAGACCGCCGTCGCCACCCGGCCACCGCGCAGCCGCCAGAGCAGTGCCGACCCGGGTGTGGTCGTGCGGGGTGTCAGCGACGTCTGGATCAAGCTGGCCCGGTGCTGCACGCCGGTCCCACCGGACTCGGTGTTCGGGTTCGTCACCCGCTCCGGCGGGGTGAGCGTGCACCGGGACGACTGCGCCAACGCCGAGGACCTGCGCGCCCAGAACGAGCGGGTCGTCGAGGTGAGCTGGAAGCTGACCTCCGCCTCGACGTTCCTGGTCGCCATCCAGGTGGAGGCGCTGGACCGGCACAAGCTGCTGGCCGACGTCACCCGGGTGCTCTCCGACGAGCGGGTCAACATCCTCTCCGCCACCGTCACCACCACCCGGGACCGGGTGGCGGTGAGCCGGTTCAGCTTCGAGATGGCCGACCCGAAGCACCTTGGTCACCTGCTGGCCACGGTCCGCAAGGTCGACGGCGTCTTCGACGCCTACCGGGTCACCTCCGGCGCCTGACCATGCACCTCCGGGCTCGGCGAGCGCCGGGCCGGGGCGGCGATGCTCGACGCCAGGGGTGCCGTGCGATCATGCACTGCGTGTCGATCGTGAGCCCTCCGAGGCAACCGGCCGGCCGCCGGGACCCTGACCGGTCGGGTCCGACTGCGGCCAGAGCCCGGCCGTGCCGTCACTGACCCGCCGTCCCACGTGGCGGCGGCGTACGGACCGGTTCCGTCACCCGGCGCAGGTGATCGCCATCGGGTTCGCCCTGGCGGTGACGGTGGGAACTGGTCTGCTCTCGCTGCCCCTGGCAACCCGGACCGGCGAGCGTGCGGTGCTGATGGACGCGCTCTTCACCGCGACGTCGGCGGTGTGCGTGACGGGCCTGGTGACGGTGGACACCGGCAGCTACTGGTCGGGCTTCGGCCAGGCGGTGATCCTGCTGCTGATCCAGGCCGGCGGGCTCGGGATCATGACGCTGGCGACCCTGTTCACGGTGTTGCTGTTCCGCCGGATCGGGCTGCGGGCCCGGTTCCTCGCCCAGGCGGAGACCAAGAGCGTCGGTCTCGGTGATCTCCGCGGCGTCCTGCGTCGGATCGTCCTGTTCAGTCTCGTCAGCGAGGCCGTCGTCGCGGTCGTGCTCACTGTCCGGTTCAGCACCGCCTACGACAAGCCGTTCGGTTCCGCCCTGTACGACGGGGTGTTCCACGCGGTCTCGGCTTTCAACAACGCGGGCTTCTCCACTCGAGCCGACAGCCTCGTCGGGTACGTCACCGATCCGTGGATCACTCTGACCCTTGCCGCGGCGGTGATCCTCGGCGGGCTCGGCTTCCCGGTGGTGTTCGAGCTGGCCCGCAACTGGCGACGTCCGTCGACGTGGTCGGTGCTGACCCGGATCACCCTTGCTCTGACCGTCGCCCTGCTGGTGCTGGGCACGGCCGTGCTCACCCTCGCCGAGTTCTCCAACCCCCGGACGTTCGGGCCGCTCACCGGGGCGGAGAAGCTGCTCGCTGGCTTCTTCGCCGCGACGATGACCCGTACCGCCGGTTTCAACAGTGTCGACATCGGCTCGCTGCGGCCGGAGAGCCTGCTCGCCAGCGACGTGCTGATGTTCATCGGTGGTGGTAGCGCCGGCACCGCCGGGGGCATCAAGGTCACGACGTTCGGTCTGCTCGCCTTCGTGCTCTGGTCCGAGATGCGCGGTGAGACGCACGTCAACGTGGGCCGCCGTCGGATCCCGGCCACCAACCAACGCCAGGCCCTGGCCGTCGCCCTGCTCAGTGTCGGGGCGGTGATCGTCGGCACCTTCCTGCTGCTGGCCATCACGCCCTACCGGCTCGACGTGGTCCTGTTCGAGGTGGTCTCCGCGTTCGCCACGGTGGGCCTCTCCACCGGCATCACGGGTAGCCTTCCTCCGGAGGCGGACCTCCTGCTGGTCGTGTTGATGTTCGCTGGCCGAATCGGCCCGTTGACCCTCGCGTCGGCGCTGGCGCTGCGGGACCGGGACCGCCGGTACGAACTCCCCGAGGAGAGGACGATCGTTGGCTGAGGTACGCACCGAACCGGTGGTCGTGGTCGGGCTCGGTCGTTTCGGCACGGCCCTCGCCATGGAACTGGTCCGACGGGGCACCGAGGTCCTCGGTGTCGACAACCGTCCGAAGATCGTCCAGGCGCTGGTCGGGCAACTTCCCCATGTGGTCACCGCGGACTCCACGGACGTCGAGGCGCTCCGACAGCTCGGCGTGGCGGAGTTCCATCGGGCGGTGGTGGCCATCGGTACGGACATCCAGGCGAGCATCCTCACCACATCCCTCCTGTCCGAGCTGGGAATTCCCGACATCTGGGCCAAGGCCATCGACGCCCAGCACGGCAAGATCCTCGCCCGGGTGGGCGCCCACCACGTCGTCGCGCCCGAGCACGACATGGGTGAACGCATCGCCCATCTGCTTTCCGGTCGGATTCTCGACTACGTCGAGGTCGACGCGGACTTCGCCGTCATCAAGACCAAGCCGCCGCGCGACGTCGTCGGGATGCCGCTGCGCGAGTCCAAGCTGCGCAGCACATGGGGGGTCACCGTGGTCGCGGTGAAACCCGAGGCGGGGATCGGCGGTCGGCGGCCGGGTTTCACGCACGCCACCCCGGAGACCGTGCTCGGCTACGGGGACCTCATTCTGGTCGTCGGGCCGGTCGACAACGTCGAGCGGTTCGCCGCGACGGAGTAGGGAGTCGCACGGCTGCCGGTGGGCTTGACGCCGCCCGCTACGGTGTCCACGGTGTGCCGGGAAGTCTGGTCGGCGGTCCTCGACCCCTGCCTACCGGAGGCCGCCGTGCAGCCACCCGCCATCCACACCGACCACCTCACCAAGCGCTACGGGCGGCTCGTCGCGCTCGACGACCTGAACCTCACCGTCGCCGGCGGTGAGGTCTTCGGTTTCCTCGGGCCCAACGGGGCCGGCAAGTCCACCACCATCCGGTTGCTGCTCGGGCTGTCCCGCCCGACCACGGGCCGGGCCCGGATCTTCGACGTGGACGCCGGCGACGTGGCCCGGGCGCACCGGCTGCTGGCGTACGTGCCGGCCGACGTGGCGCTCTGGCCCCAACTCACCGGCGCCGAAACCCTCGACCTGCTCGCCGCCACCGGCCCGGGTGTCGACCGCGCCTACCGCGACGAGCTCGTGCGGCGGTTCGACCTCGACCTGTCCAAGCCGGCCCGGACGTATTCGACCGGCAACCGGCAGAAGGTGGCGCTCGTCGCGGCCTTCGCCACCCGCGCCCCGCTGCTGGTGTTCGACGAGCCCACCAGTGGGCTGGACCCGCTGATGGAGAGAGAGTTCCGTCGCGCGGTCGCCGAGGCACGGGACGACGGACGCACGGTGTTCCTCTCCTCGCACCAACTGGCCGAGGTGGAGGCCGTGTGCGACCGGGTGGGCATCCTGCGCGCCGGCCGGCTGGTCGACGTCGCCACCGTGCCCGACCTGCGTCGGCTGCACCGCGCCGAGGTGCTGGTCCGGCACACCGGAGACGGGCCCGACCTGGACGGCGTCGCGGGAGTCGAGGACGTGGCGCGCGAGGGTGGGTCCACGCTGCGGTTCACGTTCACCGGGTCGCCCGCGCCGGCCCTGCGGGCCCTCGCGGCGGCCGACGTCACCGCCCTGACCGTGCGGGAACCCACGCTGGAGGAGATCTTCCTCGACTACTACGGGGAGACAGACCGGTGAGCGCCGCGTACGCGGTGAGCCGGCTCGCCCTCCGGCAGGTCCGCCGCGGCGCGCTGATCGTGTTCGCCGTGGCCGCCGGCATGTCCGCCCTGGTCGCGGTCACGTACGAGCGCACCGTCGGTGACGCCCTCGACGCCGCCGCGCTGGCAGCCCTGGCCGAGAACCCGGCCGTCCGCACCCTGTTCGGCGAGCCGGTCGCCCTCGACACCCCGGGAGGCTTCACCGTCTGGCGGACCGGTGCCGCTCTCGCGGTCCTGGTGTCGGTGTGGGGGTTGCTCGCGGCCACCCGGATCACCCGCGGCGAGGAGGACGCGGGCCGGTGGGACCTGGTGCTCTCGGGGCCACTCGGGCTCCCGGCCGTGGTACGCCGGCACCTGATCGTCCTGGTGGTGGCCATGGCGGCCATCGCGGCCGGGGTGACCGGGGCGCTCCTCGCCGTCGGCACGCCGCTGGTCGGGGCGGTCCTGCACGGCGGTGGCCTCGCCCTGGTCGGCATGTTCGCCGTCGCGGTGGCGACCCTGGCCGCCCAGGTGTTCCCCACCCGGGCCGGTGCCAGCGGCGCCACCGTGGCGGTGCTCGGCCTCGGCCTGCTGGCCCGCATGGTCGGTGACGGGGTGGCCGCGCTGGGGTGGCTCCGGTGGCTGTCCCCGTACGGCCTGCTCGCCCTGACGCAGCCCTACCACGACGACCGGCGGGTCCCGCTGGTGGTGCTGGCCACGGCCGTGGTCGCGGTGACCGTCGCCGCGCTGGTCCTGGCCGGCCGGCGGGACGTGCGCGGCGGACTGCTGCCGGCGTCCGCCGGGCGGCGGCCCCGGCGGTGGCTGCTCGGCTCGGTCGACGCCTTCGCGGTACGACGGCTGCTGCGCCCCCTCGCCGGCTGGGCGGCCGGGATCGCCGCGTACTTCCTGCTGATCGGCGTGCTCGCCGCCGAGATGACCGCCTTCCTGACCGACAACCCCCGCTTCGCCACGCTCGCCGCCGATGCCGGCTTCGGGGGTCTCGGCAGCGTCCGGGGCTACGCGGCGGCGTTGTTCGCGCTGCTCGCCGTCCCGGTCGGTGCCTTTGCCGCGGTGCGCGTGGCGGCGTTCGCGGCGGCGGAGACCGACCGTCGGCTCACCGCGCTCCACGCCCAGCCGGTCACCCGGGGCCGGTTACTCGGCGCGGAGGTCCTCGCCACGCTCGCGGGCGTCGCGGTGCTCCTCACGGTCGCCGGGGTGGCCACCTGGTCCGGTGCCGCCACCGTCGGCGCGGACCTCCCGCTGGCCGCCGCCCTCGCCGGCACCGCGAACGTCGCTCCGATCGTGCTGCTCTGCCTGGGCGCGGCAGTCCTGGCCCTCGGGTGGAGGCCTCGTGCGGTGCTGGCGGTGGGGGTCCTGCCCGGCGCCGGCGGCTTCCTCTGGCAGGTCGTCGCGGACAGCGTCGGCGCGCCAGGGTGGGCCGCCGGCATGTCACCGTTCCGCCACCTCGCCGCCGTCCCGGACGACGCCCCGAACGTCCCGGCCACCGTGGTCATGGCCGTGCTGGCCCTGCTCCTCGGCGTGGTGGGGGTGGCGCGGTACGAGCGGCGCGACCTGGAGTGCTGACGCCGCCGGCCACCGCACGACAAAGCGCCCGCCGGCGGATGCCGGCGGGCGCTGTCGCGTACGGCAGGGTCAGCCCTGCGGGGCGCTCATGGTGAGCTTGTTGATGGTGATCTCCTTCTTCGGGTGACCACCACCGGCCTGCTGGGCGAACGCCTTGTCGTCACCGGCCGCCGCCACCTGCTTCACGATGTCCATGCCGCCGGTGATCGTGCCGAGGACGGTGTAGTTGGGGTCGAGCGGCGAGTCCCCGTAGACGATGAAGAACTGGCTGCCGGTGCTGCCCGGCTGGCCCGAGTTGGCCATCGCGATCACGCCCTCCGGGTACGGGGGACGCTGGTCGGTGGGGAGGTTCTCCTCGGTGAGCCGGTAGCTCGGGCCGCCGGTGCCGTCGGTCTCCCGCCAGCCCTTGCCGGTCGCGCTCGGGTCACCGCACTGGAGCACCTTGATGCCCTCGGTGACGAGCCGGTGGCACTTGCTGTTGTCGAAGAAGTTCTTCTCCGCCAGGTGGTTGAAGCTGGCCGCGGTGCAGGGCACCTTGGACCGGTCGACCTTGGCGGTGATCGGCCCGAGGTTGGTCTCGAGCGTCAGCGTCTGGGTGCCGGTGTTCGGCTGCTGGTTCGCCGGCAGCCCGACGTCCTTGATCTGCGGGGTCCGCTGGTCGGCCGGGATCTCGGTGAACGCGCACTGGGCGGCGCCCTGCGGTGTCGCCGTGGTGTCGGTCTGATCGTCGTCGCCGAGGGCGGACACCAGCCAGACCGTTCCGGCGACCACGAGCAGCAGGACCGCACCGGCCCCGACGACCGCCTGGGTCCGCCGCCGCCGCTGGGCACGGGCGGCCCGCTCGGCCATCTCCTTCTCGAGCCGGGCGCGGGCCGCCGCGCGCTGACGCTCTCTGGTGGACGTCACGCCTGGATCCTCCTGGGCTTTCGGGCGCGGTCGGTGCCGCTCACGGTGGGTGGCCGGTCAGCCGGCGCTCGGGCTGGCCGCCGGGGTGCCCGACGCCGACGGGGCCGGGGTCGGAGTCACCTCGGCGAGGGCCGGCTCGGTGACGGTCAGGCTCTGCACGACCACGTCGTCGTCCTTGGGCTTGACCTTGGCTCCAGCCCCATTGTCCACGGTCGGCAGGGCGCCGATCTTCTCGACCGTGGCCAGACCGCCGGTGACCCGTCCGATGATCGAGTACTTCGGGTCGGCGGTGGTGAAGTCCTTGAAGAAGATCAGGAACTGGCTGCCGGTGACGCCCGGCGGCGTGGAGACCATGGCGACCGTGCCCTTCGGGTAGGTCGCGGGCGCGCCGGGCGCCGGACTCGCCGACGGTGCCGGGTCGGGCACGTTCTCGTCGTAGAGCGAGTAGGTCGGGCCGCCGAGACCGGTGCCGCTGGGGTCGCCGCAGCGGACGGCGCCCTCGGTGGTGATCTCGTGGCACTTGGTGTTGTCGTAGAACGACTTGCTGGCCAGGTGCGTGATGCTGGCCGCCGCGCAGGGCGCGGACGCCAGGTCCAGCTCGGCGGTGACCGGGGCGCCCTGGTTGGTGACGACGGTCATCGTCCGGGTGCCCTCGGTGGGCAGGCCCTTGGTGGCCGGCGTGCCGACGTCGCGGAGGTTGGTGTTCGCCGTGGCGTCCTGCGGGGTCCAGAGGCAGACGTCCTCGGCGGCGGTGTTCTCCTTCGGATCGGAGTCGAAGGCGCCCAGCGCCCACGCCGAACCGGCCACGACGAGCGCCAGGACGACGGCCGTGCCGACCCCGGCCTGGATCTGCCGCCGGCGCCTGGCCGCGGCCGCTCGCCGGACGAGCTGCCGGTCGAGCTTGGCCCGCGCGAGTTTGCGCTGCCGGTCCCTGCTGGAAGCCACCCGTGCTCCCCTTCCTCTACCCTGGTCCGTGGCGGTCGGGCGCCGCGCGCCCGCGCCGGTGGCAGGTGCGCCACGCCACACGCCCGCCAGAGTGTACGGCCACGGCCTGTGGATGTGGTGTACGAGGTCGGGGCTGCGGCTATCGGAACGTGTCACTGTCGGCTCGGCCACCGGGTGCGGCGGGCCCGGCGAATCCGTTCGTGCCGCCCGATAGGCTCGGATCGGGACCGGACATCTCGACGGAAGGGGAGCGGACGTGCTCGTGGCCGGCTTTCCCGCGGACGCCTTCGGCACCAACTGCTACGTGGTCGCCGCTGCGCCGGGGGAGCAGTGCGTGGTGGTCGACCCCGGCATCGGGGTGCTCGACCGGCTCGACGCGCTCCTGGCCGAGCACCGGCTGCACCCCGCCGCCGTGCTGCTGACGCACGGCCACCTCGACCACACCTTCTCGGTCGCTCCGGTCTGCGGCGCCCGTGGCATCACCGCGTACGTGCACCCGGGAGACCGGGAGATGCTCGCCGACCCGACCAAGGGGCTGTCCGCCGATCTCACCGCGCTGTTCGGCGGCCGGCTGCCCTACACCGAGCCCGAGGACGTGGCGGAGCTGGCCGACGGCGCCACCCTGAGCCTCGCCGGGTTGGAGATCACCGTCGACCACGCCCCCGGCCATACCGGCGGGTCGGTGCTGTTCCGGCTGCCGGCCACGGGCTCGTCGTGGGAGGCGGACCAGCTCTGCCTCTCCGGTGACGTCCTGTTCGCCGGCTCCATCGGGCGCACCGACCTGCCGGGCGGCAGCCTCCCGACGATGATGACCAGCCTGCGGGACAAGATCCTCCCGCTCGCCGACGACACCGTCGTCCTGCCCGGCCACGGCCCCGCGACCACCATCGGCCGCGAGCGCGCGACCAACCCGTACCTCCGCGAGGTGGCGGCGGACCGCGGCGCGCGACCGGCGGCACCCACCCGCGGCCTGTAGGACCGGCCGCACCACGACCTCCCCGCGCGCCGTCCGCGCGGGTGCCGAAGGAGCATCATGAGCAAGCCCACGCCCATCTCCGGCTTCCCGGAGTGGACGCCCGCCCAGCGGATGATCGAGCAGTACGTCCTCGACCGGATCCGCGCCACCTTCGAGCTGTACGGCTTCGCGCCGCTGGAGACCCGCGCGGTGGAGCCGCTGGACCAGCTGCTGCGCAAGGGGGAGACCTCCAAGGAGGTCTACCTGATCCGCCGGTTGCAGGCCGACGAGGACGGCCCGGCCGGTGACGACGCGCTCGGCCTGCACTTCGACCTGACCGTGCCGTTCGCCCGGTACGTGCTGGAGAACGCCGGCAAGCTCCAGTTCCCGTTCCGCCGCTACCAGATCCAGAAGGTGTGGCGGGGTGAGCGGCCGCAGGAGGGCCGCTACCGGGAGTTCGTCCAGGCCGACATCGACATCGTCGACCGGGACACCCTGCCGGCGCACTACGAGGCGGAGATGCCGCTGGTGATCGGCGACGCCCTGCGCTCGCTCCCGGTCCCGCCGGTGACGATCCAGGTCAACAACCGCAAGATCTGCGAGGGCTTCTACCGGGGGATCGGCCTGACCGACCCGGCGGCGGCGCTGCGCGCGGTGGACCGGCTGGACCGGGTCGGCCCGGCGAAGGTCGCCGAGCTGCTGGCCGAGACGGCCGGGGCGAGCGAGGCGCAGGCGAAGGCGTGCCTGGCCCTGGCCGAGATCTCCGCGCCGGACGCCTCCTTCGCCGACGCGGTCCGGGCGCTCGGCGTGACCGACCCGATGCTCGACGAGGGCGTCGAGGAGCTGGTCCGGGTGGTCGACACCGCCGCGGCGCACTCCCCGGGGCTCTGCGTGGCCGACCTGCGCATCGCCCGCGGCCTCGACTACTACACGGGCACCGTGTACGAGACGCAGCTCGCCGGGTACGAGCGGTTCGGCTCGGTGTGTTCCGGCGGCCGGTACGACAACCTGGCCAGCTCCGGCAATGTCCGCTTCCCGGGTGTGGGCATCTCGATCGGGGTCACCCGGCTGCTCGGGCTGCTCTTCGGCGCCGGTGCGCTGTCGGTGTCCCGGGACGTGCCGACCTGTGTCCTGGTCGCGGTCACCAACGAGGAGGAGCGGGCGGCCAGCAACGCCGTCGCCGAGGCCCTGCGGTCCCGGGGCGTCCCGACCGAGGTGTCGCCGAGCGCCGCCAAGTTCGGCAAGCAGATCCGGTACGCCGAGCGGCGCGGGATCCCGTACGTCTGGTTCCCCGCTGCCGAGGGGGACCAGGTGAAGGACATCCGCTCCGGCGAGCAGGTGGCCGCGGCGGCCGGAACCTGGATGCCGCCCGCGGTGGACCTGAAGCCTCTGGTCAGCTGAGACATTACTGGCGCGTACGGCCGATCGGACCTACGGTGGCGTAAGTTACGCCACCGTAGGGAGATCGTCGTGACCACACTGAGCCAGACCGCCCTGCTGACCGAGCTGGAGCCGGTCGTGGAGAAGAACCTCGACCGGCACCTGTCCCTGGCGAGGGAGTGGTTCCCGCACGAGTACGTGCCGTGGAGCGAGGGACGCACCTTCGACGGGCCGCTCGGCGGGCAGGCGTGGTCCCCGGAGGACAGCACGGTCCCCGAGGTGGCCCGCACCGCCCTGATCGTCAACCTCCTCACGGAGGACAATCTGCCCTCGTACCACCACGAGATCGCGACGCTCTTCGGCCGGGACGGCGCCTGGGGGACCTGGGTGCACCGGTGGACCGCCGAGGAGGGGCGGCACGGCACCGCCATCCGCGACTACCTGACCGTCACCCGGGCGGTGGACCCGGTCGCCCTGGAACGGGCCCGGATGACGCACATGTCGGCCGGCTACCACAACGTCCACGGCGACGAGGTGCTGCACTCCCTGGCGTACGTCTCGTTCCAGGAGCTGGCCACCCGGATCTCGCACCGCAACACCGGGCGGGTGACCGGCGATCCGGCCTGCGAGGCGCTGCTGGCGCGGGTCGCGGCCGACGAGAACCTGCACATGGTCTTCTACCGCAACCTGCTTGGTGCGGCGTTCGAGCTGGCGCCCGGCCAGGCGATGCGCGCGGTGGCCGACGTGCTCGCCGACTTCCAGATGCCCGGCACCGGCATCGACGGTTTCGCCCGCAAGTCCGTGGCGATCGCCCTGGCCGGCATCTACGACCTGCGGCAGCACCGCGACGAGGTGGTCGTCCCGGTGCTGCGACAGTGGGACGTGTTCAGCGTGACCGGGCTCGACGCCGACGGCGAGGCCGCCCGGGACGAGATCGCCGAGCACCTCGACGCCCTGGAGCGCCACGCCGCGCGCTTCGAGGAGAAGCGCGACGCCCGCGCCGCCCGCCTGGCCACCCGAAGCTGACCGGGGTACCCCGGGCGCGACCGCCGCTGGCTCTCTCTGACAACAACCGCACCCGGGGCAGCTCATCCCCGCGCCCCGGTCCCGGTCCCGGTCCCGGTCCCGGTCCCGGTCCCGGTCCCGGTCCCGGTCCCGGTCCCGGTCCCGGTCCCGGTCCCGGTCCCGCGATCTTGCACTTTCGGCCTCGGCGAAAGCCGCACAAGGTGCGAACCAGCGACCGAAATTGCAAGATCGCGGGAGAGGGTGAGGGGCGGGGAGAGGCGGGGCTAGGCGGGGGAGTCGAGGGGGAAGAGGAGGCAGCTCGAGGTGGCGTGGGCTACCAGGCGGTCCTTCGTGTCGGTCAGGCGGGCCTCGGCCAGGGCGGTGCGGCGACCGCGCTGGAGCACGGTGCCCTCGCAGCGCAGGATGCCCGAGTTCACGGTGACCGGGCGGAGGAACTTCACGTTCAGGTCCAGCGAGGTGTAGCCGACGCCGACCGGCAGCGTGGTGTGCACCGCGCAGGCCGCGGCGGTGTCCAGCAGCGTGGAGATGACCCCACCGTGGACGGTGCCGAGCGGGTTGTAGTGGAACTCCTGCGGCATCAGCTCGACCGCGACCCGGCCCTCGTCGGCCTCCATCCGGGCGATGTCGACCAGGTGCATGATCGGCGGTGCGGCCAGCTCGCCGGCGATCATCGCCCGCAGCAGCTCCAGGCCGCTGCGTCGCCCGAGGTGGGCCGCGTTGATGCCCGGATCGGACCAGGAGAACGTACGGCTGCGCGCCGGGTCCTGCGTCTGCGTCATGGACTCAGCCTGCACCGCGTTGCTGAGTCTGTCAATCAGACCTAGCCTTGGCGGGTATGAGACCCACGGCACTGGACTGGTCGATCGAGAACTGCACCATCGCCCGCGCGATGGAGGTCCTCGGCGAGAAGTGGACCATGGTGGTGCTACGCGAGGTCTTCAACGGCGTACGCCGCTTCGACGACATGCGGGTGCGCACCGGCATCCCCCGGCAGGTGCTCACCAACCGGCTGGCCACCCTCGTCGAGCAGGGGGTGCTGCGCCGCGAGCCGTACCGCGAGCCGGGCAGCCGGGTCCGGCACGAGTACCGGCTGACCGGCAAGGGCCTCGACCTGTGGCCGGTGTTCGTCGCCGTGCTCGGCTGGGGCGACCGCTACCTTGCCGACCCGGAGGGCTCCCCGCTCACCGTCGCCCACCGCGAGTGCGGCGGTGCGGTCCGCGTCGAGTTGTGCTGCGAGCGTGGGCACGAGGTCACCGGCCCGCGCGACGTGGTGCCCCGGCCCGGTCCCGGCGCCCGCCGTCGGTCCGCCTGACGCGGCCGAACCGGCGCGGAGGACGCGGCGCGCGGATGCCGGAGCTCCGCGCGCCGGTCACCGGATCGCCTACCAGCGGAAGCCGGCGGCGTACGACACGCTCGCCAGCACCTGCTGCCCGCCGGTGTTCGGGTGGAAGTAGTCCCAGCCGGAGAGCTGGTTCAGGGCGAACGGATAGCCGAAGACGGCGTTGTTGTCGAACAGGCAGTTCGCGCCGTACGCCGCGCAGGCCGCCGCGAGCTGGGTGTTGAAGTCGATCACGCGCTGCCGGACCCGGTTGCGCCGATCGACGTCCACCTGGGCGGTGGAGGTCGGGTTGGCCAGCATGGACTGGCAGATGCCGAAGGTCGACCAGGCGGAGCGGGCGCTGAAGCTGGTCCGGCCTACGTACCAGAGGCGTTGGATGTCCGGGATGCTGATGACGAAGACCTTCGCGTTGGGCACGCCGGCCCTGAGCCGGTTGAGCGCGGAGTCGATGTTCGCCCGGAAGGTGGTCACCGAGGTCATCGTCGACTCCGAGCTGGTGCAGGCGTCGTTCGCGCCGATCAGCATCGTGACGTAGCCGACGCCCTGGCTGACCGCGGTGCCGGCCTGGCCGTACATGTCGGCGGACTTCGCCCCGGACCGGGCGTCGTTGTAGTTGCGGCCGTTGATGGTCGGGTTGACCGTGCGGATGCGCAGGTAGTGACTGTTCACCGTGGAGTAGTCCCCGGTGCTGAACGAGCGCGACGTGCAGTCGACGTACCACCCGCAGGCGTTGAAGCCGCGGGTGATGGAGTCACCGAGGCTCGCCATCGAGTTCGGTGGCGGGCCGGAGTCGGCGACGGCGGGGGTGGCGGCGAGCAGGACGAGGGCGAGGGTGCCGGCGAGGGTGGCCAGCGCGCGACGGACGAGGATCATGGTTGCCTCCGGATCGCGGGTACCGGAATACGCGGTGACCGGAGCGTATAGACCACGTTCTGTGTCCACAATGTTGCTTACCGGTTACACGTGGCCGTCGGGTGAATTCGGGCAAACAGGGGCTTGCCTACGATCTTAAGTATGTGAATACTTCAGTTCACCTGGCGGGGTTCCCCCAGCTCGGCCGGGTTCCCTTGGCCCCCGTCACCCCCGACGCGGGCCGTAGCCCCCTCTCCCGGAGGTTGTTACATGCGACCCACGAGGTCAACGTTCCGCCGTGCCGCCACGATCGTGGCGGCCGGAACCCTGGTCGCCGGTGGACTCATCGGCGCCCCGGCCCAGGCCGCCCCCGCCGCCTCGCCGGACGCCGCCGCCACCCTCGCCGAGCGCCTCGGCGACCGCGCCGCCGGCACGTACGCCGGTGCCAACGGCAAGATGGTCGTCGCGGTCACCGACGCCCTCGCCGCCCGCCAGGTCGCCGCCGCCGGCGCCACCCCGAAGATCGTCGAGCGCGGCGCCGCCGAGCTGAACCGCGCCACCGCCGAGCTGGAGAGCACGGCGAAGATCCCCGGCACCGCGTGGTGGACCGACCCGGCCACCAACCAGGTCGTCGTCTCCGTCGACAGCACCGTCACCGGCGCGAAGCTGGAGCGGGTCAAGGCCGCCGCCGCCCGTACCGGCGGCGCGGTGCGCATCGAGGCCGAGGCCGGTGTGCTGAGCACCCGCATCTCCGGCGGTCAGGCCATCTACGCCGGCGGTGGCGGTCGCTGCTCGCTCGGCTTCAACGTCCGCAGCAGTAGTGGCGTGAAGTACTTCATCACCGCCGGGCACTGCACGAACATCTCGTCCAGTTGGTACTCGAACTCCGCCCAGACCGCCTACCTCGGCGCCCGGTCCGGCACCAGCTTCCCGGGCAACGACTACGGCATCGTCCGGTACAGCAACCAGACCACCACGCAGCCGGGCAACGTGTACCTCTACAACGGCAGCTACCGGGACATCACCGGTTCCGGCAATGCGTACGTCGGTCAGTCGGTGCAGCGCTCCGGTAGCACCACCGGCCTGCGCAGCGGCTCGGTCAGCGCGTTGAACGCCACGGTCAACTACGCCGAGGGTTCGGTCTACGGCCTGATCCGCACCAACGTCTGCGCCGAGCCGGGCGACAGCGGCGGCTCGCTGTTCAGCGGCGGCACCGCCCTGGGCCTCACCTCCGGCGGCAGCGGCAACTGCTCCTCCGGCGGCACCACGTACTTCCAGCCGGTCGGTGAGGTGCTGAGCCGCTACGGCGTGGCCGTCTACTGATCCACACGCACCACACGGCGGGCCGTCGGGAAACCGGCGGCCCGCTCCGCGTGCCGAGACCGTCTCCTTCCGGCCCGGCGTGCCGGCTCGAGCCGGCGTCGCACTCCGGTGCCGTCCACGGGCGTCCGCGGCGCGCCGACACCGCCGAGGGCCCCCGGGCGCTCACCCCCGGTCCGGTCCGGACGAACCAGCCGCAGCCCTCCGACCACCACCGAGCACCACCGCCACCAGCAGCGGGCAGAGCGCCTGCGCCCCGGCGGCGAACCGCTCGGACAGCCCGATCCGCGGCCCGCCCGCGACCAGTTCCCCTCCGAACCAGCCGACCAACGCCAGCAGCAGCGCGGCGCAGGCCGTACCTGCGACGACGGAGAGGCCGGTGGCGTGGCCACCGGCGGCGAGCGCCGGCCACAGCGCCAGCGCGCCGAACGCCACGGCGGCGGCAAGCCCGTGTGCGGTGGAGGATCCGCGCTCGGCCGGCAACGGAAAGGCGGCCACCGCCACGGTGGCGACACCGCCGAGGGCCAGCATCAGCCGGCCGGCCGGGCGCAGCGGTCGCAGCCCGGCGGCCGTGACGCAGTGGCACAGGCCGAGACACAGCAGCGCGACCGTCATGATCCAGCGGTCGGCGGCGTCCCTCGCCGCGAGCGCACTGATCGTCCCGGTGACCTGGTCGAAACCGCCGGGCTGCCGGGCATCGGCGAGGGTCCAGCCACCGATCAGCAGCACGGGGGCGAGCGCGGCGGAGAACAGAGCCCAAGGGGGTACGACACGCACCGGCACACCGTACGCGCAGTCCCGACGGATGCCGTCCCGGCACCGCGACGGGGATGGATCACCCTGCGGTGAGCCAGGCGTCGGTGAGTACCACAAGTCCGGTGGGCGATTCGCACCGTACCCGCAGAGTCAGTTCGTCGGCGCCCTCCACGTCGGCGGACAGCACGGCCGAGGCGTTCTGTCGAGCCTCCTGCCCACCCCGGTCCAGGCGATTGACCGTACCGTCGGCCTGTCGGACGGAAATGGTGGCCGAGACGTACGCCTTCGCCTGCGGGTCGTCCGGGAAATAGGGCCGGACGGAGGTCGTCACGTCGACGTAGCGCCGGAGCAACGGATAGACGACCTCCCGATTCTTGTCCGCATTCGTGTTCCGGGGGCAGGAAATCGTGACGGCGCGGTCGTAGCCTGTCCGACCCTGCAGCGCCCGGGGCAGCGGTACCAGGTTCGCGCCCCCGCCCTGCACCGGCAGGGCGTCGAGGTGGACGCCCGCCGCCGCGGTCGCGCCGCTGGTCGTGCCCTTCACCTCGGGTGTGCCGGCTGGCCGGGCCGCGACGGTCGACGCGGTGCCGGCCAACTCGCCCGGCCCACCCGGGTCGTGGGTGACGTCGAAGTAGTCACGGGCCAGGGCGGCGGCAGCGATCAGGACTCCGAGCAGCGCCAGCGCGGCGACCACGGGCCGCCCGCGTCCGGGGCGTCCTTCCGGTTGCTTTCCTGCGCTCCCTTCCGAGGGTGCCTCTTCGACGGTGGCCACGTCTCTCCCGAATGTCGGTGCCGGATCGGATGAAGACCGTTTCTATCATCCGGCGTGCCCTCGCAGGGCTCCTCCGCTGATCCGCTGTCGCCTATGTGATAGTCATCCACCGTCTTTTCTGCGATAAACGCCACCTGTCCTCGACGTCAACCCGTTCAAGCAGGAGGTGCTCGGCGTGAGTCAGCCGCACGGCAGTGACCCGTCGCCCGGTCCGAGCGTTCCCCCCTCGGCGGCCGGTTCGGCCGGCGCTCCCTCCGAAGGCCGTCCCGCCCTGGCCGGCCGGGCGTCCTCGACCGGCACCCGGTTCGCCCTGGTGGCGCTCGTGGCCGCTGTCCTGGCGCTGCTGCTGGCGTCCGGCTCCGCCCTGTTCGCGTGGCGCGCCGTGGACCAGGCCAAGGACGCGAAGTCGATCGCGCTGAGCGGCCGCCCGGCCGGCACCCCGTCGCAGGCTCCGCCCAGCGCCGCGACGAGTGCCGCGGAGTCGCCGGTGGATTCTTCACCGTCGTCGGTCCAGGACGTGCCGCGCTCGCCCGGTGAGGAGCCGGAGCTGACCGAACAGACCGTGTACGAGCCGAAGTACGACAAGCAGACGCTGATCCTGAAGGCGCGGTGCGGCTACTCGATGTACGCGGACCTCGACGAACCCCGGGCCAAGAACGAGCAGGACGACGCCGACCTGAGGTTCATCGCGGGCTGCGGCAACCAGCCGACGAACTTCCGACTGCTCGACGGGGTCCAGGGCAGCGAGGCGGCCCGACCCGGCATGACGCCCAAGGATTGCGCCGAGAAGATCCGCAGCGCGCCGGTCGGCAAGGACGCCGCGATACCGGTCCGCAAGGACGCGGCCATCTGCGTCACCACCAATTACCAGGAGGCCCGGGCACGCGGTGACGAGTGGCGGATGATCCTGCTGTACGTCGTCGGGGTGGCAAACGACGGGGCGACGACGGTCGAGGTGTACGCCTGGGACATCCCCGACTGACTTTCCCCGATCCGTCTTCCCGGTCCTTGCGACCCGTCACCCGCCGTCCCCAGGTCGGCGGGTGACGGCAGGTGTGCTCCGTCGGACTGACAGAATGCGGGCATCAGACGTGGACCGCAGATGAGGAGACGCAAGTCGTGATCCGTACCCATGACGCCGGCAGCCTGCGCGCGACGGACGCCGGCACCACGGTGACGCTCGCCGGGTGGGTGGCCCGCCGGCGCGACCACGGCGGTGTCATCTTCGTCGACCTGCGCGACGGCTCCGGTGTCGTCCAGGTCGTCTTCCGCGAGGAGGACGCCCACGCGCTGCGCAACGAGTTCTGCGTGAAGGTCACCGGCGAGGTGACCCGCCGTCCCGAGGGTAACGAGAACCCGGAGCTGCCGACCGGCGAGATCGAGGTGACCGCGACCGCGCTGGAGGTGCTCTCCGAGGCGGCGCCGCTGCCGCTGCCGGTCGACGACCAGGTCGAGGCCGGCGACGACATCCGCCTGCGCTACCGCTACCTGGACCTGCGCCGCAGCGGCCCGGCGAGGGCGATGCGGCTGCGCTCGCGCGCCAACCAGCTCGCCCGCACGGTGCTGCACGAGCGGGACTTCCTGGAGATCGAGACCCCGACCCTGACCCGGTCGACGCCCGAGGGCGCCCGGGACTTCCTGGTGCCGGTGCGGCTCCAGCCCGGCAGCTGGTACGCGCTGCCGCAGTCGCCGCAGCTGTTCAAGCAGCTGCTCATGGTCGGCGGCATGGAGCGGTACTACCAGATCGCCCGCTGCTACCGGGACGAGGACTTCCGCGCCGACCGGCAGCCGGAGTTCACCCAGCTCGACATCGAGATGTCCTTCGTCACCGAGGACGACGTGATCGACCTCGGTGAGGCGATCGTCTCGGCGCTGTGGAAGGACCTGGCCGGCCACGAGATCTCCCGGCCGATCCCGCGCATCACCTGGCACGACGCGATGGCCCGGTACGGCTCCGACAAGCCGGACCTGCGCTACGGCGTCGAGCTGACCGAGCTGACCGACTACCTGCGCGGCACGGAGTTCCGGGTGTTCGCCGGGGCGATCGACGCGGGCGGCTACGTCGGCGCGGTGGTGATGCCGGGCGGCGCGTCGCAGACCCGCAAGGAGCTGGACGGCTGGCAGGACTGGGCGAAGGCGCGCGGCGCGAAGGGCCTCGCGTACGTGGTGCTCGACGCCGAGACCGGTGCCCCGCGCGGCCCGGTGGCGAAGAACCTCTCCGAGGCGCACCTGGCCGGGCTGGCCGACGCGGTCGGCGCCAAGCCGGGCGACGCGGTCTTCTTCGCCGCGAGCACCGACACGCGGGAGGCGCAGGAACTGCTCGGCGCGGCCCGCATCGAGATCGCCAAGCGGGCCGGCCTGGTCGACGAGAGCGCCTGGGCGTTCTGTTGGGTGGTCGACGCGCCGATGTTCGAACGGACGTCGGACGAGAATGGCGGGGCGGGTGGCTGGACGGCCGTGCACCACCCGTTCACCTCGCCGAACGCGGACTGGGTGGGCCGTTTCGAGGAGGCGCCGGACCGCGCGCTCGCGTACGCGTACGACATCGTCTGCAACGGCAACGAGATCGGCGGCGGCTCCATCCGTATCCACCGGGGCGACGTGCAGAAGCGGGTCTTCGACCTGCTCGGTATCACGCCGGAGGAGGCGCAGGACAAGTTCGGCTTCCTGCTGGAGGCGTTCAAGTACGGCGCCCCGCCGCACGGCGGCATCGCGTTCGGCTGGGACCGGGTCTGCATGCTGCTGGCCGGCGCGGACTCGATTCGCGAGGTGATCGCCTTCCCGAAGACCCGGGGTGGCTTCGACCCGCTGACCGGCGCGCCCACCCCGATCACGGCCCAGCAGCGCACCGAGGCCGGCATCGACGCCAAGCCCAAGCCCCAGGCCACCCCCCACACCGGCACCGCCGGCCCCGCCGCCCCGGTAGCCGACCCCACCTGACCCCCCACCCCCCGGGCTCCCTCGCCTTCGGCCGGTCCACGTTGATCAAGAGGTTTGCGTCATGATCGGGCCTTCGGTTGACGCAAACCTCTTGATCGACAGGGTGGGGCGGGGATGACGCTGCTCGTGGTGGGGGCCAGTGGGTTTCTGGGTGGGGAGGTCTGTCGGCGGGCCGTTGGCGACGGGCGTGCGGTGGTGGGGACGTGTTGCGGCGGGTCCGTCGGGGTGCCGGGCGTCGTCGTGCGACGGCTTGACGTGACCGACCGGGCCGCCGTGCGCGCGCTCCTGGCGGAGGTACGCCCCGACGCCGTCGTCGCCACCCCCTACCGGTACGACGACTGGGCCGTCACCGCCGACGGGGCGGCCCACGTCGCGTTCGCCGCCGCCGAGGTGGGGGCCCGGCTGGTGCACCTGTCCAGCGACGCGCTGCACGCCGGCCGCCCGTCTCCGTACCGGGACGACGACCCGCCCACGCCGATCTTCCCGTACGGGGCGGCGAAGGCGGCGGCGGAGACCGCGGTGCGGGCGGCCGACCCGGGCGCGGCGCTGGTGCGCACCTCGTTGATCGTGGGGGAGGGCAGCAAGCAGATCCAGCTCTGCCGGGACGGCCTCGCCGGCCGGGCCGCCCTGTTCACCGACGAGCTCCGCTGTCCGATCGACGTGACCGACCTGGCCGCCGCCGTCCTCGAACTCGTCGACGGTGACTACGCCGGCCCGCTCAACGTGGCCGGGCCGGACGCGGTGAGCCGCGCCGAGCTGGGTCTGCTGGTGGCGCGCCGAGAGGGCCTCGACCCGGCCGGCCTGAAGACCACCACCGGTGCGGCGTCGGGTCTGCACCGTCCCACCGAGGTACGCCTCGACTCCGCCCGCGCCACCGGGCTGCTCCGGACCCGCCTGCGCGGCGTCGCCGAACTCCTCGCCTGACACCGCCTGACCTGGCGGCGCACAGGCACAATTTCTATGCACAACTCTTGTGCATAGAAACTGTGCGCGGTTACTGTGCATCCATGGCAGAGGAATCTTCCGGGCGTGGGCCCGTACGGACCGTCCATCTCGACGGTCGCCAGATCCGTACACTGGCTCACCCGCTGCGGCTGCGGCTGCTCGGGGCGCTCCGGATGGACGGGCCGGCGACCGCCACGACCCTCGCCGACAAGCTGCGCACGAACACCGGCGCCACCAGCTACCACCTGCGGCAGTTGGCCGACGTGGGCCTGGTGGTCGAGGACCCGGACCGGGCCAGCGGCCGGCAGCGGTGGTGGCGGGCGGCGCACGACATCACCCACTTCGAGCCGACCGACTTCGACGACGACCCGGACGCCCGGGCGGCGGTGGAGTGGCTCGAGTCCGACTGGATCCGCTGGATGGCCGAGCAGGCCGAGCGGTGGATGGCTGCCTCCCGGAACGCCGACCGTGCGTGGCGGGAGGCCGCCGCCATCGGGGACATGATGCTGCGCCTCGACCCCACCCGCCTGCGGGCGCTCAACGACGAACTCCACGAGGTCGTCATGCGCTACCGCGACGAACCCGTACCGGACCCGGCGAACGCGCGCGACGTGTTCGTCTTCCTGTCCGCCTTCCCCCGGGTGGAGGAGCGATGAGCACCCTGACCGTCCACCAGGTCCGGCGGCGCTACCTGGTCCTGCACGGCCTGCGCTGGCTGCCGGTCGGGCTGGTCATCCCGGTCATCATCCTGCTGATGCAGGAGCGCGGCCTGTCGCTGACCCAGATCGGCCTGGCCGCCGCCGCGCAGGGCCTGCTGGTCCTCGCCCTGGAGCTGCCCACCGGCGGCCTCGCCGACGCCCTCGGCCGGCGGCCCGTGCTGGTGGTCGCCGCCGTGGTCAATCTCGCCTCCACCGGCCTGCTGGTGGTGGCGGACACCTTCGCGCTGCTGGTCGCCGTCTGGGCGTTGCAGGGCGTCTACCGGGCGCTGGACAGCGGCCCCCTCGAAGCCTGGTACGTCGACGCCACCCTCGCCGCCGACCCCGACGCCGCGTACGAGAAGGGGCTCGCCCAGGGCGGGACGGTCCTCGGCCTGTGCATCGCCGCGGGCGCCCTGCTCAGCGGCGGCCTGGTCGCGCTCGGACCGCTCGGGCCGGTCAGCGCCCTCACCACCCCGGTCGTCGTGGCGGTGGCACTTCAACTGGTGTCCCTGGTCGCGCTGGTCGCGCTGCTGGTCGAGACCCGTCCTGCCGCCGGGAGCGGCGCGCTGCGCTCCTCGGTGGCCGAGGTGCCCCGGATGGTGGGTCAGGCGTTCGGGCTGCTCCGCCGCTCCCGGGTGCTGGCCGCCCTGGTGGCGGTCGAGCTGTTCTGGGGCTTCGGCATGGTCACCTTCGAGACCATGCTGCCGGTCCGGCTCGCCGAGGTCGTCGGCGACGCCGACCGGGCGGCGGCGCTGCTCGGACCGGCCAGCACGGTCGCCTGGCTCGCCTCGGCCGGTGCGGCGGCGCTCGTCCCGCTGCTGACCCGCCGGCTCGGCGCACCGGCCGGTGCCGTGCTGCTGCACGTCGTGCAGGGCGTCACCGTGGTCGGCATGGCCCTGCTCGCCGGCCCGGTCGGGGTGCTGGTCGCCTACTTCCTCTGCTACGCCGTGCACGGGGCGGCCAACCCCGTTTACAAGGGGCTGGTGCACCGGCAGGTCGACGGCCCGCACCGCACCAGCGTCCTCTCGCTCACCTCGATGGTGGCCATGCCCTCCGCCGCGGCCGGCGGCGTACTGCTCGGCGCGGTGGCCGACCGGGCGAGCGTGAGCACCGCGATGCTGGCCGGTGCGGTCGCCCTGGCGCTCGCCGCCGTGGGCTACCTGCCCGCCTGGCGGGCCGCCCGGCGCACCACCGCGCCGGCGGGCCCGGGCGCCGACGCGTCGGGGACCGACGCCGCGACCGTCGTACCCGGACCACGTGGGGCCAGCATGCCCCCGGCCCTACGCGAGTGACGAACCACCCCCACCCCAACCCCCTGGGCCGCGCAGTTTCGGGGAAAGAGTCGCTGTTCCGTGCCTAGTAGCCACTCTTTCCCCGAAGTTGCGGCTGGGGAGGGGTGGACGGCCGCCCGCCGGTCACGCCAGGTGCACGGAGGTGCGGCCGAGAGTGCCGGTGTAGCCGAGGCGGCGGTAGAGGCGGATCGCGTCCACGTTGTCGGTGTAGACGCCGAGCGCGACCGTGTCGTGCCGGGCGAACAGGGCGCGCGTCATGCCCGCGGTCAGGGCGGCCCCCAGACCACGGCCCCGGCGGTCCGGCGCGACGGTCAGCCCGGCGAGGAAGCCGATGTCGCCCCGGCTGCGGTCGGCGCCGCAGGCCACGAGCCGGTCGCCGTCGCGGATGCCGTACCAGTCGACGATCCGCGGATCGCCGGGACGTGACGTGGTGCTCGGGAAGGAGGAGTCGATGAGCGCGGTCAGCGCCGGGTGGTCCGCGTCGGTGAGGCGGACCACCCGCTCCTCCTCCGGCTGATGGGGCGGGGGAGCGGTGGTCCAGAGGAAGTCCCACTCGTGGTGCTGGGCCACCGAGAGCCGGCCGGCCAACGACGCCGGGTCCAGTTGGGGCAGGTGCAGCCACTGGCCCGGGCCGAGCTCGCCCTCGGCGACGAGGTTAGCGACGACCTCGACCGCCGGCTCCGGCGCGCCGACCGCGCCACCCGCCGGGCCGTGCCCCTCCGACAGCAGCCAGCCGACCGCGTCGCCCCGGCGCCAGCCGCGCGGTTGGCCGCCGCGCGAGAGGTCGAACCGCACGTACGGGTGGTGACCGGTCGCCGCCAGGATGGCGTCCCGCCCCTCCAGGGCCTCAGCCGCGATGATCATGCCGCCAGCCTAGGACCCGGCGGTGTGGGACGCCGGACCGGTGGCACCCGATCCACGGTGGAGATTGGCGCGCGGACCGATTGGGTACATCCCGGCCGACCTACTGGGACCCCCCGACCGGAGGAACGACATGCTCGCCATTCTCGCGGCGATCGTATTCGGTTTCGCCCTGCTCATCGATCTGCTCAACACCAACTTCGGCGCGCCGGACCTGTTCAACTTCCAGACCCTCCTGATGATCGGCCTGCTGCTGCTCTCCCTCTACCTCGCCGGCGTCGGCAACGGCCCGCGCGGCGGCGGTGGCGGTCGCTGGTACCGCGGTCGGCGCCCGGGCCGGGGCTGACCGGATCCGATCACCGACGGCCCGGTCGGCGGCGCTGGTTCCGGCGCCACCGGCCGGGCCCGGTACTGTTCCCGTGATGGAGTCCGACGCCCTCTTCACCCTCGGTGAACCCGCCGGTGCGCCCGCCGCGCCCACGGGCTCCGCCGGTGTGGACGGCTTCAACCCGATCAGCGAGGATTCCCCGCTTCCGGTCCGGATGCGTCCGGCGAGCCTCGACGAGCTGGTCGGTCAGGATCATCTCCTCGCGCCGGGCGCACCCCTGCGGCAACTCGTCTCCGGCGCCGCGCCGATGTCGGTCATCCTCTGGGGGCCGCCGGGCAGCGGCAAGACCACGATCGCGCACCTGGTGGCCCGCGCCACCGACCGCCGGTTCGTCGCCATGTCGGCGCTCTCCGCCGGGGTCAAGGACGTCCGCGCGGTGATCGAGACCGCCCGCCGCCAGCGCCGTTCGGGCGGCCCGCAGACCGTGCTCTTCATCGACGAGGTCCACCGGTTCAGCAAGACCCAGCAGGACTCGCTGCTCGCCGCCGTCGAGGACCGTACGGTCACGCTGCTCGCGGCGACCACCGAGAACCCGTACTTCTCGGTCATCTCGCCGCTGCTGTCGCGGTGCGTGCTGCTCACCCTCCAGCCGCTGGACGACGAGGCGGTCCGCGGCCTGCTGCGGCGCGCGGTCGCCGACCGGCGCGGCCTGGCCGGCGTCCTCACCCTCGACCCGGCGGCGGAGGACCACCTCGTCCGCCTCGCGGCCGGCGACGTCCGCAAGGCGCTCACCGCGCTGGAGGCGGCCTCGGCCTCGGCCACCGCACTCGGCGCCGGCCGGATCGACCTCGCCACCGCCGAGCAGGCGGTCGACACGGCGGCGGTCCGGTACGACCGCGACGGCGACGCCCACTACGACGTGACCAGCGCGTTCATCAAGAGCATGCGCGGATCGGACGTGGACGCGGCCCTGCACTGGCTGGCCCGGATGCTGGTGGCCGGAGAGGACGCCCGGTTCATCGCCCGGCGCCTGGTCATCTTCGCCAGCGAGGACGTCGGCATGGCCGATCCGGCCGCGCTCGGCGTGGCCACCGCCGCCGCCCACGCCGTGGAGTACGTCGGGCTGCCCGAGGCCCAGCTCAACCTCGCCCAGGCGGTCATCCACCTGGCCACCGCGCCCAAGTCCAACTCGGCCACCACGGCCATCGGCGCGGCCATCGCCGACGTCCGGGCCGGCCGGGGCGGGTCCGTGCCGCGCGGGCTGCGCGACGCGCACTACGCCGGCGCCAAGGGGCTCGGCCACGGCACCGGCTACCGCTATCCGCACGACGACCAGCGGGGCGTGGTGACCCAGCAGTACGTGCCCGACGATCTCGTCGGCACCGACTACTACCGGCCCAGCCAGCACGGGGCCGAACGCTCGGTCGCCACTCGGCTGCCGCTGCTGCGCCGCATCGTGCGAGGGCTCCCCGCCCCGGCTCCGCGCCCCTCGGGGCCGGCGGCCGGGAACGGGAGCGCCGACGAGGGCGACCGCCCGGGGGGTACGGGCGACAACGGGGTGCGCGAGAGCGGCATGGACGCCGCCGGGGAGGGTCAGCAGTGAGACCACGTGGTGGGGATCGACCCGGGGACGGTCCCGACGAGCGGGGTGACTCCCGCCCCAAGGGCCGCCGGTGGGGGCGGGGCAAGGCCGAGCCCGAGCCGGAGGAGGCGGTCAGCGGCGAGGAGTTCGGCTGGATCGACGACCTGCGGACGGCCAAGCAGGACCGGAGCGAACTGGGGCCCGGCGGCGCACCGGCGCCCGGCGGACGGCCCGCGGCCGAGCGGCCCGGGCCGGACGCGCCCGGCCGGCGGGGCCCCGGTCCCGCCGCGACACCACCCGTACGACGGGGCGAGGCGGAGCCGCCGCGCGCGCGCCCGGTCGACGGGCCCTGGCCCGGTGCCCCGGAGCCGTCCGGCCCGATCGGCCGCGTCGACGCCCGCCCGCCCGGCGGCTGGTCGCAGCCCGGCCCGGACGGCCCCGACCGCCGAACACGACCCGTTTCGGGTCCGCCGACCCCGCACCTGCCGCCGGCCGCCCGGCCGCAGCCCGGTCCTGCGGGGGGTCCGCCCCCCGGTCCCGTACCGGGCGCACCCGCCGGTCCGCCGCGCGGCGGACCGGCTGGCCCGCCGCCCGCGTCGCCCCCGGGGCGCCGGGACGTGCGCCCGGCCGATCGGGAGAACCCCGATCTGAGCCGATCGGGTGACCTGACCGGTGCCGCGGGACGGGTCCGCGTGCCCCGACCGGGAGCGCAGCCGCCGCCACCGGGAGCGCAGCCGTCCGCCGGTGTCCCGGCCGGACCGGGTCCCGCCCACCAAGACCCGTCGGGTCGGGCCCGGCGCGGCCCGGCCAACCCTGGCGTACCCGCCGACGTGCCGTCGCCGCACGGCGCGGCGCCCGGTCGGCGTGCCTCCGGCAACCGTCCCGGTCCGCCCGGCAGCGTCGACGACACGACCGGCCGTGGCCGTACCCTCGACGGTTCTGCCGGCCCCGGCGCCCACTCGGACACCGCCTCCGGCCGGCGTCGCGCGGCACCCGCCGGCGAGCCGCCCGCGCCGCGCGGCGGCAACGCGCCGGTTGCGCCGCGTAGCGGCAACACGCCGCCCGCACCAGGCGGCGGCGGTGCGCCGGCCGGGTCCGGTGTGGAGCCGGTGAACGGCTCCGGTCGGCGTCGGGTGCCGGAGACCGAACCGCCAGTGGTACCCCGCAGCGGCAATCCGCCCCCGCTCCCCGGTGCGCCCGGCGCGGAGCCCCGCACCGGCGGCGGCGGGCCGGGCCGGGGCCGCCGTGCGGCCCCGGACGACGATGCGCCCGCGCGCGGCCGGCGGGCCGCCCCCGACCACACGGACCCGGGCACGCGCGGACGGCGTGCCCTTCCCGACGACACCGACACCGGCGGGCGTGGCCGTCGCGCCCGCCCCGAGCCCGGCGAGGCGGACGCTCCGGCGCGCGGCCGGCGGGCCCTTCCCGACGACGGGGACGGCACCGGCCGGGGTCGACGTGCGTCCACCGACGGCGCGGACTCCGGTCCGCAGCGCCACCCGGCGCCCCCCGGCGCTGCGGGCGCGGCCCGGCGTGACCGGCCGGAACGGCCCGCCGACTGGCTGCGCCAGGCCGGCCGGAGCACCCACACCGATCCCAAGCTGCCCACGGTGACCCGACCGGCGGCGTCCACCCCGACAAGTGGCCCGCCGTCGGCGGCCGAGCGGTCCCCGGGTCACCCCGACGCTCCCGCCGCCGCGCGCCGGACGGGCGCCGCCCCGGCCGATCCGGGCGTACGCCCGCCGCGCCCGGGTGCGGGCCCCGGCGGCGGCCGGGTGCCCGCCGACCGTCCCCGTCCCGGCGCCGAACCACCCCGGCCCACCGACGGGCCCCCGCCCGGACCCGGGGGCCCGCGCGGTGCGGCCCGGCCGGTGGGCGCCGGTGGCCCGGCTCCCGACCCGCGGCCGGCCGGCCGGGCCCGACCCGACGGCCCGCCCGAGGGGGCGGCGCGGGGTGCCGCGCGCCCCGGCACCGGCCCGATCCGTGCCGCCGCGGCGCCCCCCGGAGGTTCCCGTCCCGACGGCGCAGCCCCCGGAGCTCCCCGTCCCGACGGCGCGCCGGCCGGACCGCCCGCCGGAACCGCGCGGCCGGTCGAACCGCGCCCCCGCGGCCCGCGCCCCGGCCCCGCCCGGCCACCCGTGGACCAGACCGGTCGGCCCGAGCCGACCTCCGGCGCCAGTCTCCACCCGGTGCCGCCCGGCCAACCGGGAGTGGCCCGCGTACCCGCGCCGGGCCCGCGTCCGGACGACCGGTCGACGGGACGCGCCGCACCACCGCACCGCGAGCCCGGCCGTCCCGAGCCGTCCGGCGTCTCCCCGGTCCCGCCACCTCCGGCCCGTCCCGCCGAGCCGGCGGTGGCGCGTGCCGCCGTCGTGCCACACCCCACCGGCCCGGTCCGGCCCGCTCCGGATGGCGGGGACGCACCCGCGGTGCGACGGGCCGCCGGCCCGGGCGGTGTCGACGACGACGCGCCCGCCGAGGGTGGTGGGCTGGGCGGCGCCCGGTCGGAGCTGCGCCGGCAGATGCGGGAGAAGAAGCGGCTGCGGCTGGGCGTGCTCGTCCTGGTCAGCGTGGTGCTGCTGGGCGCGATCCCGCTCTTCTTCGGTCTGCGTACGCTCAGCCGCGACCCCGTCTTCGACTCCCTCGACGAGCTGGACGTGCCGAGCTGGGCGACGGTCCGGACGGTCGACGACGTCAGCGGCAGCCGCTGGTGCCTGCTGGACTGTCGGCTGCGCGAGCGCACGGTCACCTCGGAGCGCCCGCCGGAGGAGACTGCCCAGGCGTACGAGGCGGCGCTGTCCCGGGACGGCTGGCAGCGGTGGCAGGTGGCCCGGTGCCCCGAGAAGGAGGAGAAGGGCAGCTACACCTGCTGGCGGCGGGACGAGCTGACCCTCGACCTCTGGGTACGCGAGCCGACCTGCGTTCCGCCGCCGGTCGAGGGCGAACCGGCTGCCGTACCGGCGCCCGCCCCGTCGGCCGCAGCGCAGGAGTGCGCTGGCTCGTTGGTGTCGGTGAAGGTACGCAACGCGATCGACGACGAGCGGACCCGGCCCCAACCGAGCACCGACCCGTCACTCACCGGCGAGGATCCTTTCCCGACGCTCAGCGAGGATCCGCTCGGCGAGCTGACACCCTCACCGTCCTGAGCCGGTTTCCCTCACGGACGGTAGGGTCTGGGGCTGGCAGGCCCGCCTGCTCCCGCTGACCCGGCACGGGTCGCCGAGCGGTGCCAGTGGACGAGACGATCGCGTGAACCGGCGAGACCGGTTGCCGCGTAACTCTGTTTGAGGAGGACAGGCGTGGAGTTTGGAGAGGTCGCGGCCCTGATCGCGGCGATCGCGTTCGCGATGCTGGTGTTGATCCTGACGCTGCCCATCCTGCGGCTGCGGCACACCGTGGACGCCGCCACCCGGATGATCAACGACCTCAACGACCGCAGCGCCCCGCTGCTCGGCGACGTCAACACCACGGTGAAGAACGTCAACGTCGCACTGGAGCAGGTGCAGACGTCGCTGGACGGTGTGAATCTCCAGCTGGCCAAGGTCGACACCATGACCAGCCACGCGCAGAACGTGACCGCCAATATCGCGAACCTGGCCACCGTCGTGTCCGCCGCTGCCGCGAACCCGCTGGTGAAGGTGGCGGCGTTCGGCTACGGCGTCCGCCGTGCCGCCGCCACCCGCCGGCACGCGGAGACCGAGCGCGAGGTGCGCGACGTGATCAAGCAGCAGCGGCGCGCCGCCCGGCGCGTCAACCGCTGACCCGCCGGAACAGGAGGCACGAGCATGAGACGTCTGTTCTGGCTGGGCATCGGCCTGGCGGTCGGCGTGGTGGTGGTCCGCAAGGCGACCCGCACCGCCCAGTCGTACACCCCGGCCGGCATCGCCAGCACCCTGTCGCAATCCGCTGGCGGGCTGGTGGAGGAGCTGCGTAGCTTCGTGGAGGACGTCCGGATCGGGATGGCCGAACGCGAGCAGGAGATCCACGCCGCGTTCGCCCGGGGCGAGGCGTTCGACGACCAGTTCGCCGAGTTGCGGGAGGACCCGCGCATCGGCGACCGAGAAATCTTTCCGGAGGAACACCAGCGATGAAGACGGCGGAGATCAAGCGGCGGTACCTCGCGCACTTCGAGGCGAACGGCCACGCCGTGGTGCCGTCCGCTCCGCTGCCCGCCATCAGCGACCCGAACCTGCTGTTCGTCAACGCCGGCATGGTGCAGTTCGTCCCCTACTTCCTGGGGCAGCAGACGCCGCCGTACCGCCGGGCCGTCAGTGTGCAGAAGTGCATCCGCACCCCGGACATCGACGAGGTCGGCAAGACCAGCCGGCACGGCACGTTCTTCCAGATGAACGGCAACTTCTCCTTCGGTGACTACTTCAAGGACGGGGCGATCCCGCTCGCCTGGGATCTGGTGACCAGGTCCCAGGAGCAAGGTGGTTTCGGCCTGGACCCGGAGCGGGTCTGGCCCACCGTCTACCTGGACGACGACGAGGCGTTCGAGATCTGGCGCTCGGTCGGCGTGCCGGCCGAGCGGATCGTCCGCCGGGGCAAGGCCGACAACTTCTGGTCGATGGGCATCCCCGGCCCGTGCGGTCCCTGCTCCGAGCTGTTCTACGACCGGGGCCCGGAGTACGGCAGCGAGGGCGGCCCGGCGGTCGACGAGGACCGCTACATGGAGTTCTGGAACCTCGTCTTCATGCAGTTCGAACGCGGTCCGGGCACCGGGAAGCAGGACTACCCGATCCTGGGGGACCTGCCGGCGAAGAACATCGACACCGGCATGGGCCTGGAGCGCATGGCGTCGATCCTGCAGGGTGTCGACAACCTGTACGAGATCGACGAGGTCCGGCCGATCCTGGACCGGGCGGCGGAGCTGACCGGCAAGCGTTACGGCGCCCAGTCCGGCCACGTGGCCAGCGAGTCGCACCCGGACGACGTCCGCCTGCGGGTGGTCGCCGACCACGTCCGCACCGCCCTGATGCTCATCGGCGACGGCGTGACCCCGAGCAACGAGGGTCGGGGCTACGTGCTGCGCCGGATCATGCGCCGGGCGATCCGTGCCGTCCGGCTGCTCGGCTGGCAGGAGCGGGCGCTGCCCGAGCTGCTGCCGGTGGCCCGGGACTGCATGGCCCCGTCGTACCCGGAGCTGGCCACCGACTTCGACCGGATCGCCGACTACGCGTACGCGGAGGAGGAGGCGTTCCTCTCCACCCTGCGTGCGGGCACCACGATCCTGGACACCGCGATCACCGAGACCCGGACCGCCGGGGGTAAGGCGCTGTCCGGGGAGAAGGCGTTCCAGCTGCACGACACGTACGGCTTCCCGATCGACCTGACCCTGGAGATCGCGGCCGAGCAGGGCCTGACGGTCGACGCCGAGGGCTTCCGGCGGCTGATGGCCGACCAGCGGTCGCGGGCGAAGGCCGACGCGCAGGCGCGCAAGACCGGGCACACCGACCTGTCGGCGTACCGGTCGGTGCTGGACGCCGGCGGCCCGGTCACCTTCACCGGCTACGGCGAGGTGTCCCGGGAGTCGACCGTCCGGGCGGTGCTCGGCGTCGACGGCCCCCGGCAGGCGGCGGTCGAGGGCGACACGATCGAGCTGGTGCTCGACGCCACCCCGTTCTACGCCGAGGGCGGTGGGCAGCAGCCCGACCAGGGCATGATCACGGTGGGCGGCGGCCAGGTCGAGGTCCTCGACGTGCAGCAGCCGGTTCCCGGGCTGATCGTGCACCGGGCCCGGGTGGTCCGGGGCGAGGTGCGTGCCGGTGAGACCGGGTACGCCGAGATCGACACCAGTCGCCGGCGGGCGATCTCCCGGTCGCACACCGCGACCCACCTGGTGCACCAGACGATGCGCAACTTCCTCGGCGAGTCCGCCACCCAGGCCGGTTCGCTGAACGCGCCCGGCCGGCTGCGGTTCGACTTCAACACCCCGACCGGGGTGTCGCCGAGCGTGCTGCGCGACGTGGAGCAGCAGGTCAACGAGGTGCTCCTCGCGGACCTGGAGGTGCACGCCTTCATCACGTCGCTGGAGGAGGCGCGGCGGATCGGCGCGATGGCGCTCTTCGGGGAGAAGTACGGCGAGGAGGTGCGGGTCGTCGAGGTCGGCGACTACGCCCGGGAGCTGTGCGGCGGCACCCATGTGGCCCGCTCCGGTCAGCTCGGCCTCGTCAAGATCCTCTCCGAGGCGTCGATCGGCTCCGGCGTCCGCCGGGTCGAGGCGCTGGTCGGCATGGACGCGTTCAACTTCCTGGCCCGCGAGCACCTGCTGGTCTCCCGGCTCGCCGAGCTGTACCGGGTGCCCAGCGAGCAGGTCGCCGACCGGGTCGAGCAGACCGTGACGCAGCTGCGGGACGCGGAGAAGGAACTGGAGAAGCTGCGCGCGCAGCTCGTCCTCGGCGGCGCGGCGGCCCTCGCGGCGCAGGCCAAGGACGTACGCGGGGTCGCGTACGTCGGCACCGAGGCACCGGAGGGCGCGGCCGGCAACGACGTGCGGACCCTCGCCCAGGAGATCCGTGGCCGGATCGACCCGGCGCGGCCGGCGGTGGTCGCGGTGGCGGCGCGGGCCAACGGCAAGGCGTCGCTGGTGGTGGCCGTCAACCAGGCGGCCCGTGCGCGCGGTCTGGCCGCGTCGGACCTGGTGAAGGCCGCCTTCTCCGGGCGCGGCGGCGGCAGTGCAGACCTCGCCCAGGGCGGTGGCCTGCCCGCGGCGGAAGCGCCCACGCTCCTGCTGACGGTCGAGAAGGCGATCGCCGAGGCGTGATGGACGACTCGACGCGACCAGGGCGGACCGCACGGTCCGCCCTGGTTCGTCATCAGGGGGGAGTGACGCTGGGTGACTGAGTTGCCTCGTGGCGTCCGCCTCGGCGTCGACGTCGGCCAGGTGCGGGTCGGGGTGTCCCGGTCCGATCCGCACGGGGTGCTCGCCACCCCGCTGGTCACCCTGGCCCGGGACCTGACGGCGGCGCCGGACACGGTGCCGAGTGACTTCACCCAGCTCGCGGCCCTCGTGGCGGAGCACGAGGCGGTCGAGGTCGTCGTCGGCCTTCCGGTCAACCTCGCCGGCAAGCACGGCCCGGCCGCCCTCCACGTGAAGGCGTACGCTGACCAACTGGCCGATGTAATAGCGCCCGTTCCGGTAACGCTCACCGACGAGAGGATGTCCACCGTCGTGGCTTCTCGTAGGCTTGCCGAGCGCGGCGTTCGAGGACGACGACAACGGGCGGTGGTCGACCAGGCCGCCGCGGTGGAGATTCTGCAGAGCTGGCTGGACGCGCAGCGGAGGCGGACACGATGATCGACGATCTCGACCTGGGGTTTGACGAGCAGGATCGGGGTGAGAAGGGCCGGCACCGGCGCGGTTACGTGCGTAAGCGCAACGGCGGCTCCGGCGGCGGGCGGGGCAAGACCGTCCTGGCTCTCCTTCTCGCCTTCGTCCTGCTGGGCGGCATCGGGGGCGGAGCCTTCTACGGCTTCGACCGGGTGCAGAGCTACTTCGTCACCCCGGACTACGACGGCACCGGCACCGAGGAGGTGCAGGTCGAGATCAAGGCCGGCGCGCTGCTCGCCGACATGGCCGTCACGCTCTACGACTCGGGTGTGGTGAAGAGCACCAAGGCGTTCATCGAGGCGGCCGACGAGAACTCGCGCAGCAAGAACATCCAGCCCGGCACCTACAAGCTGCGTAAGCAGATGAGCGCCGCGAACGCCATCACCGCGATGCTGGACCCGAAGAACAAGATCGTCAACGGGGTGACCATCCCCGAGGGGCGCACCGCGAAGAACATCTACAAGGTGCTCAGCGAGAAGACCAAGATCCCGGTCAAGGACTTCGAGGCCGCGGCCAAGGACCCGCTCGAGCTGGGCGTGCCGGACTGGTGGTTCAAGCGGGAGGACGGCAAGACGGTCAAGCCGTCGATCGAGGGCTTCCTCTACCCGGACACGTACGAGATCCCGCCGAAGGCGACCGCCGAGACGGTCCTCAAGCAGATGGTGGAGAACTTCCTCACCGTCACCAGCGAGCTGCAGTTCGCCGACAAGGTGCAGAAGGACCTGGGGGGCGTCAGCCCGTACGAGGCGCTGATCGTGGCGTCGCTCGCCCAGGCCGAGGCCGGCACCAAGAAGGACCTCGGCAAGGTCGCCCGGGTCGCCTACAACCGGGTGTACAAGGGCAACTTCGACTGCGGCTGTCTGGAGATGGACGTCACGGTCAACTACTACCTGGAGCTGACCGGTCAGAAGACCAAGACGTCCGCCCAGATGACCCAGTCAGACCTGGACAACCCGAAGAACCCGTACAACCGGAAGCTGCAGGGCCTGGTTCCCACGCCGATCAACAACCCGGGCAAGGACGCGTTGGCCGGCGCGATGGCTCCGCCGAAGGGCAACTGGCTCTTCTTCGTGGCGGTGGACCGGGAGGGTAACTCCGCCTTCGCCGACACCTACGAGCAGCACCAGCGCAACGAGGCCAAGGCCCGGGAGGCCGGGATCATCTGATGGCGGCGCACAGGGCGGCGGTGCTCGGGAAGCCGATCGCGCACTCCCTCTCCCCGGTGATCCACAACGCCGGTTACGCGGCGGCGGGGCTCGTCGGCTGGTCGTACGCCCGGATCGAGTGCGCGGCCTCGGAGCTGCCGGACCTCGTCGCGGGCCTGGGCCCGGAGTGGGCCGGGCTGTCGGTGACCATGCCGTGCAAGGAGGCGGCGCTCGGGGTGGCCGCGGAGGCCTCGCCGGTCGCCGCGGCCGTCGGCGCGGCCAACACGCTGGTACGCCGGCCGGACGGCTCCTGGTACGCGGACAACACCGACGTCGCGGGCATGGTCGACGTGCTGACCGGCGCGAGCGTACGCCCCGGTGCGACGGTGACCGTGCTCGGTGCCGGCGGTACCGCTCGGGCGGCGGTCGCGGCGGCGGCCCGGCTCGGCTGCTCCTCCGTCGTCGCCGTCGCCCGTCGGGCGACGGCGGCCGACGAGCTGGCGGCCGTGGCGGAGGCGCTGGGGATCACGCTGACCGGCGCCGACTGGTCGGATGCGGCGGGGCGGATGCGGGCCGACGTGGTGGTGTCGACCGTCCCGAAGGGTGTCGCCGACCCCCTGGCCGGCGAGGTCGACTGGCGGCCGGGCACGGTCTACTTCGACGCCGTCTACGATCCGTGGCCGACGCCGCTGGCCGCCTCCGCCGAGGCGGCCGGCTGCACGGTCGTCTCCGGCCTCGACCTGCTCCTCGCCCAGGCCCTCGGGCAGTTCGTCCACTTCACCGGGGTGACCGCCCCGGTCGGCGCGATGCGCGAGGCCCTGGCGGCGGCCCGCCGCTGACGTGGATCCGACTAGACCGTCCGGCAAGATCCCGCTGTCCGAAACCCGACACTCACGCACGTGAATGCGTACGGGTGCCCGCTTGCTGGCGAAAAAAGGTGCTTGGCATGGGTGTCCGCCTGGAAGATGCGTGGCCGGTGTCCTAGGTGGCGAATAGGCGTGGGAGAGCCGTTGCTCAAAGTGTTCACGCGATCGGGGTTCGACGAGGAAACGCAGGTCAGTGACGCTGTCCCTCCTTCCTTGCCGTGACCCAAAGTTTTGATTGACGTCAATTTAACATGCGCCGTAGCGTTCGCCTTCCAAACGCCATCTCACACGGGGGAGGGCCAGTAGTGGCTCCTGCGCGCGTACCCAAAATCGGTTCAGTCATGGACTGCGCCAGACTGAGAAGGTCCCGATGGGGCCAGCTGACGACCTTGGCTCTGGCGGCGGTCCTGGCGATCACCATGAGCGAGATTCCGGTCAGGAGAGCCGAGGCGGCTCCGCTGCCGGAGGCGCCAGCCAAGGTGCTGGAACGGCCGGACGAGATGGCCGCTCTGATCACCGCTCGGATGACGGGCCAACAGGTTCGCATCACCGGCATGACCACCGAGACCGCCGAGTACGTCGCTCACCCGAACGGGCAGGTGGAGGCGAAGGTCCACGCCGGTCCGGTGCGGATGTGGCAGAACGACACCTGGGTCCCGATCGACCTCACCCTCCAGCCGGCGGCGGACGGCTCCGTCCGCGCCCGGGCCCACCCGCTCGACCTGCGCATCTCCGGAGCCCGTCAGGGTGGCGGCGAACTCGCCGCGGTCGGGGTGGGGGACGGCCGGCTGAGCATGGGCTGGGCCGGTGCGCTGCCGACACCTGTGCTCGACGGCAACCGGGCGACCTACCCGGAGGTGGCCGCCGGTATCGACCTGGTGGTCGAGGCCACCCGAACCGGCTTCGCGCAGTTCCTCACCCTGAAAAACCGGGAGGCCGTGGACCGACTGCCGGCGCTGACGTTCCCGCTGACCGGCAAGGGACTCTCCTCGTTCACCCAGGACAGCTCCGGCGGGCTGGTCCTCAAGGACGCCAAGGGCCGGCCGGTCGCGGCCGTGCCGGCGCCGGAAATGTGGGACGCCCAGCGGGCCGCGGGCACCGAGGAGCCGACCCGGCGGGCCGTCGTCTCGGCCAAGGCCGAGCTGCCCACCACGCGGCTCGGGCGGGAGGCCGGTGGCCTCACCATGCGGCTGAACCCCGACCGGACGTGGCTCAAGGACCCGGCGACCCAGTACCCGGTGACCATCGACCCGCAGATCAACCCGCTGTACACCACCTTCGACACCTACGTGAAGGAGGGCGACACCGTCGACCGGGGCGGTGCGAACGACCTCCAGCTCGGTCTGCTGGTCGGCACGCCGAACGTGAAGGCCCGGGCGTTCGTCCACTGGGGCGTCTCGGCGCTCAAGGGCAAGCAGATCACCTCGGCGACGGTCAACTTCTGGAACTTCTGGTCGCATACCTGTACCGCGACCTCCTGGGAGATCTGGAGCACCGGTGCGGCGTCGTCGGCCACCCGGTGGGGTAGCCAGCCCAGCTGGGTGCAGAAGGAAGCGACCTCCACCCAGACCAAGGGCGGCTCGGCCTGCACCGACGGTTGGGTGAGCATCAGCGGCACGACGTTCTTCCAGCGCGCCGCCACCGCCAACCAGTCCACCGCCTACATGGGGGTGCGGGGTACCGACGAGACGACCGTCAACAGCTTCAAGCAGTTCCGCTCCCGCAACGCCGCCGACAACAGCCAGGTGCCGTACGCGGTGGTGAACTACAACTCGTACCCGACCGTCGGGACCCGCTCGACCGTTCCGGCGACCGACTGCGTGACCGGCTCCTCCCGGCCGAAGGTCAACACGGCGACCCCGCAGCTGAAGTCGGTCATCTCCGACGCCGAGGGATCCTCGGTCAAGGCCGAGTTCGAGTGGTGGACGCTCAGCGGCACGGCCAAGCTGGGCAGCTCTATCACCGGTACCGCCGCCTCGGGGTCGACGTTCAGCGCACCGGTGCCGACCGGCGTCATGGCGCACGGCATCTCCTACAAGTGGCGGGTGCGCGGCAACGACGGCACGGTGAACGGCACCTGGTCGTCGTTCTGCGAGTTCACCGTGGACACCTCGATCGGCAGTCCGCCGATCGTCAGCTCGACCACCTACCCCGAGAACCAGTGGGGCGGTGACGCCAACGTCGCCGGTGCCTTTACCTTCGACCCCAACGGCATCGCCGACGCGGCGGCGTACGAGTACAGCCTCGACGTCCAGCCGCCGAACCGGGTGGTCAACGCTCCCTCCCCCGGTGCCCCGGCGACGGTGAACATCACGCCGCTGACTCCGGGCTGGCACAACATCTGGGCGCGCACCCGCGACTCGGCGGGCAACGTCACCGCGCTGCGCAGCTACCCGTTTAAGGTCGGCAACGGTGCGGTCACCTCGCCGCGGGCCGGCGACGTCAGCGGCGCGAAGGTGCCGCTCGGCTCCACCGCCGCCCCGTCGTTCGTCGACGTCACCTACCAGTGGCGGCGCGGCGGCTCGGACAGTTGGGTCGCCATCCCCGCCGCGCACGTCACCCAGGCCGTCGGGGGCGGTGCCGTCACCTGGCCCGTGGCGCTCTCCAACGGCACCGCGCCGAAGCTGAACTGGGACGTCGCGGCCACCCTGGCCTCGGTCGACGCGGCGAGCATTTCGCGGGACGGCCCGGTCCAGGTCCGTGCCTACTTCAACCTGAGCAACTACGGCGCGCCGGCGGACCCGGTGAAGTTCCGGTTCGACCGCAACCTCGCCTCGGCGGACACCGCCCAGGTCGGCCCCGGTTCGGTCAACCTGATCACCGGCAACTATCGGATCTCGGAAGCCGACGTCTCGGTCTCCGGGCTCGGCATCTCACGGACCCTCAACAGCCGTCAGCCGCTCGGCCTCGACCCACTCTTCGGTCCCGGCTGGGTCTCCGGCCTGGTCGTCTCGGACGCGGACGCTCCCTACACCAGGCTGACCACCTACGGCAGCCTGGTACAGGTCAAGCTGCCGGACGACTCGACCATCGGTTTCACCAAGGTCGACAGTGCCGGAGTGAACTACGAGCCGCAGGTCGGCGCGGAGTCCTACAAGCTGACGTTCAACTCGGCCGCCAGCACCTTCACTTTGACCGACGGCCAAGGCAACGTGGTCACCTTCAGTCGGACGTCGACCGACCCGGCCGGTGTCTACACACCGACCTCGGCCACGGCACCCGGTTCCGGCGACACCACGACGTACTCCTGGGAGAAGGTCACGGTCGGCTCGACGGACATCATGCGGCCCACCCGGATGTTGGCCCCGGTTCCGGCCGGCGTCACGTGCACCACCCTGGTCAAGGGATGCCGCGCCCTGACCTTCACCTACGCCACCGCCACGACCGCCACCGGCCTCGCCGACGGCACCTGGGGTGACTACGTCGGCCGGGTGAAGCAGATCTCCTACACCGCCTGGGACCCGGATCTGTCGACCCCGGCGATGCGCACGGTCGTGCTGGCCCGCTACACCTACGACAACACCGGTCGACTGCGCACCGCCTCCGACCCCCGCCTGGACTACTCGGGTCAACAGGTGCGGACCGTCTACTACTACAACGGCGACGGCATCATCACCTCATTGACCCCGCCCGCTCAGCAGCCGTGGCAGTTCTCCTACACCACCGTGCCGAACGACCCGGGCACGGGCCGGCTGCACAAGGTCACCCGCTCCGCGCTCACCGCAGGCACCGCGGTGGAAACGGTGGTCTACCAGGTGCCCACCTCGGGCACCGGCGCTCCGTACGACCTGTCCGCCGGGCAGACCGCGCGGTGGGGGCAGACGGAACCGCCGACCGACGTCACGGCGGTGTTCCCCGCCACCCAGGTGCCGACCGGTGATCCTGCCACCGGGACGCTTCCCAACTCCTACGAGCGGGCGACGGTGACCTACCTGGACGCCAACGCGCGGACGGTCAACAGCGCCAAGCCGGGCGGGAACATCAGCACCACTTGGTACGACGGCTTCGGCAACGTGGTCGGTGAACTCACCGCGGGTAACCGAAAGCGGGCGCTTGACGCGTCGGCCAGCGACGACGCCGCTGCCGAAGCGCAACTCGCGGCCAAGCTCACTGAGAACACGGTCTACTCGGCCGACGGACAGCAGCTGCTCGAGACGTTCGGACCCGAGCATGACGTGCTGCTGCCCGCGGGCACGGTGGTACGCGGGCGGACGCATACTCGGAACACCTATGACGAGGACGCACCCGCCAGCGGCGGGCCGTTCAACCTCGTGACGACGATGCAGGTCTCCGTCAGCTACGTAGCCGCCGGACAGACCGTCGACGCCGACACGCGGACCACGACCACCAAGTATGATTGGACGCTGCGGCAGCCGATCCAGGTCACCGTCGACCCGGACGAGCTGAACCTGGTAACGCGAACGACATACGACTCGAGCGGTCGCGTCATCGCCAACACCACGCCCGGCGGCGGCAGCGTGGATAACACGCCCGCGACCCGGATCACTGTCTACTACACGGCGGCGGCGAACTCGGTGCACCCCGAATGCGGTGGACACGCCGAATGGGCTGGCCGGGTGTGCCGTACTCAGGCGGGTGGCCAGCCCGAGGTGGGGCATCCGCTGACGGCCGAGGTGACGACCTACGACATGTACGGCCAGGTCCGTGTGAAGTCGGAGAAGTCTGGCGCGACGGAGGTGCGTCGGGTTCAGGTGTCGTACGACGCCGCAGGCCGGGAGTGGGAGACGACGATCAGCGCGACCGGTCTCGGCGAGCCGCTGGAAAAGCGCCGTAACGTCTACGAACAGGCGACGGGACTGCTCCTTCGCAGCCAGACCTTGAACGCGAGCAACGCGGTCACAGCAGAGATCGTGCGAGCGTACGACAGTCTGGGTCGCCAAACCTCGTACACCGATGCCGACGGTAATGTGACGAGCACCACGTACGACCTGCTGTCCCGGCCAGCGACGAGAAGCGATGGGAAGGGCACCCAGACGTACAGCTACGACGGGGGTAGTGAGCGGCGGGGACTGGCGTCCCAGGTCGTTGACTCCCAGGCCGGTACCATCACCGGCCAGTACGACGCCGACGGGGCGCTCTCGACCGAGACGTGGCCGAACGGCGTGACCGTCACGCCGGTACACGACGAGACGGGCAACGTCGTACAGGTGACGTACGTCCAGGCTGGCTGCGGCCAGGCCGATTGCACCGTGTACACCGAGACGGTGAAATCGAGCGCCCATGGTCAGAAGCGGAGCAGGCAGTCCAACCTGTCCAGCCAGTCGTTCAGCTACGATCGGTCCGGTCGGTTGACGTCAGTCCAGGACACGGTGGGCGGCCAGTGCACCACTCGGGTGTACGACCTCGGCGAGAGCAGCAACCGAACCGCTCTCACGTCGTACGGTCCGGCAACGGGTGGCGGGTGTCAGACGGGGATCGCCGCCAGCAACCGGGTCTGGGACTACGACAGCGCCGATCGGTCCACAGCCACCGGGTACGTCCTCGACGCCTTGGGTCGGACCACCGCTTTGCCGAGCGGCGATGCGCCAACCGGTACGGCGGCGGTCCCCGCGCTGACTTATCACGTCAACGACATGGTTCGATCGATCACCCAGGGAACCCGGACGGCGAGCTATACCTTGGACGTCATTGCCAACCGGATCCGTTCCTGGACCGACAATGCCTCCGGGTCGGCCGTGACACTGCGCCACCACTACGGTGATGATGAGGACACTCCGGTCTGGACCGACGAGGGCAACTCGGCATTCAGCCGTCCGATTGCCGGGCTCACGAAGATGCTCGGGACGTTCCGGAGCACCGGGCTGTCGTGGGTCATCACCAACCTGCACGGCGACCACGTTGCTGGCATGACGGAGTCCGCGTTCGGACTGGCATACACCAGTGAACAGAACGAGTCCGGGCAACCCCGCAACACCGTCGACGTGGGCTCCCGCCGATACGGTTGGCTGGGTTCGGAGCAGCGGGCGGCGGATACCCCCATCGGGATGATGCTCATGGGTGCGCGACTCTACAACTCGGTGACGGGCCGGTTCCTCTCGTCCGATCCGGTGTACGGCGGCAACGCCAATGCCTACGACTATTGCTCAGGTGACGGCGTCAACTGCTCCGACACTTCCGGCCTGTACTCCAAGTGGCACTTCAGCTGCCGAGAATCGTGGAAAACCACGGTGGTCGGTAGGATTGCTGGGTGGAACTACTCTGGCTTCAACCTCAACATTCGCTGCCGGCTGGGCCACGCCTGGTTCACCTCCGGCGGATGGGTGTTGGCGATTGCCGGTGCCGCGATCGGAGCATACTTCGGCAACGTGCCGGGGGCGATCATCGGCGCCATCATCGGTGGTGGGCTGCAGTGGTGGTACTCCACCTATTGCAACAACAATGATGGAGCGAAGCTGCGAGGCACCTACAAGTGGCGGAAGTACAAGCTCCTCGGTAGGACCCGGTACAGCTGGTGGGGTTACTCGTTGGGCCCGCGTTGCAGCTGAGGTGTTCGTACGTGTGGACCTAACCATCTTCGAGAAGGCGGAAATGAAGTTGGCGAACGGCGTTCTGTACCTGTTGGAACTCGCTGGCATTGTGCTGGCTGCCTACGCCGTCGTCGTTGTCTGGCTCAAGGGACAGCCGCCACGCAGCGGCCGATGGTGGGGAGCGGCGAGGCAGTTGTCCCGTCGGAGTTTCGCCGCTCTCTTCGGAACCTTGGGCCTGTCGTTCAGCCTGGTGATGCATCTCATTCTGTTTCACCGTGATCAGCAGATCTGGCTGGCAGTCGGCGTGCTGACGGTGGTGGTTCTGCTGCTCGTGCTCAACTGGATCAGGCTGGCGCGAAGCCATCCTGACCGGATCGGCTGACAGATAGTGAGTGTGGCCGGTGCGTCCTGTGACGTACCGGCCACGCTTGCCTTGCAGAAGCACCACCGGCCGGGGGACCGTCGAAGGCTATGACGCCCTCGGGCCGGGTCGTCCGCTACTACCGGACGTGATGATGACGTGGAGGACGACCACGATGGGTTCGCCGACGGCGTTGGTCTGGTGTGGCGATCGACCCTGTTGCCCTATCGGGGCTGGCCGCGCCGCCCGGCGGAGGCGCTGCGGTGTGGCCCGACACCGTTCCGCGCCGTGGATGGTGCACCGCTGTACCGTCTCGCGCCATCCGAGGCCCCGACTGGCGGGGACGCCATTCAGCCGACGGTCTACGACGGCAGAGGTTCCGAGCCCCTCTGACAGGGCGGAGTTCAGTCGTCGTCGCCGTGGGGGGCGCTCCTTTCGGGCTCGACGAGTCCGCGGTCGCGCTGGCGGGCCCGTCGTTCCTTGGACGCCTGGCGCAGCTTCTCGTACCAGTGGGGAGTGGTGGCCGGGTCGAAGATCCGGGCGATCACGATGTCGGTGGACGAGTGGGCGAGGATCGACAGCACGATGGTCAGCGCCACCAGGTGGAAGATCTCGTCGCCGGCGGGGATGCCGGCCTGGAGCACCAGCAGCCCGTAGACGACCGACGCGAAGCCCTTCGGACCGAACCACATCGCGGCGAACTGCTCCGTGCGGGTCAGGTGCGAGCCGAGGAACGACACGGCCAGTGCGAGCGGACGGGCCACCAGGATGGCCAGCGCGGCGAACACCCAGCCGGGCCAGGAGATCTCGCCGAGGAACTCGATCGAGATCAAGGCTCCGAAGACCAGCAACGCGCCCAGCTTGAACAGCTCCGCGATCAGCTCCCCGAAGTGCTCGAAGCTCTCCCGCTGCCGCTCGCCGAAGGTGGCCACGGTGACGCCGGCCGCGAACGCGGCGAGGAAGAGGTTGGCGTGGGTGACCTGGCCCAGCGCCAGCACCAGCAGGCCGATCGCCACCCCGTTGAGCGGTTCGTACTGGGTGGAGGCGGAGAAGAACCGGCTGCGCTCCAGCCGCAGCGCCAGCCACGGCACCGCGACGCCGATCACCAGCCCCAGCAGCAGCTCGGTGCCCAGCTCGTCCAGGTGCAGGTCGTCGGAGCCGGCCGCGACCGCCAGGAAGAGGATGACGAACGGTAGTGCCAGGCCGTCGTTGATGCCGGACTCGACGTTGAGCAGGTGCCGCAGCCGCCCGGGTACCCGTTCGTTGCCGACCAGCGCGGCGGCGAAGACCGGGTCGGTGGGGGCGAGGATCGCCCCGAGCAGCAGTGCCTCCGGCCAGTCCAGTCCGACCACGTAGTGGGCGAGCAGCGCGGTGATCGCCAGGGTCAGCGGCAGGCCCCAGCCGAGCGCCCGGCCGGGTAGCCGCCAGGCCGAGCGGAGGTCCGCCCAACCGACCCGCATGCCGTCGGTGAAGAGCACGGTGAACAGCGCCAGCTCCGCCAGCGTGGCGACGATCGGGCTGTCCGCCGTGATGTTCAGGACCCCGGTGGTTTCCGGACCGAGGATGAAGCCGGCCGCCAGGAAGAGCACCGCCGTGGACAGGATCGTGCGGTGGGCCAGGCTGGAGAGCAGGACGGCCAGCAGCAGGACGGCCGCGAACGCGAAGAGCAGCACCGGAAGCTCCCGACGGGTCGACGAAGGAGTTGCCGACCAGACTTCCCGGCGCGCCGCCATGATCGTACGGGTTCCCCGCGTTCCCGCAAGAATCGGTGGCCGATTGGCGAGGAGCGCGTCCGCAGGGCGGGACAGCACGGGCACCGCTCCGGCCCGGCCACCCGCCGTGACAGACTGACCGCTGTGTTGCGCTGGTTGACTGCAGGTGAATCGCACGGCCCCGCCCTCGTCGCGCTCCTGGAGGGGGTGCCCGCCGGGATCGAGGTGACCACCACCGAGATCGCCGGCGAGCTGTCCCGGCGCCGGCTCGGCTACGGCCGGGGTGCCCGGATGGCCTTCGAGCAGGACGAGGTCGAGATCATCGGCGGGCTCCGGCACGGCCGCACCATCGGCAGCCCGGTCGCCATCCGCGTCGGCAACTCGGAGTGGCCCAAGTGGCAGACCGTGATGGCCGCCGACCCGGTCGACCCCGACGAGCTGGCCGGCCAGGCCCGCAACGCCCCGCTGACCCGACCCCGGCCCGGTCACGCCGACCTCGCCGGCATGCAGAAGTACGGCCACACCGACGCCCGTCCGATCCTGGAGCGGGCCAGCGCCCGGGAGACCGCCGCCCGGGTCGCCGTCGGCACGGTCGCCAAGGCCCTCGTCCAGCAGGCGCTGGGCATCGAGATCGTCTCGCACGTGGTCGAGCTGGGACCGGTCGCCGCGAAGCCGGGTCTGCGGCCCCGGCCGGAGGACGCGCAGCGGATCGACGCCGACCCGCTGCGCTGCCTCGACCCCGAGGCCAGCGCGCGGATGGTCGCCGAGGTCGACGCCGCGAAGAAGGCCGCCGACACGCTGGGCGGTGTGGTCGAGGTGCTGGCGTACGGGGTGCCGCCGGGCCTGGGCAGCCACGTCCAGTGGGACCGCAAGCTCGACGCCCGGCTCGCCACCGCGCTGATGTCGATCCAGGCCATCAAGGGCGTGGAGATCGGCGACGGCTGGCAGCAGGCGCGCTCGCGCGGCTCCGAGGCGCACGACGAGATCCTGCCCACCGCCACCGGCGTCCGGCGGGTCACCGACCGGGCCGGCGGCCTGGAGGGCGGCATCACCACCGGCGAGCCGCTGCGGGTGAAGGCCGCGATGAAGCCGATCTCCTCGCTGAACCGGGCCCTCGCCACCGTGGATGTGACCACCGGGGAGCCGGCCACCGCCATCAACCAGCGCTCCGACGTCTGCGCGGTGCCCGCCGCCGCCGTGGTCGCCGAGGCGATGGTGGCGCTGGTGCTCGCCGAGGCCGCGGTGGAGAAGTTCGGCGGTGACTCGGTCGACGAGATGCGCCGCAACCTCGCCGGCTACCTCGACGCCCTGGTGATCCGCTGATGGCGCCGGTGTGCGTCCTGGTCGGTGCGCCGGGCTCCGGCAAGACCACGGTCGGGCAGGCGCTCGCCGACGTGCTCGGCGTGGAGTTCCGGGACACCGACCTCGACATCGAGCGGATGGCCGGCAAGCCGATCCCGGAGATCTTCATCGACGAGGGGGAAGAGCACTTCCGTACGCTGGAACGGGCGGCGGTGGCGGCGGCCCTGGCCTCCTGCCCCGGTGTGCTCGCCCTCGGCGGCGGCGCGGTCCTCGCCGAGGAGAACCGCGCCGCGCTGGTCGGGCACCGGGTCGTGCACCTCTCCGTCGAGCTGCCCGACGCGGTCAAGCGCGTCGGTCTCGGCGCCGGTCGCCCGTTGCTGGCGATCAACCCGCGCGCCACGCTGAAGCACCTGATGGAGCAGCGCCGCCCGCTCTACGCCGAGGTGGCCACCGCGACCGTGGTCACCGACGGGCGCGACCTCGACTCGATCGTCGCCGAGGTCGCGTCCCTGCTGAAGCGGTGAGGCCGGTCAGCCCCGGGCGATCCGGTCGAGGACGTCGGCCAGCGCCTTCGGCTCGCTGAGCATCGGCCAGTGCCCGGTGGGGAGCGCGTGCACCTGGCCGCCGGCCAGGCCGGCGAAGAACGGGTGCCCCTGCGCGATCATCTGCTCCACCACGTCGAGCGGGAACGTGCTGGCGACCAGGGCGGTCGGCACGGCCCGCCCGCCGGTACGCCGGACCGGGTCGGTGGCGGCGCGCAGCGGATGCGGGGTGGCGCGTGCCCGCAGGAGGGCCAGCGTGGCGTCGTCCAGCCCGGCCAGGTTCCGCGGGTCCGACGCCGGATCCCAGTCGGGCGGGGGGAGCAGGTGCCCGGCACCGATCTTCTCGCGCAGCCGTTCCTGTTCCTCCGGCTCGTTGCTGTCGAACTGCGACATGCCGTCGGGCATCGGCCCACTCTCCACGTAGACCACACGGCCGATCCGGTCCGGGGACCGGTCCGCCGCCTGCGCCACCGGTAGCCCGCCTCCGGAGTGGCCGACCAGCAGCACGTCGCGCAGGTCCTCCACCTCCAGCAGCCGGAGGATGTCCCGGGTGTGCGTCTCCAGCCCGACCTCCGGGCCGGCGAGGTGGTCCCGCTCCGCCACCCCGGTCAGCGTCAGCGGGTACACCTCGTGCCCCCGCCCGCGCAGGTCCGCCGTGACCTCGCGCCACGCCCAACCACCCAGCCAGAAGCCCGGCACCAGTACGAACGTCGCCATCTGCGATCCCCTCACGTGTCGTCGTCACCACGACCGTACGATCGAATCCGGACAGGTTCCGCCCGCTTTCCGAGGAGTTTCGCGTGTCGCATCCGGCCGGACGGGTTCTCGGGCTGCTGGAGTTGCTGCAGAGCCACCACCGGCTCACCGGTGGCGACCTGGCCAACCGGCTCGGCGTCGACGAGCGCACCGTGCGCCGCTACGCCGCCACCCTCGTCGACCTGGGCATCCCGGTCACCGCCGACCGGGGCCGCTACGGCGGGTACCGGCTGCTCCCCGGGTACAAGCTGCCTCCGCTGATGCTGACCGACGACGAGGCGGTGGCCGTCCTGCTCGGCCTGGTCGCCGCCGAACGGCTCGGCCTGGGCACCGAGCAGCCGGCCACCGCCACCGCCGCCGCCAAGATCCGTCGGGTGCTGCCGGCCGCGCTGGCCGACCGGCTGGCCGCCGTCCGCGAGCACCTCGCCTTCACCCTGCGCCGGGTCGAGCCGGACGCCCGCCCGGCCACCGGCACGCTGCTGGTGCTGGCCACGGCGGCCCGTGAGGGGCGGCGCGTGCGGATGGCGTACCGCTCCCGTTCCGGTGCACCCTCCGACCGGGAGCTGGACCCGTACGGTCTGGTCTTCCACGTCGGACGCTGGTACGTGAGTGGCCACGACCACCACAGTGGCGAGGTCCGCACGTTCCGGCTGGACCGGATCGCCGAGGTGACGGCGGGGGAGGGGACCTTCACGACGCCCGACGGCTTCGACCCGGTGGCGCAGGTGACCCGCTCCCTGGCCGCCGTCCCGTGGGCGCACGAGGTCGAGGTGCTCCTGGAGACCGACCTGGCCACCGTCCGGCGACGGGTCCCGCCCAGCGTGGCCGAGCTGACCGCCACCGCCGAGGGGGTGCTGCTGCGTGCCCGCGTCGAGCGGCTGGACGGCATGGCCGCGCTGCTGGCCGGGCTGGGGTGGCCGTTCACGGTGGTCGCGCCGGACGCGCTGCGCGACGAGGTGGCCGCCCACGCCGCGCGGCTCGCCGCATGGGCGCGACGCTGAGGTGTCCCTGTCCGTGGACGGTTGCCACGTCGTGGCCCGGCGCTGGACTAGGCTGCCGGCGATGGACGACGTGACCCGGATCCCGGTCGGCGGCGAACGGCCGTACGACGTGCTGGTGGGACGTGACCTGCTGGACCGGCTGCCCGGCCTGCTGCCCGGCGCGGACCGCGTCGCGGTGCTGTACGCGCCCCCGCTCAAGGCCCTGGCCGACGCACTCGGTGACCGGCTGCGCGCCGCCGGCGTCGCCCCGCTGCCGATCGAGGTGCCGGACGCCGAGGCGGGCAAGCAGATCGAGGTCGCCGCCGCCTGCTGGGACCGGCTGGGCGAGGCGGGCTTCACGCGTACCGACGCGGTGGTCGGGGTCGGCGGCGGCGCGGTCACCGACCTGGCCGGCTTCGTGGCGGCCTGCTGGTTGCGCGGCGTGCGGTGGGTGCCGGTGGCGACCTCGCTGCTGGGCATGGTCGACGCCGCGGTCGGCGGTAAGACCGGCGTCAACACGGGTGCCGGTAAGAACCTGGTCGGCGCGTTCCACCCGCCGGTCGGCGTGCTCGCCGACCTCGCCACGCTCGACAGCCTGCCCCCGGCGGATTTGGCCGCCGGCCTGGCCGAGGTGGTCAAGTGCGGCTTCATCGCCGACCCGGTGATCCTCGACCTGGTCGAGCGGGACCCGGCCGCCGCCACCGACCCGACCGGCCCGGTGGCGCGGGAGTTGATCGAGCGGGCCATCCGGGTCAAGGCCGACGTCGTCTCGGGCGACCTGCGGGAGTCGGGCGTCCGGGAGGTCCTCAACTACGGCCACACTCTCGCCCACGCGATCGAGAAGGTGGAGGGTTACCGCTGGCGGCACGGCCACGCGGTCGCCGTCGGTCTGGTGTACGCGGCGGCTCTGGCCCGCCTCGCCGGCCGGCTCGACGAGGCCACCGCCGCGCGGCACCGGGCCGCCGTCGCCGCACTGGGGCTGCCGACCAGCTACCCGGCCGGCGCCTGGCCGCAGCTGCTCGCCGCCATGCGGGTGGACAAGAAGGCCCGGGGCAGCCGGCTGCGCTTCGTGGTGCTCGACGGGCTGGCCCGTCCGGCGATGCTGGAAGGCCCCGACGACGAGCTGCTCCACGCCGCCTACCGGCAGGTGGCGGCGTGAGCGCCGGCACCGCGCCGGTCCGGCCCCGCCGGGTGTACGTGCTGAACGGTCCCAACCTCGGCCGGCTGGGCACCCGGCAGCCCGAGGTGTACGGCGCCACCACGTACGCCGACCTGGTGGCGCTCTGCGAGGCGACCGGGCGGGAGCTGGGCCTGGACGTGACGGTGCGGCAGACCGACGCCGAGCACGAACTGCTCGGTTGGTTGCACGCCGCGGCCGACGAGGAGGCCGCGGTGGTGCTCAACCCGGCCGCCTGGTCGCACTACTCGGTCGCCGTCCGGGACGCCTGTGCGCTGCTGCGCGCCCCCCTGGTCGAGGTGCACATCTCGAACATCCACGCCCGGGAGGAGTTCCGGCACCACTCGGTGGTCTCGGCGGTGGCCACGGGTGTGATCTGCGGGCTGGGCGTCGACGGTTACCGCCTGGCCCTGCACCACCTGGCCACCCGCTTCTCCTGACCCGGCGGCCCGTTGCGCTGCTCACGGTCACCTGGTGTCACCCTGCGTCACAGTCACGGCGGCCCCGGATGTGGCGGTGGGTACCGGAAAGACTCCGGCGGGCGGCGGACCCGGTCGCAGCTAGTAGACTTGCTCAGTCTGTCCGCCAATTGATGATCAAGGCAGGAAATGGCCACCACCAACGACCTGAAGAACGGCCTGGTACTCAACCTCGACGGAGAGCTGTGGGCCGTCGTCGAGTTCCAGCACGTCAAGCCCGGTAAGGGTGGTGCGTTCGTGCGTACCACGCTGAAGAACGTGCTGTCCGGCAAGGTGGTCGACAAGACCTTCAACGCGGGCACCAAGGTCGAGACCGCGACCGTGGACAAGCGCACGATGCAGTACCTGTACGCCGACGGCGAGGACTACGTCTTCATGGACCTGGAGACGTTCGACCAGATCACCGTGCCCGGCGGCACGGTCGGCGAGGCCGCCAACTACCTGCTGCCCGAGGCCGAGGCCACCGTCGCCACCCACGAGGGCGTCCCCCTCTACATCGAGCTGCCGACCTCCGTCGTGCTCGAGGTCACCTACACCGAGCCGGGTCTGCAGGGCGACCGGTCGACCGGCGGCACCAAGCCGGCCACCGTCGAGACCGGCGCCACCGTGCCGGTGCCGCTCTTCATCACCACCGGCGAGAAGATCAAGGTCGACACCCGCGACGGCCGTTACCTCGGCCGCGCCTGATGGCCGAGGGTCCCAAGCAGCAGATGCCGGCGCGCCGCAAGGCGCGCAAGCGGGCGCTGGACGTGCTCTTCGAGGCCGATCTTCGGGACCGTCCGCCCGTCGAGGTGCTCGCCGGGTACATCGAGCGCATCGAGAAGCCCCGCCCGGAGCACCTGGGTTACACGGTCAGCCTGGTCGAGGGGGTCGCCGGCCACCTCGACCGGATCGACGAGCTGATCGCCAGCTACGCCGAGGGCTGGACGCTGGACCGGATGCCGGCGGTCGACCGCAACCTCGCCCGGATCGCCGTCTACGAGTTGCTCTACGTCGACGAGATCGACGACGCGGTGGCGATCAGCGAGGCCGTGGAGCTGGCCCGGCAGATGTCGACCGACGACTCGCCGCGCTTCCTCAACGGCATCCTCGGCCGCATCGCCGAGTACGCCACCCGCTGACCGGGTCGACGCGACCGGAACAACGAGAAGGGCCCGTGCCGGACGGCACGGGCCCTTCTCGTCAGGTGGATCAGGAGGCGAAGAACGCCCGCGGGTCGGCGACCAGCACGCCGTGCTCGGTCAGCCGCTCGATGAGGCCCGACGGCGAGGCGTCGTAGACGATCGCGAGGGCCCGCAGGTCGTCGGCGCGGATGGAGAGCACCCGGCCGTTGTAGTCGCCGCGCTGCTGCTGGATGGCGCGCGCGTACCGGGCCACGTAGGCCAGGTCCTCGGACGCCTCGTCGTAGAGCCGCTCCAGGTCCAGCACGATCTTGCTGGTGGGCTCGTGGCGGACGCCGCTGCCGTCGGGCAGCAGCTCCGAGACGGGAACGCGGTAGAAGTCGGCCAGCTCGGCCAGGCGGGACACGGTGACGGCCCGGTCGCCGCGCTCGTACGAGCCGACCACCACCGCCTTCCAGCGGCCGTTCGACTTCTCCTCCACGCCCTGCAGGGACAGGCCCTGCTGCTGGCGGATGGAGCGCAGGCGGGCGCCCAGAGACTTGGCGTATTCAGAGGGCATTCGGACACTCCCAGTGCTGCTCGGGGTTCTCCCGTCGATCGCTACGGAGCGTGACGGTACGGGGATTGCGACACGCGGTCAAGTGGTCGTGACCTTCCCGTTGGGCGGCACGGGGCCGTTCGTCCCGTCTTCGTGGCGCTGACCAGGGGATCAGTGGCCGGCGACGGCCGGCCCGGTGACCACTGGTAACGTGGCGTGAAGCCCCGGTGCGGGCCGCTCGCGGCCCGCCACCGGTCATCCGACGTCCTTTAACGACCCGTCCCGTGAGGCGGGGAAGGAGGTCCGCCGTGGCCTACCCACCGGCTGCCCAGTCGCCGCCCGCGCGACAACCCTCGGTGAAGGTGATCCTCGCCAGCGCCGACGTCCAGCGCGTGGTCGACCGCATCGCCCACCAGATCCTGGAGAAGACCCAGGGCGCCCAGCAGACCGTGCTGCTCGGCATACCGACCCGGGGCGCGCCGCTCGCGAGGCGCCTCGCCGCCCGGATCAGCGCCTTCGAGGACGTCGCCGTACCGGTCGGCGTGCTCGACATCACCCTCTACCGCGACGACCTGCGCCGGCACGCCACCCGCGCGGTCGGTCCGACGCAGCTTCCCCCGGGCGGCATCGACGGCAAGCGGGTCATCCTCGTCGACGACGTGCTCTTCTCCGGCCGTACCGTCCGGGCCGCCCTCGACGCCCTCAACGACGTCGGCCGCCCCGCGTCCGTGCAGCTCGCCGTCCTGGTCGACCGCGGCCACCGGGAGCTGCCGATCCGCGCCGACTACGTCGGCAAGAACATCCCGACCTCGCTCGCGGAGAGCGTGAAGGTCACCCTCGCCGAGACCGACGACGCCGACGAGGTCAAGCTGTACGGAGGGACGCAGTGAGCGCGAGGAGTGTAGCGAAGCGGAGCCCCGCAGTCGCGAACGAAAGGCGGCGACGCTCATGATCCGCCACCTGCTCTCCGGCGCCGACCTGGACGCCGCGACCGCCACCGAGATCCTCGACACCGCCGCCGAGATGGCCACCGTCGCCGGCCGCGAGGTCAAGAAGCTGCCCGCGCTGCGCGGGCGGACCGTGGTGAACCTCTTCTACGAGGACTCCACCCGCACCCGGATCTCGTTCGAGGCGGCGGCGAAGCGGCTGTCCGCCGACGTCATCAACTTCTCCGCCAAGGGCTCCAGCGTCACCAAGGGCGAGAGCCTCAAGGACACCGCGCTCACCCTCCAGGCCATGGGCGCCGACGCGGTTGTCGTCCGGCACCCCGCCTCCGGCGCTCCGCACCGGCTCGCCGACTGGGTCGACGGGTCGGTGGTCAACGCCGGCGACGGCACCCACGAGCACCCGACCCAGGCGCTGCTCGACGCGTACACGATGCGCTCCCGGCTGGGGCGACTGGCCGGCCTGTCGGTCGCGGTGGTCGGCGACGTGCTGCACAGCCGGGTGGCCCGGTCCAACGTCCTGCTGCTGTCCACCCTCGGCGCGAAGGTCACCCTCGTCGGCCCGCCGACGCTGATCCCGGTGGACATCGCGGGGGCGCTCGCGCCCGGCACCGACGTCTCCTACGACCTGGACGCGGTGCTGCCGCAGTCGGACGTGGTGATGATGCTGCGGGTGCAGCGGGAGCGGATGAACGACTCCTACTTCCCGTCCGCCCGCGAGTACGCGCGCCGCTACGGGTTGGACGGCTCGCGCATGCGCCGGCTGCCCGAGCACGCGATCGTCATGCATCCCGGCCCGATGAACCGGGGCATGGAGATCACGCCCGAGGTCGCCGACTCACCCCGCTCCACCATCGTCGAACAGGTCGCCAACGGGGTTTCCGTGCGGATGGCCGTCCTCTACCTGCTGCTCGGAGGGAACAACCGGTGACCGCGTACCTGATCAAGAACGTGAGCGTCGTCGGCGCCGCGCCGACCGACCTGCTGATCCGCGACGGCGTCGTCGCCGAGACCGGCGCGGGCCTGACCGCGCCGGACGCCACCGTGGTCGACGCCACCGGGCTGGTCGCCCTGCCCGGCCTGGTCGACCTGCACACCCACCTGCGCGAGCCGGGCCGGGAGGACGCCGAGACGGTGGAGACCGGGTCGCGGGCGGCGGCGCTCGGCGGCTACACCGCGGTCTGCGCGATGGCCAACACCTCGCCGGTCGCCGACACCGCCGGCGTGGTCGAGCAGGTCTGGCGGCTGGGCCGGGAGGCCGGGCTGGTCGACGTGCAGCCCATCGGCGCGGTCACCGTCGGCCTGGCCGGCGAGCGGCTGGCGGAACTGGGCGCGATGGCCGACTCGGCCGCCCGGGTGCGGATCTTCTCCGACGACGGGCACTGCGTCGCCGACCCGAAGCTGATGCGCCGGGCCCTGGAGTACGTCAAGGCGTTCGACGGGGTCATCGCCCAGCACGCCGAGGAGCCCCGCCTCACCGAGGGCGCCCAGATGCACGAGGGCGAGGTGTCGACCCGGCTCGGGCTGACCGGCTGGCCGGCGGTCGCCGAGGAGGCGATCATCGCCCGGGACGTGCTGCTCGCCGAGCACGTCGGCAGCCGCCTGCACGTCTGTCACGTCTCCACCGCCGGCAGCGTCGAGGTGCTGCGCCAGGCCAAGGCCCGCGGCGTCCGGGTCACCGCCGAGGTGACACCGCACCACCTGCTGCTGACCGACGAGGTCGTGAGCGGGAGGAGTGAGCTTGCGAGCCCCGCACTCGCGAACAACTGGAGCCCAGCGGGCGCCTACAACCCCGTCTTCAAGGTCAACCCGCCGCTGCGCACCGCCACCGACATCGCCGCGCTGCGCGCCGCGGTCGCCGACGGCGTCATCGACATCATCGCCACCGACCACGCCCCGCACGCCGTGGAGGACAAGGAGTGCGAGTGGGCGTACGCCCGGCCGGGCATGCTCGGCCTGGAGACGGCGCTGTCGATCGCCCTGGACGTGCTCGGTCCGGAGTGGGACCTGATCGCCGAGCGGATGTCCCGCACCCCGGCCCGGATCGCCGGCCTCGACGGTCACGGCGTCGACCCGGCGCCCGGCGTGCCGGCCAACCTCACCCTGGTCGACCCTGCCGCCCGCCGGGTGATCGAGCCGGCGGAGCTGGCCAGCCGCAGTCGCAACACCCCGTACGCCCGCATGACGCTGCCGGGTCGCATCGTGGCGACCTTCCTGCGTGGCGAGCCGACGGTCCTGGACGGAAAGGCTGTCAAGTGATCCGAGCGAGGAGTGCAGCGGAGCGGAGCCCCGCAGTCCGGATCGAAGGAGGCACAGCATGGTGAAGCGCAGGCCGGCAGTCCTCGTCCTGGAGGACGGGCGCACGTTCCACGGCGAGGCGTACGGCAGCGTCGGGGAGACCCTCGGTGAGGCCGTCTTCAACACCGGCATGACCGGCTACCAGGAGACCCTCACCGACCCCTCCTACCACCGCCAGGTGGTGGTGCAGACCGCGCCGCACATCGGCAACACCGGCGTCAACGGCGAGGACGACGAGTCCGGCCGGATCTGGGTCGCCGGGTACGTGGTGCGCGACCCGGCCCGGATCGGCTCCAACTGGCGCGCCACCGGCGGGCTGGAGGACCGGCTCGCCGCCGAGGGCGTGGTCGGCATCAGCGGCGTGGACACCCGGGCGCTGACCCGGCACCTGCGCGAGCGCGGCGCGATGCGGGTCGGGATCTCCAGCGTCGAGACCGACCCCCGCGCGCTGCTGGCCCGGGTCCGCCAGTCGCCGGAGATGGTCGGCGCCGACCTGTCCGCCGAGGTGACGACCGCGGAGCCGTACGTCGTGCAGGCGCAGGGTGCGCACCGGTTCACCGTCGCCGCCCTGGACCTGGGCATCAAGCGCAACGTGCCGCGCCGGCTCGCCGCGCGCGGGGTCACCACCCACGTGCTGCCCGCCCACTCCACCATCGACGACCTGCTGGCCACGGGCGCGGACGCGGTGTTCCTCTCGCCCGGCCCGGGCGACCCGGCCACCGCCGACGGCCCGGTGGCGCTGGCCCGCGAGGTGCTCAGCCGGAAGGTGCCGCTGTTCGGCATCTGCTTCGGCAGCCAGATCCTCGGCCGGGCGCTGGGCTTCGGCACGTACAAGCTCGGCTACGGCCACCGGGGCATCAACCAGCCGGTGCTGGACCGGGCCACCGGCAAGGTCGAGGTGACCAGCCACAACCACGGCTTCGCGGTCGACGTGTCGGGCCGCGAACAGGAGCTCAGCGCGGTGCAGGCGCCGGGCCGGAGGCCCGGCGTGGTCGTCCCCGACCAGGTGATCGAGACCGAATTCGGCGGCGTCCAGGTGTCGCACGTCTGCCTCAATGACAACGTGGTCGAGGGGCTGCGGGCGAAGGACGTGCCCGCCTTCACCGTCCAGTACCACCCGGAGGCGGCGGCCGGCCCGCACGACGCGGACTACCTCTTCGACCGCTTCGCCGAGCTCATCGAGGGCGGAAAGAATGCCTAAGCGCACAGACCTCAAGCACATCCTCGTCATCGGCTCCGGGCCGATCGTCATCGGTCAGGCCTGCGAGTTCGACTACTCCGGCACCCAGGCCTGCCGCGTGCTGCGCAGCGAGGGCATCCGGGTCAGCCTGGTCAACTCCAACCCGGCGACGATCATGACCGACCCGGAGTTCGCCGACGCCACGTACGTCGAGCCGATCACCCCGGAGTTCGTCGAGCTGGTCATCGCCAAGGAGCGGCCGGACGCCGTGCTGCCCACCCTCGGCGGGCAGACCGCGCTGAACACGGCGGTCGCCCTGCACGAGGCGGGCGTCCTGGAGAAGTACGGCGTCGAGCTGATCGGCGCGAACATCGACGCGATCCGGCGCGGCGAGGACCGGCAGCTGTTCAAGGACATCGTCGCCAAGGCCGGCGTACGCCTGGGCGTCGAGGACCCGACCGGCCTGGTGCCCCGCTCGCGCGTGTGCCACTCCATGGAGGAGGTCGAGGCGACCGTCGCGGAGCTGGGCCTGCCGGTGGTGATCCGGCCGTCGTTCACCATGGGCGGTCTCGGCTCCGGCATGGCGCACACCCCCGAGGAGCTGGCCCGCATCGCCGGCGACGGCCTGGCCGCCAGCCCGGTGCACGAGGTGCTCATCGAGGAGAGCGTGCTCGGCTGGAAGGAGTACGAGCTCGAACTGATGCGCGACCGGCACGACAACGTCGTGGTGGTCTGCTCGATCGAGAACGTCGACCCGATGGGCGTGCACACCGGCGACAGCGTCACCGTGGCGCCGGCCATGACCCTGACCGACCGGGAGTACCAGCGCCTGCGCGACTTGGGCATCGCGGTGCTGCGCGAGGTCGGTGTGGACACCGGCGGCTGCAACATCCAGTTCGCCGTCAACCCGGCCGACGGCCGGATCGTCGTGATCGAGATGAACCCCCGGGTGTCCCGCTCCTCCGCCCTGGCGTCGAAGGCGACCGGCTTCCCGATCGCGAAGATCGCCGCCAAGCTCGCCATCGGCTACACCCTGGACGAGATCCCCAACGACATCACCCTGAAGACCCCGGCGGCGTTCGAGCCGACGCTGGACTACGTGGTGGTGAAGATCCCCCGGTTCGCGTTCGAGAAGTTCCCCGGCGCGGACCCGGAGCTGACCACCACCATGAAGTCGGTCGGCGAGGCGATGAGCCTGGGCCGCAACTTCACCGAGGCGCTGAACAAGGCGATGCGCTCGATGGAGACGAAGGCCGCCGGCTTCTGGACCACTCCGGACCCGGCCGACGCGACGAAGGAGAACACCCTCGCCGCGCTGCGGATGCCGCATGACGGCCGGCTCTACGCGGTGGAGCGGGCGCTGCGGCTGGGCGCGTCGATCGCCGAGGTCACCGCGGCCTCCGGCGGCATCGACCCATGGTTCCTGGACCAGATCGCCGCCCTGGTCGAGCTGCGTGCGGAGATCGTGGACGCCCCGGTGCTCGACGCGGAGCTGCTGCGCCGGGCGAAGCGGGCCGGCCTGTCCGACCGGCAGCTCGCCGCGCTGCGCCCGGAACTGGCCGCCGAGGACGGCGTCCGTACGCTGCGGCACCGGCTGGACATCCGGCCGATCTACAAGACGGTGGACACCTGCGCCGCCGAGTTCGAGGCGTCCACGCCGTACCACTACTCGTCGTACGACGCCGAGACCGAGGTCGCCGGATCGGACCGGCCGAAGGTGCTGATCCTCGGCTCCGGACCGAACCGGATCGGGCAGGGCATCGAGTTCGACTACTCCTGCGTGCACGCCGTCATGGCGCTGCGGGACGTCGGCTTCGAGACCGTCATGGTCAACTGCAACCCGGAGACGGTGTCCACCGACTACGACACCGCCGACCGGCTCTACTTCGAGCCACTGACCTTCGAGGACGTGCTGGAGGTCTGGCACGCCGAGGACACCTCCGGCCGGGCGGCCGGCGGTCCCGGCGTCGTCGGTGTGGTCGTGCAGCTCGGCGGGCAGACGCCGCTCGGCCTCGCCCAGCGGCTCAAGAACGCCGGCGTGCCGGTCGTCGGCACCACCCCGGAGTCGATCCACCTGGCCGAGGAGCGCGGCGCGTTCGGCGCGGTCCTGGCGCGGGCCGGCCTGCGGGCCCCGGCGCACGGCACCGCCACCTCGTACGACGACGCGAAGGCGATCGCCGACGAGATCGGCTACCCGGTGCTGGTCCGGCCGTCGTACGTGCTCGGCGGGCGGGGCATGGAGATCGTCTACGACGACGCCACCCTGCGCGACTACATCGGCCGGGCCACCGACATCAGCCCGGACCACCCGGTGCTGGTGGACCGTTTCCTCGACGACGCCATCGAGATCGACGTGGACGCGCTCTGCGACGCCGACGGTGAGGTCTACCTCGGTGGCGTGATGGAGCACATCGAGGAGGCCGGCATCCACTCCGGCGACTCGTCGTGCGCCCTGCCGCCGATCACCCTGGCCGGGTCGCACGTGGCCCAGGTACGCCGCTACACCGAGGCGATCGCGCGGGGGGTGGGCGTGAAGGGCCTGCTCAACGTCCAGTACGCCCTCAAAGACGACATGCTGTACGTGCTGGAGGCCAACCCGCGCGCCTCGCGTACGGTCCCGTTCGTCTCCAAGGCCACGGCGGTGCCGCTGGCGAAGGCGGCGGCCCGGATCGCGCTGGGGGCCACGATCGCCGAGCTGCGCGCCGAGGGGCTGCTCCCGGCCACCGGGGACGGCGGCTCGCTGCCGGACAGCGCCCCGATCGCGGTCAAGGAGGCGGTGCTGCCGTTCAAGCGGTTCCGTACCCGCTCGGGCAAGGGCATCGACTCGCTGCTCGGTCCGGAGATGAAGTCGACCGGCGAGGTGATGGGCATCGACACCTCCTTCGGGCACGCGTTCGCCAAGTCGCAGTCCGCCGCGTACGGCTCGCTGCCGACCGGCGGGAAGATCTTCGTGTCGGTGGCCAACCGGGACAAGCGCGGCATGATCTTCCCGATCAAGCGGCTGGCCGACCTGGGCTTCGAGATCGTGGCCACCACGGGCACGGCCGAGGTGCTGCGCCGGCACGGCATCGCCTGCGAGCAGATCCGCAAGCACTACGAGTCCGGCGCGGGCGAGGACGCGGTGTCGCTGATCCTCGGCGGCGATGTCGCCCTGGTGGTGAACACCCCGCAGGGTTCCGGGGCGAGCGCCCGCTCGGACGGCTACGAGATCCGCAGCGCCGCCGTGACGGCCGACATCCCGTGCATCACCACGGTTCCCGGCGCGGCGGCGGCGGTGATGGGCATCGAGGCGCGCATCCGGGGTGACATGCAGGTCCGCCCGCTCCAGGACCTGCACGCCGCCCTGCGGGCCGCGAAGTGACGGGCGTGCTCTTCGAGAAGCTCGTACGGCCGGGGTTGTTCCGGATCGGCGGTGGGGACGCCGAGGCGGCGCACGAGTGGACGCTGCACCGGCTCGCAGCGCTGTCCCGGCGGCCGGCGGCGCTCACGGCGCTGCGGGCCCGGTACCTGGTACGGGCCCCGCGCACCGTGTTCGGGGTGGAGTTCCCGAACCCGGTGGGGCTCGCCGCCGGGATGGACAAGGACGGCGCGGCGCTGCCGGCCTGGCCGGCGCTGGGCTTCGGGTTCGTCGAGGTCGGCACGGTCACCGCACACGCCCAGCCGGGCAACCCCCGGCCCCGGCTGTTCCGGCTGCGCGGCAGCGAGGCCGTGGTCAACCGGATGGGCTTCAACAACGCCGGCGCGCAGGCCCTGGCCGCGCGCCTGGCGGCGCTGCCCCGCCCGATCGGGGTGCCGCTGGGCATCTCGCTGGGCAAGTCCAAGGTGACCCCGCTGGAGGACGCGGTCTCCGACTACCTGGCCTCGTACCGGGCGCTGCGGGACCACGGCGACTACTTCGCCGTCAACGTCTCCTCGCCGAACACCCCGGGCCTGCGCGCGTTGCAGGACCGGGCCCACCTGGACGCGCTGCTCGCCGCCCTGGTGGGGGAGAAGCCGGTGCTGGTGAAGATCGCTCCGGACCTGACCGAGCCGGCCATCGCCGAGCTGCTGGAGGTCTGCCTGGCGCGGGGCGCGGCCGGGGTGATCGCGACCAACACGACGCTGGCCCGCGACGGGCTCGCCCCGGCCGACCGGGAGCGCGGCGCGGAGACCGGCGGCCTGTCCGGCCGGCCGTTGGCCGCCCGCGCCCGGGAGGTGGTGTCCTTCGTGCACCGCGAGACCGCGGGCCGGCTGCCGGTGATCGGCGTGGGCGGGATCCTCGACCCGGACGACGCGGCCCGGATGCTCGACGCCGGAGCGGCCCTCGTCCAGCTCTACACCGGCTTCATCTACCGGGGCCCGGCGCTGGTCCGCGCCGCCGCCCGCGCGGCGGCCACCTCCCGCCCCTCGCCGGCCACCCCGGCGTCGATCTAGGGCGTGGCGCGGATGACACCCGAGGAGGTCCTGGCGGGGGACCGGGCGCACGTGTGGCACCCGTACGCGGCGCTGCCACCGGCGTCGCCGCCGTACGTGGTGGACGGCGCGCAGGGCGTACGGCTGCGACTGGGCGACGGCCGGGAGCTGGTCGACGGGATGTCGTCCTGGTGGGCGGCGATCCACGGCTACCGGCACCCGGTGCTGGACGCGGCGGTGACCGACCAGCTCGGCCGGATGAGCCACGTGATGTTCGGCGGGCTGACCCACGCCCCGGCGGTCACGCTGGCGCGCACGCTGGTCGAGCTGGCCCCGGACGGCCTGGAGCACGTGTTCCTGGCCGACTCCGGGTCGGTGTCCGTCGAGGTGGCGGTGAAGATGTGCCTGCAGTACCAGCGGGCCACCGGCCGCCCGGAACGCCGTCGGCTGGGCACGTGGCGCGGCGGCTACCACGGCGACACCTTCCACCCGATGAGCGTCTGCGACCCCGAGGGCGGGATGCACCACCTCTGGGGGGACGTGCTGCCCCGGCAGGTCTTCGCCCCGGTGCCGCCGGCCGGCTTCGACGCGGAGCCGGACGAGTCCTACTGCGCGGCGCTCGTGGAGGCGGTCGAGCGCCACGCGCACGAGCTGGCGGCGGTGATCGTCGAGCCGGTGGTGCAGGGCGCCGGCGGGATGCGGTTCCACCACCCGCACTACCTGCGGGTGCTGCGGGAGGTGACGGCCGCCCACGGCGTACTGCTGATCTTCGACGAGATCGCCACCGGCTTCGGCCGGACCGGCCGGATGTTCGCCGCCGAGCACGCCGGGGTCACGCCGGACGTGCTCTGCGTCGGCAAGGCGCTGACCGGCGGCTACCTGACCCTGGCCGCCGCGCTCTGCACACCGGAGGTCGCCCGGGGCATCTCCGCGGCCGGTGTGCTGGCGCATGGCCCCACCTTCATGGGCAACCCGCTGGCCTGCGCGGTCGCCAACGCCTCCCTCGGCCTGCTGCGGGCGGGGGACTGGTCGGCGCAGGTGACACGACTGGAGAACGGGCTGCGGGCCGGTCTGGGGCCCCTGCGCGGTGCGCCCGGCGTGATCGACGTACGCGTGCTCGGCGGCATCGGCGTCGTGCAGCTGGACCACGAGGTGGACATCGCGGCGGCCACCGCCGCCGCCGTGGGCGAGGGCGTCTGGCTGCGGCCGTTCCGGGACCTGGTCTACACCATGCCGCCGTACGTCACCGACGACGCCGACCTGGCGAGGATCACCGCCGGGGTCGCGGCCGCCGTCAGGGCGGGCTGAGCGGCCGTACGCGGGCGGCGCGCGTCGCCCGCGCGAGGAACGTGCCCGGGCGGGCCTGCGCCGGGGTACGCGGAGAGGGAGGCACTGCGATGGAGACCTTCGGCGCCCGGCTGCACCGGGCCATGAGCGAGCGGGGGCCGCTCTGCGTCGGCATCGACCCGCACCCCGGTCTGCTGGCCCGGTGGGGCCTCGACGACGACGTACGCGGGCTCGACCGGTTCGCCGGAACAGTCGTGGAAGCCCTCGGTGACCGGGTCGCGGTGATCAAGCCCCAGTCGGCCTTTTTCGAACGGTTCGGGTCCCGAGGTGTGGCCATCCTTGAGTCAACTATCCGACAGTTACGTAACACTGGCTCGCTCGTTGTCGCCGACGTCAAGCGCGGGGACATCGGCTCGACCGTCGCCGCCTACGCCTCGGCCTACCTTGATCCATCGAGTCCGCTGTATGTCGACGCGATGACCGCCAGCCCGTACCTGGGCGTCGGTTCGCTCGCCCCGATGTTCGAACTGGCGGCCCGGCACGGCGGCGGCGTCTTCGTGCTGGCGTTGACGTCGAACCCGGAGGGCGCCGCCGTCCAACGTGCGCGGACGGCCGACGGGCGCACCGTCGCGCAGACCGTCATCGACGAGATTTCCCAGCTCAACGCGGGTGCGGAGCCGCTGGGAAGCATGGGTCTCGTGGTCGGGGCGACGGTCGGCGACACCGGCCACGACCTGGCCGGCGTGAACGGCCCGCTGCTGGCACCGGGCCTCGGTGCGCAGGGCGCCACGGCCGCGGACCTGCGCGTCGTGTTCGGGTCGAGCCTGCCCGCGGTGCTGCCGTCGTACTCGCGCGAGGTGCTCGGCGCGGGTCCGGATCCGGCCGCCCTGCGGGCCGCCGCGGACCGCGTGCTGACCGAGTGCCGGGCCGCCCTGGCTGCCGTTGACTGACTGATGACTCGGTCACTTTCTGTTGATCGACGCGCGCCCACGTTGCCGAAAGCTCCGTTGACCGCTAGTTTTCCCCGCGCTGGGAACCATTGACCCCTTGGTTCACAGCGACACCACGTATCACAGTGCGGCGGTGCGCCCCGCCCGCCGCGATAGGGACCTGAGGAGAACTGGTGCCGCTCCCGTCACTGACCCCTGAGCAGCGCGCAGCCGCGCTGGAGAAGGCCGCGGAGATCCGCAAGGCCCGTGCTGAGCTGAAGGAGCAGCTCAAGCAGGGCAAGACCACCCTCGGAGCTGTCCTCGAGCGTGCCGAGTCCGACGATGTCGTCGGCAAGCTCAAGGTGTCCGCCGTCCTCCAGGCGATGCCGGGCATCGGCAAGATCCGGGCTACCCAGATCATGGAGAAGCTCAAGATCGCTGACAGCCGTCGCCTGCGTGGCCTCGGCGAGCAGCAGCGCAAGGCACTGCTTGGAGAGTTCGCCGCCAACTGAGGCCGGCAGCGTGTAGAAACAAGCAGTGAGCACGGATGACAGGGCGCGCCCGGCGGCTCGGCTCACTGTCCTCACCGGACCTTCGGGTTCCGGCAGGGAGAGTGTCGTCGAGTCGGTCCGGGCGCGTTCCCCGTCCGTGTGGGTTCCGGTCCCGGCCACCACCCGGCCCCGTCGGCCGCACGAGGTGGACGGGGTCGACCGGCTTTTCCTGACCCCGGCGGAGTTCGACCGCCGGCTCGCCGCGGGCGAGCTGCTGGAGTGGAGCCGGTTCGGTCCGCACCGGCGCGGCACGCCGTACGAGCCGCTGCGGGCCTGGCTGGACGCCGGCCGGTCGGTGCTGCTGCCCCTGGACCCGCGCGGCGCGCTCCTGGTCCGGTCGGCGCTGCCGAACGTCCGGCTGGTGCTGCTCCACCTGCCCGGGACCGCCCCCGACCCGGCCCTCCACGCGGTCGCGGAACTCACCGTCGCGCACGACCTGACCGAGCGGGTCGTCGACGAGCTGGTAGGCTTGTTCGGTTCTTCCTTTCTGGCTCCGGCGCGACCGCGCGTGCGCGGTTGACCGCCAGCACCGCGCGCGGTGCGAAAGACGCAGAGGTTAATTCGTGGGATCCATCGCCAACCCCGAAGGCATCACCAACCCGCCGATCGACGAGCTCCTCGAGAAGACGACGTCGAAGTACGCGCTGGTCATCTTCGCGGCCAAGCGCGCGCGCCAGGTCAACGCCTACTACAGCCAGCTCGGTGAGGGCCTGCTGGAGTACGTCGGTCCGCTGGTCGAGACGACCCCGCAGGAGAAGCCGCTCTCCATCGCCATGCGCGAGATCAACGCGGGCCTGCTCACCGCCGAGCCGACCGACCAGCCGTAATCCGCCCGGCACCGATGTCCCCCCGGATCGTCCTCGGGGTCGGTGGCGGCATCGCCGCCTACAAGGCGTGCGAGCTGCTGCGGCTCTTCACCGAGTCGGGTCACCAGGTCCGGGTCGTGCCGACGGCGTCGGCGCTCCGCTTCGTCGGGGCGCCGACCTGGGCGGCCCTGTCTGGGCAGCCGGTCGCCGACGACGTCTGGGCCGACGTGCACGAGGTGCCGCACGTCCGCCTCGGCCAGCAGGCCGACCTGGTCGTGGTCGCGCCGACCACCGCGGACCTGCTCGCGAAGGCCGCGCACGGCCTCGCCGACGACCTGCTCACCAACACGCTGCTCACCGCGCGGTGTCCCGTGGTGCTCGCCCCGGCCATGCACACCGAGATGTGGGAGCACCCCGCCACGGCGGCCAACGTCGCGACCCTGCGGTCGCGTGGGGTCCGCGTCGTCGAGCCCGCCGTGGGCCGGCTCACCGGGGCCGACACGGGCAAGGGCCGGCTGCCCGACCCGGCGGAGATCTTCGCCGTCGCCCGGCGGGCCCTGGCCCGGGGCGTCCACGCTCCCGCGGACCTCGCCGGCCGGCACGTGGTCGTCACCGCCGGCGGCACCCGGGAGCCGCTGGACCCGGTGCGCTTCCTCGGCAACCGCTCGTCGGGCAAGCAGGGCTACGCGTTCGCCCGCTCCGCCGTCGCCCGCGGCGCCCGCGTCACCCTGATCTCCGCCAACGTCGCGCTGCGCGACCCGGCCGGCGTGGACCTGGTGCGCGTGGGCACCACCGCCGAGCTGCGCGACGCCACCCTCGCCGCCGCCGAGCGCGCCGACGTCGTGGTGATGGCGGCCGCTCCCGCCGATTTCCGTCCGGCGACCTACGCGCCTGGCAAAATCAAGAAGTCGGACGACGGCAGCACGCCCACCATCGAGCTCGTCACCAACCCGGACATCGCCGCCGAGCTGGGCCAGCGTCGTCGACCGGAGCAGGTGCTGGTGGTGTTCGCCGCCGAGACCGGCGACGCGGAGGCCAACGGCCGGGCCAAGCTCGCCCGCAAGCGGGCGGACCTCATCGTCATCAACGAGGTCGGCCCGGACAAGGTCTTCGGCGCCGAGACCAACGCGGCGACCGTCATCGGCGCGGACGGCTCGGTCAGCCGGATGCCCGAGCAGTCCAAGGAGGACCTCGCCGACGGCGTCTGGGACCTGGTCGTGACGCGGTTGGCCGGTCGTTCCTGACCGTTGGACTTCGACACGACCAGCCCCCGCTCTCCGCAGCGCGGTGACTACACTTCCGCGGAACGACTTTTCCATACCCTAGGAGTGCCGTGACACGCCGCCTCTTCACGTCCGAATCGGTCACGGAAGGCCACCCGGACAAGATCGCCGACCAGATCAGCGACGGCATCCTCGACGCCCTGCTCGCGCAGGACCCGCACAGCCGGGTGGCGGTGGAAACCCTCATCACCACCGGCCAGGTGCACGTCGCCGGCGAGGTCACCACCAAGGCGTACGCCGACATCCCCACCATCGTCCGGGAGACCATCCTCGGCATCGGGTACGACTCGTCGAAGAAGGGCTTCGACGGGGCGTCCTGCGGTGTCAGCGTCTCGATCGGAGCGCAGTCGCCGGACATCGCGCAGGGGGTCGACAACGCCTTCGAGCTGCGCACCGGCGCGTCGGAGAGCGCGTTGGACGCACAGGGTGCGGGCGACCAGGGCATGATGTTCGGGTTCGCCTGCTCGGAGACTCCCGAGCTGATGCCGTTGCCGATCGCCCTGGCCCACCGGCTGGCCCGCCGGCTGTCCGCGGTGCGCAAGGACGGGACGATCCCGTACCTGCGGCCGGACGGCAAGACGCAGGTCACCATCGAGTACGAGGGCCTGCGCCCGGTCCGCCTCAACACCGTCGTGGTCTCCAGCCAGCACGCCGCGGACATCTCCCTGGACTCGCTGCTCACGCCGGACGTGCGCGAGCACGTCATCGCCCCGGAGCTGGAGAGCCTGGGCCTGGACACCGAGGGCTACCGGCTGCTGGTGAACCCGACCGGCCGCTTCGAGATCGGTGGTCCGATGGGTGACGCCGGCCTGACCGGCCGGAAGATCATCGTCGACACCTACGGCGGGTACGCGCGGCACGGTGGTGGCGCCTTCTCGGGCAAGGACCCGTCGAAGGTGGACCGTTCGGCCGCGTACGCGATGCGGTGGGTGGCGAAGAACGTCGTCGCCGCCGGCTTGGCGGAGCGGTGCGAGGCGCAGGTCGCGTACGCGATCGGCAAGGCGCACCCGGTGAGTTTGTTCATCGAGACCTTCGGCACGGAGACCGTGCCGGTGTCGTCCATCGAGAAGGCCGTGACGGAGGTGTTCGACCTGCGTCCCGCCGCCATCATCCGGGACCTGAACCTGCTCCGGCCGATCTACGCCCAGACCGCCGCGTACGGGCACTTCGGCCGGGAGCTGCCAGACCTGACGTGGGAGAGCACCGACCGGGCCGCCGACCTCAAGTCGGCCGCGGGAGCCTGACCGGCACCAGGCGCAGCGACCGGCAACCCGCGGACGGGTCGCCGGTCGCTCGTGTCTGCGTCGACGTGCCCCTGGCCCACCTGGACCGGCCGTTCGACTACCTGGTGCCCGCCGAACTGGACGCCGAGGCGGTGCCGGGCACCCGGGTGAAGGTCCGCTTCGCGGGACAGCTCGTGGACGGGTGGCTGCTGGAACGGGCCGACGACTCGGGGCACACCGGGCGGCTCGCGTACCTGGAGAAGGTCGTCTCGCCGGAGCCGGTGCTCGCGCCGGAGGTCGCGGCCCTGGCCCGCGCGGTCGCCGACCGGTACGCCGGCAGCCTCGCCGACGTGCTCCGCCTCGCCGTGCCGCCCCGGCACGCCCGGGTGGAGAAGGAGCCCCGCCCGGACGGCGGAGTCACGCCGCCGGCCGGCCCGGCGGGCGAGCCCGCGCCCGAGGTGGATCCGGGAGCGTGGCGGGACTACCCGGCCGGGCCGGCCCTGCTGCGCGCGCTCGCCGACGGCCGGGCTCCCCGCGCCGTCTGGTCCGCCCTGCCCGGCGAGGACTGGCCCGCCCGGTACGCCGAGGCCGTCGCCGCCACCGTCGCCGGTGGCCGGGGCGCGGTGGTGGTGGTCGCCGACAACCGGGACCTTGACCGCCTCGACGCCGCCCTGACGGCCGCGCTCGGCCCCGGACGGCACGTCACGCTCTCGGCGGCGCTCGGCCCCGCCCGCCGCTACCGGGCGTTCCTGGCCGCCCGCCGGGGTGACGTGCCGGTGGTGATCGGCACCCGGGCCGCCATGTTCGCCCCGGTGCACCGGCTCGGCCTGGTGGCCGTCTGGGACGACGGTGACGACCTGCACGCCGAACCCCGGGCGCCCTACCCGCACGCCCGCGACGTGTTGCTGACCCGTGCGCAGCTCAGCGACGCCGCCGCCCTGGTCGGCGGGTTCGCCCGTACCGCCGAGGCGCACCTGCTGGTGGAGACCGGCTGGGCCCGGGAGGTGGTGGCCGACCGGGCCACCGTGCGGTCCCGGATGCCGGCGATCGCCCCCACCGGCGACGACCCGCAGCTGGCCCGGGACCCGGGCGCGGCCACCGCCCGCCTGCCCAGCCTGGCCTGGACCACCGCCCGGGACGCGCTGCGCGGCGACCTGCCGGTGCTCGTGCAGGTGCCCCGCCGTGGCTACCTGCCCTCGGTCGCGTGCGCCGACTGCCGCACCCCGGCCCGCTGCCCGCACTGTTCCGGTCCGCTCGCGCTGCCCTCGGCCGAGGGCATTCCGGCGTGCCGGTGGTGCGGGCGCGTCGCCGCCGCGTACGCCTGCCCGGAGTGCGGTGGACGGCGGCTGCGCGCCTCGGTGACCGGCGCCCGGCGCACGGCGGAGGAACTGGGCCGCGCCTTCCCCGGCGTGCCCGTGCGGACCTCCGGGCGGGAGGAGGTCCTCGCGGTCGTCCCCGGCGGCGCGGGCCTGGTGATCGCCACGCCCGGCGCGGAACCGGTCACCGAGGGCGGCTACGGCGCGGTGCTGCTGCTCGACTCGTGGGCGCTGCTCACCCGCGCCGACCTGCGGGCGGGGGAGGAGGCGCTGCGCCGGTGGCTCGCCGCCGCGGCGCTGGCCCGCCCCGCCGAGGCCGGCGGTCGGGTGGTGGTCGTCGCCGACGGGGCCCTCGCGCCCGTCCAGGCGCTGCTGCGCTGGGACGCCGCCTGGTTCGCCGCGCGGGAGCTGGCGGAGCGGCGGGAGCTGGGCTTCCCGCCTGCGGTGCGGATGGCGAGCGTCACCGGGCCGGCGGCGGCGGTCGCCGACCTGCTCGCCGAGGCCCGCCTGCCCGAGGAGGCGGAGTTGCTCGGCCCGGTACCGGCCGACGGCGAACGGGAGCGCATGCTCGTCCGGGTGCCCCGTGCGCGGGCCGCCGCGCTGGCCGGGGCGCTGCACACGGCCGCCGGGGTACGCACCGCGCGCAAGGCCGCCGACCCGGTCCGCCTCCAGGTGGACCCGCTCACCCTGTTCTGAGCGGTGTCGGCGGCCCGCCGCCGGGGTAGGGCAGGACAGGCGGGCCGGAACCGGGCGGCCGGTGTCGCGGTGCGTGACCGTCGCACCCCGTGTGCGGGAGGACGCTCCTCCCCGGGTGGTAGCATCGCCCGTCATGCCCGGGGCGTACGACCGAAACAGCCGGTGATCAGGGGTGGACCAGTCGTGACCGTTCGTCAATCGATCGTCTTCAACGGCGACCTCGGCAGCGGCAAGAGCACCGTTTCCATGGAGATCGCCAAGCGGCTGGGCCTGCGCCGCGTGAGCGTCGGCGACCTCTACCGCCAGATGGCGCAGGAGCGGCAGATGACCGCTCTCCAGCTCAACCTGCACGCCGAGCTGGACCAGGCCGTCGACGGGTACGTCGACCAGCTCCAGCGGGACATCGCCGCGTCCGGCGAGTCGCTGGTCATGGACTCCCGCCTGGCCTGGCACTTCTTCACCGACGCGCTCAAGGTGCACATGATCACCGAGCCGGGCGAGGCGGCCCGACGGGCGCTGCTGCGCCCCTCCGGGCCGGCCGAGAGCTACACCTCGCTGGAGGAGGCGAAGGCCAAGCTCCGGGAGCGCAGTGACAGCGAGCGCAACCGGTTCATCCTCCGGTACGGGGTGGACAAGGCCCGGCTGCGCAACTACGACCTGGTCTGCGACAGCACCCGCGCCACCCCCGCCGAGGTGATCACGCACATCATCGACGCGTACGAGGGTCGGCTCGGCGCGGACGTGCTGCGCGACAGCCCGCCGCTGCTGCTGCTCGACCCGGCCCGGGTGTACCCGACCGAGGACGTCTCGGCCCTGCGCGACCTGTGGGACACCGGCTTCGTCGGCGAGGTGGCCACCGCCGGCGACGAGGCGCTGAAGCCGTTGAAGATCGGCTACACCGGTGAGTACTTCTTCGTGGTGGACGGCCACCGCCGGCTCAGCGCCGCGCTCCAGAGCGGGTTCCACCTGGTGCCCGCCCTGCTGGTCGCCGAGGTGGATGAGCCGGTGGTCGGCGGGATGAGCGCGGTGGACTACTTCGCCGCCCAGGTCCGCCCCGGCCTCATCCACGACTGGGAGGCCGCCCACTCCATCACGCTGCCGCTGCCCGAGCACGCCCTGCTCGCCGCCGGCGACGCGGTTCTGGCCGGGGAGCCGGGCGCCGGCGTCTGAGCCGTCCGTCCGCACCGCCCTCCGGCCAGCCCGGTCCACCCTCCGGGGCGCCGGTCCGACCCGCGCACGCTCTCGCCGCGCGGGGTCGCACGGCGTGCGGTCGGCGCGCATGATGGAGCCTCCCGACCCGATCGACGCGGGAGGCCGCTCATGGACGCCGCCGAGGCACTGACGCTGCTCATGTCGCCCGAGGGACGGGTCGACCCCTATCCGACGTACGAGCGGCTGCGCGCGTACGGGCCGGTGGTGCAGGCCGGGCCGGTCTTCTACGTGGTCACCGGCCACGCCGAGGCCGACGCGATCCTCCGGGACCCGGGGTTCGGGGTGCTCGACGACGCGCTGCGCGACCAGTTCCTGCCCGGTTGGCGGGAGAGCCCGGCGGTGGCGTCGATCTCCCGGTCGATGCTGCGCACCAACCCGCCCGACCACAGCCGGATGCGTCGGCTGGCCTCCGGGGCGTTCACCCCGCGCCGGATCGGGGCGATGCGGGACGTGGTGGAGGCGCAGGCCGGCGACCTCGTCGACGCGATGGTCGCGCGCGCCGCCGCCGGCGAGCCGGTCGACTTCATGTCCGAGTTCGCGTATCCGCTGCCGGTGGGAGTGATCTGTGCGCTGCTCGGCGTCCCGGCGGAGGACCGGCCGCTGTTCCGGCGCTGGGCCGGCGACCTCACCGGTGTGCTGGAGCCGGAGATCACCGCCGAGGAGCTGGCCGTCGCCGACCGGGGTGCCACCGAGCTGCGTGACTACTTCGGCGAGCTGATCGCCGCCCGCCGCCGGGCACCCGCCGACGACCTGACCACCGCCCTGGTGCAGGTGCACGACACCGACGGGGACCGGCTCTCCGGCGACGAGCTGCTGGCCAACCTGGTGGTGCTGCTGGTCGCCGGCTTCGAGACCACCACCAACCTGCTCGGCAACGGCCTCGTCGTGCTGCTCGACCACCCCCGCGAGGCCGCCACGCTGCGCGACCGGCCGGACCTCGCCCCGGCGTACGTCGACGAACTGCTCCGCTTCGACTCCCCGGTGCAGCTGACGACCCGGGTCAGCGGCGTCGCCACCCGGTACGGCGACGTCGACGTGCCCGCCGGGAGCTGGGCGCTGCTGCTGCTGGGCGCGGCCAACCGGGACGCCCGGCGCTACCCCGAGCCGGAGCGTTTCGACCCGTGGCGACCGCAGGTCCACCCGCTGTCGTTCGGTGCCGGCCCGCACTACTGCCTCGGCGCCGGCCTGGCCCGGCTGGAGGCCCAGGTCGCCTTCCCGCTGCTGCTGCGCCGGCTGCCCGGCCTGGCGCTGGCCGGCACGCCCCGGCACCGGACCCGTCTCACTCTGCGCGGCTACGACACCCTCCCGGTGACCATCGACGCGGAGGCGGCGGCCCCCCATCGTGGTACGCCGGCCGGAGCGGCCCGGCACACTCCGTAGACTGGTACGGCCCAGCTCGTCCCGCCCACGAAGGAGCCACCCCGAGTGACCGTCCAGCCCATCCGTCTGTTCGGGGATCCGGTGCTGCGCACGCCGGCCGATCCGGTGGTCGACTTCGACGCCGAGCTGCGCCGGCTCATCGCCGACCTCACCGACACGATGCGCGAGCAGAACGGGGCCGGTCTCGCGGCGCCGCAGCTCGGAGTGGGCCTGCGCGTGTTCGCCTTCGACGTCGACGACGTGCTCGGCCACCTGGTCAACCCGGTGCTGGAGTTTCCCGACTCCGAGGAGCAGGACGGCCCCGAGGGGTGCCTGTCCATCCCCGGGCTCTACTTCGACACCAAGCGCCGCCAGAACGTGATCGCCAAGGGCTACAACGGCTACGGCGACCCGCTGCAGATCGTCGGCACCGGCCTGATGGCGCGCTGCGTGCAGCACGAGACGGACCACCTCGACGGCGTGCTCTTCGTCGACCGGCTCGACCCGGCCGGCCGCAAGGAGGCGATGAAGGCGATCCGCCAGGCGGACTGGTACGACCCGGCCGCCCCGCCGACGGTCAAGCTCAACCCGCACGCCTCCAGCAGTCCCTTCGGTCTGGGTCGGTGAAGCGGTGCGCGTGATCTTCGCCGGCACCCCGGCCGTCGCCGTCCCCGCCCTGGCCGCCGTCGCCGCCTCCGGGCACGAGCTGCTGGCCGTGGTGACCCGCCCCGACGCCCCGGCCGGCCGTGGCCGTGGCCTGTCCCGCTCCCCGGTCGGTGCGTGGGCCGACGAGCACGGGGTCGAGGTGCTCACCCCGGCCCGGCCCCGGGAGCCGGAGTTCCTGGCCCGCCTGCGGGAGCTGGCACCGGACTGCGTGCCGGTGGTCGCGTACGGCGCCCTGGTGCCGCCCGCCGCGCTGGAGATCCCCCGACACGGGTGGATCAATTTGCACTTCTCGCTGCTGCCGGCCTGGCGCGGTGCCGCCCCGGTGCAGCACGCGGTGCTGCACGGCGACGAGGTGACCGGCGCCAGTGTCTTCCAGCTGGAGGAGGGGCTGGACACCGGCCCGGTCTTCGGCACCCTGACAGACGAGATCCGCCCCGGCGACACCTCCGGTGACCTGCTGGACCGGCTGGCCGAGTCCGGTGCCGGCCTGCTGGTCGCCGTCCTCGACGCGATCGAGGCCGGCACCGCCCGCGCCGAGCCGCAGCCCGCCGACGGTGTGTCCCTGGCGCCGAAGCTGACCGTCGAGGACGCCCGGGTCCGATGGACCGACCCGGCCTTCGCGGTGGACCGCCGGGTCCGCGCCTGCACCCCCGCGCCCGGCCCGTGGACGACGTTCCGGGGGGAGCGGGTCAAGCTGGGCCCCGTCGACCCGGTGCCGGACGGCCCGGAGCTGAAGCCCGGTGAGCTGCTGGTGGAGAAGGCCCGGGTGCTGGTCGGCACGGCCACCACCCCCGTGCGCCTCGGCGAGGTGCGCGCGGCCGGCAAGCGGGCCATGCCGGCGACCGACTGGGCGCGCGGCGCCCGGGTCACCGCTGGCGAGGACCTCGCGTGACCGGGCCGTCGCAGGACCGGGAGGAGCGCCACTCCGCCGAGGGCGGGCGCGGTTCCTCCGGCTCGGGTGGGCGTGGCTTCTCCGGCTCGGGTGGGCGTGGCTTCTCCGGTTCCGGTGGGCGCGGCGAGGCCGCGTCGGATCGCGGACGTCCCTCGGGCGGCGCGCGCGGCGGCCCGCGCGGCGCGGACCGGCGTGACGGCGCCCGGCGGCCGGTGCGGCCCGCCGTGGACCTGCCCCGCCACGTCGCGTACGAGGCGATCGCGGCCGTGCACCGGGACGACGCGTACGCCAACCTGGTGCTCCCGGCGATCCTGCGGGACGCCGGACTCTACGGCCGGGACGCCGCGTTCGCCACCGAGCTGACCTACGGCACGCTGCGGCACCTCGGCACGCTGGACGCGATCCTGTCCGACGCCGCCGGCCGGGACGTGCAGCGCATCGACCCGCCGGTCCGGGACGCGCTGCGGATCGGGGCGTACCAGCTGCTGCACACCCGGGTGCCGGCGCACGCCGCGGTGTCGTCCACGGTGGACCTGGTGAAGTCGGTGGGCCCGGGCGCGACCGGGTTCGCCAACGCCGTGATGCGCGAGGTGGCCGGCCGGGACTCCGACGCGTGGGTGGCGAAGCTGGCCCCGCCGATGGAGACCGACCCGGTCGGGCACCTGGCCCTCGCGTACAGCCATCCGCAGTGGATCGTGCGGGCCTTCGCCGAGGCGCTCGGCGGCGACCTGGCGGAGACCGCCCGGCTGCTCATCGAGGACAACGAGCGTCCACCGGTGCACCTGTGCGCCCGGCCCGGCCTCGCCGACCCGGTGGAGTTGGCCGACGAGGTCGGCGGCGCACCCGGCGCGTTCTCCCCGTACGCGGTCTATCTCGGCGGCGGCGCTCCCGGCGACCTGCCGGCGTTGGCCCAGGGGCGCGCGCACGTGCAGGACGAGGGTTCCCAGCTGGTGGCCAACGCTCTCGCGGTGGCCCCGCTGGACGGGCCGGACGGCCGCTGGCTGGACCTGTGCGCCGGCCCGGGCGGAAAGTCCGGCCTGCTCGGCGCCCTGGCGGCGCAGCGCGGGGCGCGGCTCACGGCGGTGGAGGTGTCCGAGCACCGGGCCCGACTGGTCTCCCAGGCCACCCGGGACCTGCCGGTCACGGTGCTCAACGTCGACGGCCGGACGGTCGGCGCCGACCCGGAGCTGCCCGAGGAGCATTTCGACCGGGTGCTGGTCGACGCGCCGTGCACCGGGCTGGGCTCGCTGCGCCGACGACCGGAGTCGCGCTGGCGACGCCAGCCGTCGGATCTGCCGCCGCTGACCCGGTTGCAGCGGGAACTGCTGGCCGCGGCGCTGCGGGCGGTCCGCCCCGGCGGCCTGGTGGCGTACGTGACCTGCTCCCCGCACACCGTGGAGACGCACGTGACGGTGACCGAGTCGGCCCGCCGCTCGGGCGTGCCGGTCGACTTCGTCGACGCCCGGCCCCTGCTGCCCGCCGGAATGCCCGGCCTCGGTGACGGGCCGACGGTGCAGCTCTGGCCGCACCGGCACGGCACCGACGCCATGTTCCTGGCGGTCCTCCGCCGCACCTGACCACCCCGCTCACCCCGCCCCCGCCCCCGCCCCCCGCCCCTCGCTCCCCGCTCCCCGCTCCCCGCCCCCCGCCCCCCGCGATCTTGCACTTTCGGCCCCCGCTATGGGGTGTCCTGTCCCTTATGCCCCGGCACAAAGTGCAAGATCGCGGGGAGCGGGGAGCGGGGGGGCGGGGGCGCAGGGTGGGTGGGTGGGTGGGGTGGGTCAGGTGCGGGGGAGGGCTTTGGTGCCGGCGTTCTTGACCGAGCGGGTCAGGGTGCGGTCGTCGGCCCAGAGGAAGCACTGCACGCCTCGGTCACCGTTGCGCCAGTCCTGCTCGTACGGCTGGAAGTAGATCGACCCGGCGCGGAACTCGACGTCGCCGCGCGGCACCTTCGCGTACGACGCGACGAGGGCCAGGCACGCCTCGTGTGCCTTGCGTTCGGCCTTGTCGAACTCCGCGTAGCTGGTGTCCGGGGCGACCCAGACGCCGACGAACTCGGCCCGGTGCTTCCTCGTGCAGGCGACCGCCTTCATCTCGGTGACGTCGTCGCCCTTCATGACCGGGTCGAAGCACCCGTGACGCAGCGGCGCGGCGCCGGTCAGCGCGCCCTTCAGGCTGCCCGTGCGCAGCACCACGCTCGGGTCGTCCACACCGCGCACCTCGGTGGCGTCGCAGCGGAACCAGCGGGACCCCCCGGTCCAGGCCGCGGGCGAGGGGTACACCACGGAGACGCCGACCCGGCCGGTACGCCAGTCCGCGCCCAGCGCCTTCGTCGTCTCCTTGTGGCAGGTGGCGTGCGCGGCGCGGGTACCGGCGGACCCGGGGGCGGGCGGCTGGGCGCCCGTCGCGGCGGCGCCGGTGAGGGTGCCGACGTGCAGGGTCTCCACGCGGTGCGGACGATCGCAGCCCACCGGCCCGTACGAGCTGAGGTAGCCGACCTCCTGGACGTGGGAGTGGCAGGTGCCCGGCTCGGGGGTGAATGCCGCGGGGGCGGCGATCGTGGTCCAGTCGTCGGTCAGGTCACCGTCGATGCCGGCCGGCGGCGTACCGCAGCCGGTCAGCGTCACCGCCGCCACGGCGCCGAGCGCGACCCCGATGAGCCACCGTCGCATCGCCGTCGACCTCCCGTCGTCCGGTGGTCGGCGCCGGCCCGTCGACCGGTGCGCGCCACGGTGCGGGAGCATACGGCACCGTGCTCAGATGGCGGGTAGTCCCTGCGGGCCGGCGCCCCGCATGGACCGGGTCAGCTTGCGGTCGTCGCTCCACAGGAAACAGCGCACGCCCCGGTCGCCCTCCTCCCACTCCCGCTGCGACGGCGGGTAGAAGATGGACCCCGCCCGGTACGGCAGGTCGCTGTTGTTGGGCACGGCGGCGAACGCGGCGATCAGCGCCATGCACCGCTTGTGCGCCTGCTGGTCGGCCTTGACGAACTCGTCCCAGCTCATGTCGCGCTCGACGTAGACGCCGACGAACTCGGCGCGGTGCGGCTCGGTGCACAGCACCGGGGCCATGTAGTTGAGGTTGTCACCGATGAGCTTCGGGTCGAAGCAGCCGTGCACCAGGCCCGAGTCGCCGATCATCGCGCCCCGCAGGCTGCCGGTGCGGTTGATCGGCCGTGTGTTGTCGATGCTGTCGGTCTCGCTGAGGTCGCACCGGAACCAGCGCGAGCCGCCCCGCCAGGCGGGGACCGTCGGCAGGGCGATGTTCAGGGTGAGCCGGGCGGAGTGCCAGTCGCCGCCGAGCACCTCCCGCGCCCGCTGGTCGCACTCGGCGCGAGCGGTACGCAGCGCGGGGGAGCCGGGCTCCGGCCGCTCGCGCTGGCGGGCCGCGGCGCCGGTGAAGGTGCCGACGTGCACCGCCTCGGCGAGGTGGTTGCGGGCGCAGTCCACCGTCTCGTACGTGGCCGCCTGCACGACGGACGTGATCCGGGGCATGCAGACCCCGGAGGCCGGTGTGAACGGCAGTGGCGCCGACAGCACGGGCCAGTCGTCGACGAGGTCGCCGTCCGAGCCGCCCGGTCGTACGCAGCCGGCCAGCAGGGCCGCGCCCGCGCCCGCCAGCGCCAGCGCCGTCAGCACCTCGGGGACACGCCCCAGCAACCGTCGCATCATCCGCCCTTTCCGGGAGCTGACGGCCGGTCGACCTGTCGCCGGGCGGGGGTGCCCGCCGACGTCGTACGACCCACGTCACCGTCCCCGATGGAGTGTTGCCGCGTTTCCGTCGTCCGGCCAGTCACCGATGGCTGTTCGTCCGGTTTGGCCGGGCCGGAACGGCCTATTCTGCACCACTGGTCACCGCTGGGTCACAGGGCGTCCCGGTTGGTGCCGCGCCGCTGGCGGCGGGTGGCCGCGTTCGTACACTGGCCCGGTGACCGTACCGCCGCCGATCGTCGCGCCGAGCATCCTGGCCGCCGATTTCGCCCACCTCGCCCGAGAGGTCCGTGCCGTCGAGAACGCCGCGGACTGGTTGCACGTCGACGTCATGGACAACCACTTCGTGCCGAACCTGACCATCGGGCTGCCCGTGGTGCAGAGCCTCCGGGCCGCCACCGAGCTGCCCTTCGACGTGCACCTGATGATCACCGACCCGCGGCGCTGGGCGCCCGGGTACGCCGACGCGGGGGCGTACAACGTCACCTTCCACGCGGAGGCCTGCGACGATCCGGTGGCCCTGGCCAAGGACCTCCGTTCGGCGGGTGCGAAGGCGGGGCTGGCGATCGACCGGGACACGCCGATCGAGCCGTACCTGGAGCTGCTGCCGAGCTTCGACACGCTGCTGATCATGACGATCAAGGCGGGCTTCGGCGGGCAGCGGTTCCTGCCGCACCTGCTCGACAAGGTCCGCGCGGCCCGCCGGCACGTCGACGCCGGCCACCTGGAGCTGCGCATCGAGGTCGACGGCGGGATCGCCGCCGACACCATCGAGCAGGCCGCCGAGGCCGGCGCGGACGCGTTCGTGGCGGGCACCGCCGTCTACGGCGCGGATGATCCGGCGGAAGCGGTCCGCCGCCTCCGCTCCCTCGCCGAACGCGCGGTGGCCGGGGCCTGACGTGGACCCGGCCGACGACCGCAGGGACCTGATCCTCGTCGTCGACGACGACGAGGACATCGCCCGCTTCGTGGAGTTCAACCTGCGGTTGCACGGGTTCGACGTGGTCCACGCCGGCGACGGCCAGGAGGCGCTGGAGGTCATCGAGCGGCAACGCCCGGACCTGGCGGTGGTCGACCTCATGATGCCCCGCATCGACGGTCTGGAGCTGACCCGCCGGCTGCGGGCCGACCCGATGACCGCGGCCCTGCCGGTGATCATGCTGACCGCCAAGGGCCTGACCGTCGACAAGGTGCACGGGCTCAGCGCCGGTGCGGACGACTACCTGGTCAAACCGTTCGACACCGCCGAGCTGGTGGCCCGGGTCAGTTCCACGCTCCGCCGCAACAAGGAGTTCCGTGAGGTCTCCCCACTGACCGGCCTGCCGGGCAACAGCCGCATCCGGCGGGAGATCGCCGACCGGATCCGTGGCGGGTCGGACTACGCGGTCGGCTACATCGACATCGACCGCTTCAAGAGCGTCAACGACGTGTACGGCTTCTCCCGCGGCGACGACTTCATCACCGCGCTGGCGCGCAGCCTGCACCGGGCGGTGATCTCGGTCGGCCTCCCGCCTGCCTTCCTCGGCCACGTCGGCGGCGACGACTTCGTCTTCGTCTGCACGCCGGCGCAGGTGCTGCCGCTCACCGCGAGGGTCTCGGCCGACTTCGAGAAGGCCGCTGACGCCCTCTACGACCCGTCCGACGCGGCTCGGGGTTACGTCGAGGTGAAGGACCGGCGGGGCAACCTGCACCGCGCCCACCTGGTCACCCTCTCGATCGGTGTGTCCGTCTCCGACGCCGGCAAACGCCTCACCAACCCGCTCCAGGCCATGAACCTCGCCTCGGAGATGAAGACGGTGGCCAAGAGCCAGCCCGGGTCGTACGTGGCGGTGGACCGTCGCCGCAGCGTGGGTGACCCGCACCACCGCCATGTGAAGTAGCTCGCCTGTGGGGAGACACGCCCCGTCGGGCGTGTAAGACTTTCGGGGTACCCACCACGCGCTGGCGGGACTCGGTGAAATTCCGAACCGGCGGTGATCCACGGTCCGACCGTGGTAAGCCCGCGACCCGGTCGGCCTCGTGCCGCCCGGTGGACCTGGTGAGAATCCGGGGCCGACGGTTGGGTGCGGGCATGCCCGCTCCCAGACAGTCCGGATGGGAGACAGCGCGCGGGACGGACGGGCGTGCCCGGCCGCCGAGGTTCGGCGTGCCGTGACCGCCCCCCGGGTCGGCTCTGCCGTACCCGTGCCCTCCGCCGCCGCACGCCCGCGGCCCCATGCCGCCGCTCCCGTCGCCGCCCGCGCGCCGACCGAGTGAGAGGGCAGGGCATGGCCGGGGTCTCCGTGGACGAGGCGATGCGCCGTGCGGTCGAACTGGCCGCGCGCGGCCTCGGCACGACCAGCCCCAACCCGGTGGTGGGCTGCGTGCTGCTCGACGCCGACGGCCAGGTCGTCGGGGAGGGCTTCCACGCCTACGCCGGCGGGCCGCACGCCGAGATCGTCGCGCTCGCCCAGGCCGGCGAGCGGGCCCGCGGCGGCACCGCCGTGGTCACCCTGGAGCCCTGCGACCACACGGGCCGCACCGGCCCCTGCAGCCTCGCGCTGGTCCAGGCCGGGGTGGCCCGCGTCGTCATCGCCGTGCCCGACCCCAACCCGGTCGCGGCCGGGGGCGCCGCCACGTTGCGCGCCTCCGGGGTCCAGGTCGACCTGGGCGTACGCCGGGCGGAGGCGGAGACCGGCAACGTCGCGTGGCTCACCTCGATGCGCCGGGGCTGGCCGTACGTCATCTGGAAGTACGCCGCGACGCTCGACGGCCGATCCGCGGCGGCCGACGGCACCAGCATGTGGATCACCTCCGAGGCGGCCCGGATGGACGTGCACGCGTTGCGCGGCACCGTCGACGCGGTCGTCGCCGGGGTGGGGACGGTGCTCGCCGACGACCCCCGGCTCACCGCCCGGAACCTGCGCGACGGCTCGCTGGCCATCCGGCAGCCGCTGCGGGTGGTGGTGGACTCGGCCGGTCGTACGCCCGCCGACGCCCGGGTCCGCGACGGCGCCGCCCGGACGTGGATCGCCACCGCCGCGGAGGTCGGTGCCGGCCCGGACGGCCGGGTCGACCTGCCGGCGCTGCTCGCCGCGCTGCACGGGCGCGGGATCCGCGCAGTGCTGCTGGAGGGCGGCCCGAAGCTGGCCGGGGCGTTCCTCGCCGCCGGCCTGGTCGACAAGATCGTCGCCTACGTCGCGCCGCGCCTGCTCGGCGCCGGTCCCACCGCGCTGGTCGACGCGGGTGTGACGACCATCGCCGAGGCCATCGACGTGGACTTCGTCGACGTTACGCAGGTCGGCCCCGACCTGCGGATCACCGCGCTGCCCCGGAAGAGGGAGGCCTGACATGTTCACCGGCATCGTCGAGGAGTTGGGCGAGGTCGTCCGGATCACTCCGACGGCGGGGGACTCGGCGCTGGTCGCGGTCCGTGGCCCGCTGGTCACCTCGGACGCCCGGCACGGCGACTCCATCGCGGTCAACGGGGTCTGCCTGACGGTGGTCGACGCCGCCGACGGCGTCTTCACCGCCGACGTGATGGGTGAGACGCTGCGCCGCTCGGCCCTGGGCGCGCTGCGCCCGGGGGACCCGGTCAACCTGGAGCGCGCCGCCGCCCTCGGCAGCCGGCTGGGCGGGCACATCGTGCAGGGGCACGTGGACGGCGTCGGCGAGGTGACCGCCCGGGAGCCGGCCGCGCAGTGGGAGACGGTGCGTTTCCGGCTGCCCGCCGCCCTGGCCCGGTACGTGGTGGAGAAGGGCTCGGTCACCGTCGACGGCGTGTCGCTGACCGTCGCCGAGGTCGGCCCGGACTGGTTCGCCGTCGGGCTGATCCCGACCACCCTGAAGCTGACCACCCTCGGCGCCCGACAGGTCGGTGACCCGGTGAACCTGGAGGTCGACGTCCTCGCCAAGTACGTCGAGCGGCTGCTCGGCGCCGGCGGTACGGGGCAGGTGGCCTGATGGGTCCCCTCGGCTGGTTGCTGCACGCGCAGGTGGAGATCGCCGGTTCGCCGGTGCTGGTCCGGGAGATCGTCGGCAACGGTTTCGGGCTGGCCTCGGCGCTGCTCGGCCTGCGTCGGGTGGTCTGGGCCTGGCCGGTCGGCATGATCGGCAACGCGCTGCTGCTCACCGTCTTCCTCGGCGGCGTCTTCGCCACCCCGCAGGCGCACGACCTCTACGGGCAGGCCGGCCGTCAGGTCTTCTTCTTCGCCGTCAGCCTCTACGGCTGGTGGCGCTGGTCGCGTACCCGCCGTCTGGGGCTGGACGCCGACGGCGCCGCCGTCACGCCGCGCTGGGCCACCGCCCGGGAGCGGGCGGGCCTGCTGCTCGCCGCGGTCGTCGGCACCGCCGCCGCGTACCCGGTGCTGGCCGCCCTCGGCTCGTGGGGGCCGCTGCCGGACGCGTGGATCCTCACCGGAAGCCTCCTCGCCACGTACGGCATGGCGCGCGGCTGGGTGGACTTCTGGCTGATCTGGATAGCCGTGGACGCGGTCGGCGTACCGCTGCTGCTGCGGGGCGGCTTCTACCCGTCGGCGGCGATGTACCTGTTCTACGGCGCGCTCTGCGTCGCCGGCCTCGCCGCCTGGTGGCGCACCTCGCGGGCCGCCCGACCGGCACCCGCACCGATCCCGTCGACCTATTCGGAGGCCGTCGCATGACCAGGTTCGCGAGTATCGAGCAGGCGGTGGCGGACATCGCCGCCGGACGACCGGTCGTCGTGGTCGACGACGAGGACCGGGAGAACGAGGGCGACCTGATCTTCGCCGCCGAACTGGCGACGCCGGAGCTGCTCGCCTTCATGGTGCGGTACACGTCCGGCTACGTCTGCGTACCGCTCACCGAGAGCGAGTGCGACCGGTTGGACCTGCCGCCGATGCACCACACCAACCAGGACAAGCGCGGCACCGCGTACACGGTCACGGTGGACGCCCGCGAGGGCGTCACCACCGGCATCTCCGCCGCCGACCGCGCGCACACCATCCGGCTGCTCGCCGACGCCGGGACCGGCCCGGCCGACCTGGCCCGCCCCGGCCACGTCGTGCCGCTGCGGGCCCGCGAGGGTGGTGTCCTGCGCCGGCCCGGCCACACCGAGGCCGCCGTCGACCTGACCCGGCTGGCCGGGCTGCGCCCCGCCGGCGTGCTCTGTGAGCTGGTCAACGACGACGGCACCATGATGCGGCTGCCGGACCTGGAGAAGTTCTGCGCCGAGCATGCACTGACCCTGGTCACGATCGCCGACCTGGTCGCGTACCGGCGGCGGACCGAGAAGCAGGTCGAGCTGGTCGCGGACGCCCGGATGCCCACGCGGCACGGGGTGTTCCGGGCGCTGGGCTACCGCAGCGAGCACGACTCGGCCGAGCACGTGGCACTGGTCATGGGCGACATCGGCGACGGGCGCGACGTCCTGGTCCGGGTGCACTCCGAGTGCCTCACCGGGGACGTGTTCGGCTCGGTGCGCTGCGACTGCGGCCCGCAGCTGAACGCCGCCCTGGAACGGGTCGCCCGGGAGGGCCGGGGCGTGGTGCTCTACGTGCGTGGTCACGAGGGGCGGGGCATCGGCCTTCTGCACAAGCTCCAGGCGTACCAGCTCCAGGACCTCGGCCGGGACACCGTGGACGCCAACCTCGACCTGGGCCTGCCGGCCGACGCGCGGGACTACGGCACCGGCGCCCAGATCCTCTACGACCTCGGCGTACGCACGATGCGGCTGCTCACCAACAACCCGGCGAAGCGGGCCGGGCTGGAGGGGTACGGCCTGACCATCACCGGCCGGGAGGGGCTGCCCGTCCGGCCGCACCCGGAGAACGTGCGCTACCTGCGGACGAAGCGGGACCGGATGGGGCACCTGTTGGACGAGTTGGACGAGGTGACCGAGGCCCCGATGGGCCGCCCGGTCGCCGGCGACGAGATCGGAGCGTAGGGATGGCGGGTTTCGGTGAACCGGGCGTGGAGGCGGTGGACGCGGCCGGGATGACCGTGGGTGTGGTCGCCGCCCGGTGGCACGGCGAGCTGACCGACCACATGCTGCAGCGGGCGGTGGCCGCCGCCGAGGCGTGCGGGGCGCGGGCGGTCGTCGCCCGGGTGGCCGGTTCGGTGGAGCTGCCGGTGGTGGCCCAGGCCCTGGCCCGCCGCTGCGACGTGGTCGTCGCTCTCGGTGTGGTGGTACGCGGCGCGACGGCGCACTTCGACTACGTCTGCCGCTCGGTGACCGACGGGCTCACCCGGGTCGCCCTCGACGAGGGCAAGCCGGTCGCCCACGGTGTGCTCACCGTGGAGACCATCGAGCAGGCCCGCGACCGGGCCGGCCTGCCGGGCTCCGCCGAGGACAAGGGCTGGGCCGCCACGGTCGCGGCGCTCGACGCCGCCCTGGCGGTCCGGACGCTCGCCGGCATCGGTCAGCGGGTCGGCTTCGCCGGCTGATCCCCGGCGCCCGATCCGGTCGCGGCGACCCGGCGCCCGTGGGGCGGTCGGGGTCGTGGGCGCTCCTGCCGCCGCGTGGCTCGTGCGTCGCGTGCCGCACGAGCAGGTGTTCCCGCCGCCACGTCGCTCCGAGTGACGACGCCGGTCCGGTTGCCCTCCGTGACTGCGGTCGTCACGCGCACCCACCGACCGCACCCACCGCGCGCGCCGGACCCCGGGGCTGCCCTGGCCGGGGGACAGTTGAGAGAATCACCGGGTGAAGACGTTCGAGGAGTTGTTCGCCGAGCTGCAGGCCAAGGCCGCCGCCGGCACCCCGGGCTCGGGCACGGTCGCGGCCCTGGAGAAAGGGGTGCACTTCATCGGCAAGAAGGTCGTCGAGGAGGCGGCCGAGTCGTGGATGGCCGCCGAGCACGAGGGGCCGGAGCGCACCGCCGAGGAGATCTCCCAGCTGCTCTACCAGGTCCAGGTGCTGATGCTCGCCAGTGGTCTGGAGCTGAAGGACGTCTACCGACATCTGTGAGTGCGCCCCCGCGTTGATCCTCCCCGATCGTTAAGGAGCACTCCGTCATGCTGCGTGTCGCCGTACCCAACAAGGGCGCCCTCGCCGAGAAGGCCGCCCAGATGCTGCGCGAGGCGGGCTACCGCCAGCGCACCGACCCGAAGGACCTGGTCTGCCGGGACGAGCCCAACGACATCGAGTTCTTCTACCTGCGTCCGAAGGACATCGCCACCTACGTCGGTTCCGGTGACCTCGACGTCGGCATCACCGGCCGGGACCTGCTGATCGACTCGGGCGCGCCGGCCGAGGAGGTGGTGGACCTCGACTTCGGCCGGGCCACCTTCCGCTTCGCCGCCCGCCCCGAGGACATCGCCTCGGTGCAGGAGCTGGGCGGGCACCGGATCGCCACCGCGTACCCGGGCCTCGTCGAGCGGCGCCTCGCCGAGCTGGACGTCAAGGCCGACGTGATCCGTCTCGACGGCGCGGTGGAGAACGCCATCCGGCTCGGCGTCGCCGACGTCGTCGCCGACGTGGTGGAGACGGGCACCACGCTGCGCCAGGCCGGCCTGGTCGTCTTCGGTGATCCGCTGCTGCGCTCGTCGGCCGTGCTGGTCCGGCGCACCGGGGCACCGACCCGGCCGCAGGCCGAGCAGCTGCTGCGCCGCCTGCACGGGGTGCTCGTCGCCCGCCGCTACGTGATGCTCGCCTACGACGTCCCGGCCGGCCTGCTCGACCGGGCCAGCTCGTTGACCCCGGGCATCGAGTCGCCGACGGTCTCGCCGCTGCACCGCGAGGGCTGGGTGGCCGTGCAGGCCATGGTGCTCAGCGACGACGTGCACCGCATCATGGACGAGCTCTACGAGCTGGGAGCCCGGGCCATCCTGGTCACCAACATCCACGCCTGCCGGCTGTGAGCCGGCCGCCCGCCCCGGCCGCACCCCGGCCCTCGCCGGCTGACCCGGCGCCGTCGGCGACCGGTGCACCGCAGCGGGTCCGGCGGCTCCTGCCGGCCTGGCTGGCGCTGCTGTTCGTCGGGCTCGGCGGTGCCGCCGCCGCGGTGCAGGGCGCGGCCAACGCCGAGCTGGGCGAGCGCGCCGGGGATCCCACCATCGCCGCCGCCGTCAACAACGTCGGCGGGAGCCTGCTGATCGGGCTCGCCGTGCTCGCCCTGCCGTCGGTACGGGCCGGACTGGCCGCGTTACGGCACGCCCGGCTGCCCTGGTGGGCCTACCTGGGCGGGTTGGGCGGGGCGACGATCGTCCTGCTCGGGGCGTACGTCGTGCCGGTGCTCGGGGTGGCCCTCTTCACGATCGCCGGGGTGGCCGGCAGCAGTGTGGGCGGGTTGGCCGTGGACCGGGCCGGCCTCGCCCCGGTGGGCCGGCTGGCGCTGACCGGACCACGCCTGGTCGGCGCGCTGCTCGGCGTCCTCGCGGTGGGGCTGGCCCAGCTCGGCCAGCCCGTCGGTGACCTCGCGCTCGGGCTCGTCGCGCTCACGGTCGCCGGCGGGGTGGGGATCGCGCTCCAGTCGGCACTCAACGGCCGTGTCTCCGCCGCCAGCTCGCCCGCCGCCGGGGTCGCGGTCAACTTCGCCGTCGGTACGCCGGTCGTCCTGCTCGTCGCGGCCCTGGCCGGTGCCTTCACCGGGCCCGCCCCGACCTGGCCCGACGCCTGGTACCTCTACACCGGCGGTCTGCTCGGGGTCGGGATCGTGGCCTCGCTGGTGGTGGGCGTCCGGGTGGTCGGCGTGCTGCGTACCGGCCTGGTCGCGGTCGCCGGCCAGCTCGGCGGTGCGCTGCTGCTGGACGCGCTGCTGCCGGGTGGCGCCGGCGTACGCCTGCCGGTGGTCGCCGGCGCGCTGCTCACGCTGCTCGCGGCGCTCGTCGCCGGCCGCGGCGCCCGCACCACGCGTGTGGCGGCGGCGGGTGCGCCGGCGGCGGGTGGCAGACTGGTGGGGTGAGTGAAACCGAGTCGGTCCGCCTCCGTCCCCGCCGGATCCGGGTGGTCTGCTGGGCCGCCGCGATCGCGTTGGTGGTGGTGTTCAGCCTGGTGGCCACCTCGCTGAGCGGCGCCACGGGTGACGGCTACGGCACCTTCCAGCGCGGCGACCAGTTCGCCATGATCGGTCTCGGCGTCTTCGGCGCCCTGGGCTTCCTGCTCTTCACCCGCCCCCGGGTCGAGGCCGACGCGCGCGGCGTGCGGGTGCGCAACGTCGTCGGATCGTACGACCTGCCCTGGGAGGTCGTCCGGAGCGTCCGCTTCGACCGGGGCGCGCCCTGGGCGAGCCTGGAGCTGCACGACGACGACCTGCTGCCGATGGTGGCCCTCCAGGCCGCCGACAAGGAGCTGGCGGTCGACGGGGTGCGCGCGCTGCGCCGGCTGCACCAGGCCCACCAGGCCCGCCTCGCCGAGGGTGCCACCGGGCGCTGACCGTGCGCCGGGACGGGTTCGACCGGTGGAGGGGCCCGGGTTGGGACGCCGGCGGCCGAGGGTGTAATGTCGTGGAGTCGACCAGGCTGTCTCCGCACGCGAGCAGACAGCCATGAAAGAGGAGCTCCCGCTCCCACCCGAGTCGCCGCCACGGTGGCCGGGTCCGGTCACCGGTTCCGGGCACGTCCCGGTCCCGGATGCGCGATCATGTGATCGTGCCGACCGGTCGAGCGGGCCCTGGCATACGCCGGGGCCCTCTGCTTTCCGGGTCGGTTCCCATCCGGGAACCGCGGGGTCGGCCACGCAGCAGATCCGACTCGAGGAGGCCCCATCAGCGTCGAACCACGCGTGAACGAGCAGATCCGGGCACGTGAGGTCCGACTGGTCGGCCCTGAGGGTGAGCAGGTGGGCATCGTCCCGCTGGAGCGCGCCCTGCAGCTGGCCGCGGACGTCGACCTGGACCTGGTCGAGGTTGCGCCGATGGCGCGCCCGCCGGTGTGCAAGCTCATGGACTTCGGCAAGTTCAAGTACGAGAGCGCACTGAAGGCGCGCGAAGCGCGGCGTAACCAGCAGCAGACCGTCATCAAGGAGATGAAGCTCCGGCCCAAGATCGACCCGCACGACTACGAGACCAAGAAGGGTCACGTGGTGCGGTTCCTCAAGGCCGGCGACAAGGTCAAGGTGACGATCATGTTCCGCGGTCGCGAGCAGAGCCGCCCGGAGCTGGGCTACCGGCTCCTGCGCCGGCTCGAGTCCGAGATCACGGAGCTGGGATACGTCGAGGCCGCTCCGAAGCAGGACGGCCGAAACATGATCATGGTTCTCGCGCCGCACCGGGCCGTCAAGGCCTCCGCGGTCGCCGCGACGGCGTCCCGCGGTGGACCCCGTGACCGGAACGCGGACGAGTCCGCCGCTCCGGAAGCCGGGGAGACCGCGGCAGCCGGCGAGACCGCAGCAGCCGGTGACACCGGCACCGTCGCCGGCACCGGCGGCGAGTAACAGGGGAGAGACGTTCCACATGCCGAAGATGAAGTCGCACACGGGTATGGGCAAGCGGGTCAAGGTGACCGGCAAGGGCAAGATCGTTGCCCAGCAGGCCGGGCTTCGCCACAACCTGGAGAAGAAGCCCTCCACCCAGACCCGGCGCCTGACCGGCACGGTCGTGCTGGCCAAGGCCGACGTCAAGCGCATCAAGAAGCTGCTCGGCCGCTGACGCGCGCCACCTTTACGTAAGAAGGAGTTGAGATGGCACGCGTCAAGCGGGCTGTGAACGCCCAGAAGAAGCGTCGTACCCTGCTGGAGACCGCGAGCGGCTACCGCGGTCAGCGCTCCCGCCTGTACCGCAAGGCCAAGGAGCAGGTGCTGCACTCGATGCAGTACGCGTACCGGGACCGTCGTGACCGCAAGGGCGACTTCCGGCAGCTGTGGATCCAGCGGATCAACGCGGGCGCCCGGGCCAACGGGATGACCTACAACCGGCTGATCCAGGGCCTGCGCCTGGCCGGTATCGAGGTCGACCGCAAGATCCTGGCCGACATGGCCGTCAACGACGCCGCCGCCTTCGCGGCGATCGTCGAGCTGGCCCGGGCCGCGGTCGCGGCCGAGGGCACCGGTGGCGCGGCGGCCCAGGCCGCCTGATCCCCGCCAGCAACGCCCGCGAGGCGCCCCCCGTCACCTGCGAGGGGCGCCTCGCCCACGTCTGAGGAACCCATGCCCTTCACTCCGCGTACGCCCCGGGTGGTCGCCGCCCGCCGGTTGCAGCGCCGCCGGGACCGCGAGGCGACCGGCCGCTTCCTGGCCGAGGGGCCGCAGGCGGTCCGCGAGGCCCTGGCCCGTGCGGGGGTGGTCACGGAGCTGTTCGGTACGCCGACCGCCCTCGACCGGTACGCCGACCTGGCCGCCCGCGCGGCCGGCGCCGACGTGCCGGTCTCCGAGGTGACCGACGAGGCGGTCGCCGCCCTCGCCGAGACCGTCGCACCGCAGGGCCTGGTGGCCGTGTGCCGGCACGTCGACGTGCCGTTGGAACGGGCCCTGTCCGGCGCGCCCCGCCTGGTGGCGGTGCTCGCCGACATCCGGGACCCGGGCAACGCCGGCACCGTGCTCCGCACCGCCGACGCCGCGGGAGCCCAGGTGGTGGTGTTCGCCGGGGAGGCCGTCGACCCGTACAACGGCAAGGCCGTGCGGGCGTCGGCCGGCAGCCTCTTCCACCTCGACGTGGTCCGCGCGCCCGACCCCCGCGACGCGGTCGAGGCGCTCCGCGAGGCGGGGCTGTCGATCCTCGCCACCACCGGGTACGGCGACGACGACCTGGACGACCTGGCCGACGACGGCCGCCTGGCCGCGCCCACGGCGTGGCTGTTCGGCTCCGAGGCGCACGGCCTGCCCGAGGAGCTCACCGGCGCCGCCGACGCCCGCGTCCGGGTGCCCCTGTACGGGCGCGCCGAGAGCCTGAACCTGGCTGCGGCCGCCGCCGTCTGCCTGTACGCTTCAGCGAGAGCACAGCGTCGACCGTCGACCGGTCGCGCGGGACAGACAGCAGGGGAGAACGTCCGCCCATGAACGCGCCACGGCGTTCGTTTAGCCAGCCCGCCGGTGTCGGCGGGCGGCGGGCCTGACCTGCTTTCCGCACAACTCCCACCGGCGGGCTGCGGCACAGCCGCGCGTCCGTAGACTCGCCTAGCCGCCCGTGAGGGCCGGCGCCGCCGTGAGGGAGTGCCCGTTCGCCATGAGCTACCGCAACGATCCGTACGACCCGAAGCAGGTCGCCCTGCTCGACCCGGCCGCCCTGGCCGACGCCGTCACCGACGCCGAGAAGGCGTTCGCGGCCGCCGGTAATCCGGACGCGCTGACCGCGCTGCGCCCCGCGCACCTCGGCGACCGCTCGCCGGTGTCCCTGGCCCGTCGGGAGATCGGCGCGCTGCCGCCGGCGGCGAAGTCCGACGCCGGCAAGCGGGTCAACGAGGCCCGCCGGGCGATCGAGGCCGCCTACGCCGCCCGCGCCGAGATCCTCGACCGCGAGCAGGCCGAGCGGATGCTGGCCGAGGAGCGGGTGGACGTCACGTTGCCGTACGACCGGCGCCCGTCCGGTGCCCGGCACCCGGTCAGCACCCTGATGGAACAGGTCAGCGACTTCTTCGTCGGGATGGGCTACGAGGTGGCCGAGGGCCCCGAGGTCGAGCTGGAGTGGACCAACTTCGACGCGCTGAACATCCCGCCGGACCACCCGGCCCGCGGCCTGATGGACACCTTCCACGTCGCGCCGGAGAACTCCGGGATGGTGCTGCGGACCCACACCTCGCCGGTGCAGGCGCGGACGATGCTGAGCCGGAAGCCGCCGATCTACGTGATCTGCCCCGGCCGGGTCTACCGCACCGACGAGCTGGACGCCACCCACGCGCCGGTCTTCCACCAGGTGGAGGGCCTGGTCGTCGACAAGGGCATCACGATGGCGCACCTGCGGGGCACACTGGACCACTTCGCCCGGGCCATGTTCGGGCCGGATGCGAAGACGCGGTGGCGGCCGCACTACTTCCCGTTCACCGAGCCGTCGGCCGAGTTCGACGTGTGGTTCCCGGAGCACCGCAAGGGCCCGCAGTGGGTCGAGTGGGGCGGCTGCGGCATGGTCAACCCGCGGGTGTTGCGGGCCTGCGGCATCGACCCGGACGTCTACTCCGGATTCGCCTTCGGCATGGGCATCGACCGGACCGTCATGTTCCGCCACGGAGTGGGCGACATGCGGGACATGGTCGAGGGCGACGTCCGGTTCACCCGGGCGTTCGGCCACGGGTCATGAGCGGTCGGGACGGCGTGAGCGGCGTGCGGGTACGAGTTACGGAGACGGTGGTCTGAGTCATGCGAGTTTCTGTCAGCTGGCTGCGGGAGTACGTGGACCTGCCCGCCGACCTGGCCCCGGGCGACCTGGAGCAGGCCCTGGTCGACCTCGGCATCGAGGTCGATTCCATCTTGGACCTGGGTGAGACGGTCACCGGGTCGCTGGTGGTCGGTGAGGTCCGCGAGATCGAGGAGCTCACCGGCTTCAAGAAGCCGATCCGGTTCTGCCGGGTCGACGTCGGCGCCGCCAACGGCACCGGTGAGCCGCAGGAGATCGTCTGCGGGGCGCGCAACTTCGCCGTCGGCGACCGGGTGGTGGTGATCCTCCCCGGCGGTGTCCTGCCCGGAAACTTCGCCATCGGTTCCCGCAAGACGTACGGGCGCAACTCCAACGGCATGATCTGCTCGGCGAAGGAGCTGGGCCTCGGCGACGACCACTCCGGCATCATCGTGCTGCCGGAGCAGGTCCCCGGCAAGCCGGGCGACGACGCGCGCCCGCTGGTCGGGCTGGACGACGTGGTGGTGGAGGTCGAGGTGACCCCGGACCGCGGCTATCAGATGTCGGTGCGGGGCATCGCCCGCGAGCTGGCCCACGCCCTCGGGGTGGGTTTCCAGGATCCCGGTCTCACGCCGGCGCCCGGGGCCACCGAGCGGCCCGCGTACCCGGTCGAGGTCCGGGACACCGTCGGCTGCGACCGGTTCGCCGCCCGCATGGTGCGCGGCGTCGACCCGGCCGCACCCACCCCGGACTGGATGGCGCGCCGGCTCACCACCGCCGGCATCCGCAGCATCTCGCTGCCGGTCGACATCACCAACTACGTGATGCTCGCGCTCGGCCAGCCGATGCACGCCTTCGACGCCGACCGGATCGCCGGCCCGTTGGTGGTCCGGCGCGCCGAGGCGGGGGAGAAGCTGACCACCCTGGACGGTGTGACCCGCACGCTCGCCGCCGAGGACATGGTGATCTGCGACGACACCGGCCCGATCTCGCTCGCCGCCGTGATGGGCGGGCAGACCAGCGAGGTCGTCGACAGCACGGTGAACGTGCTGTTCGAGGCCGCGCACTGGGACCCGGTGATGGTCGGGCGGACCGCCCGCCGGCACAAGCTGTTCAGCGAGGCCGCCAAGCGGTGGGAGCGGGGCGTCGACCCCGCGCTGCCGCTGGTCGCGCTGGACCTCGCGGTGGGGCTGCTGGTCACGCACGGCGGCGGCGCCGCCGGCGAGGAGGTCCTCGACATCGACCACGTCCGGCCGCGTACGCCGGTCGTCCTGCCGGCCGACCTGCCCACCCGCCGGGTCGGGGTGGAGTACCCGCCGGCCCGGGTGGTCGCCCTGCTCGAGCAGGTCGGCTGCACCGTTGCCGCCGGCGCCGACCGGCTCGGCGAGGACCCGGGCACGGTCGGTGTCGCCGCCGGTGGCGCCGTCGCGCTCACCGTCACCCCGCCGAGCTGGCGGCCCGACCTCACCGACCCGGCCGACCTGGTCGAGGAGGTGGTCCGCTTCGACGGGTACGACCGCGTGCCGTCGGTGCTGCCGGTGGCGCCCGCCGGCCGGGGCCTGACCTGGCAGCAGCGGCGTCGGCGGGCCGTGGCCCGGGCGCTCGCCGACCAGGGGTACGTCGAGGTGCTCACGCAGCCGTTCGTGTCCACGGAGCTGGCGGACCGGCTCGGCCTGCCCGCCGACGACGCGCGGCGGCGGGCGGTGCGGGTGGCCAACCCGCTGTCCGAGGAGGAGCCGCTGCTGCGCACCAGCCTGCTCGGCCCGCTGCTCGGGGCGCTCAGGCGCAACCTCGGCCGGGGGTTGCGGGACCTGGCGCTGTACGAAATCGGCACGGTGTTCCACCCGCGTTCCGGCGCCGGCACCCCGCCGCACATGGGCGTGGAGCGCCGGCCGTCGGACGCGGAGTTCGCGGCCGCCGACGCGGTGCTGCCCGACCAGCCCCGGCACGTGGGCGTGGTCCTCGCCGGGGAGATCGAACAGACCGGTTGGTGGGGCGCGGGCCGCACCGCCGGCTGGGCGGACGCCGTCCAGGCCGGCCGGGAGGTCCTCGCGGTCGCCGGGATCCCCGCCGAGCGGGTCACGGTCCGGGCCGGCGAGTACGCGCCCTGGCACCCGGGGCGGTGCGCGCAGCTGCTGGTGGACGACACCGTCGTCGGGTACGCGGGCGAGCTGCACCCGGCGGTCCTCGCCGGGCTGGAGCTGCCCCGGCGTACGTGTGCCATGGAGCTGGACCTGGACGCGGTGCCGGCGGCGCCGATGGCGCCCGGGCCGGCGGTGTCCGGGTTCCCGCCCGCGCTGATCGACGTGGCGCTGGTCCTGGACGCCTCGGTACCGGCCGCGCAGGTGCAGGAGGCGCTGGTCGAGGGTGCGGGTGAGCTGCTGGAGTCGGTGCGGCTGTTCGACGTGTACGCCTCCGAGCAGCTCGGGGCGGGCCGCCGGTCGCTGGCGTACAAGCTCACCTTCCGCGCCCCGGACCGGACGCTGACGGTGGAGGAGGCGGTGGCCGCCCGCGACGCGGCGGTCGCCCGCGCCGCCGAGCGCTTCGGAGCGGTGCTCCGCGGCGCCTGACGTGCAAGGAAGGGCCCCTTCTTAACGCCAGGCGTTAAGAAGGGGCCCTTCCTCACGTTCGTCGGTGAGGGAGTCGTCACCGACGGTAGATGATCGGCCGAATGGTCAGAGGCGAAGGATCGTTCGGTTACCCATGAGTCACGTCCGAGCGGTTAGCCTGCTGTGATTCCGGCTGACGCCGGGATCGCACCCCCCGCCACCCCCACGGGAGTCCACCGATGTCCGAGGAACCGCCCGAGTCGCCCACCACGGTGGACGTCTGCATCGTCGGTGGCTGTGGCCGGGTCGGCCTGCCGCTGGGCATCGCCTTCGCCTCGCGCGGGCTCTCCGTCGTGCTGTACGACATCAACGCCGACGCCGTGGCGACGGTGAACGCGGCGACGCTGCCGTTCGCGGAGCCGGACGCGGCCGGACCGCTGGCCGAGGCGGTCGCCGCCGGCCGGCTGCGGGCCACCACCGACCCGGCCAGCGTCGGCGTCTCCGAGCACCTGGTCGTGGTCGTCGGCACGCCCGTCGACGAGCACCTCAACCCGGACCTGGGCGCGGTGCCCCGGGCGTTGGAGCGCTGCGCGGAGCACCTGCGCGACGGGCAGTTGATCGTGCTGCGCAGCACCGTCTACCCCGGCGTCACGGCCCTGACCGAGAAGCTCCTGGTCGGCAAGGGCATCCGCGCCGACGTGGCGTTCTGCCCGGAGCGCATCGCCGAGGGACGGGCGATGACCGAGCTGTTCACGCTGCCGCAGATCGTCGCCGCCCGTACGCCGGACGCGCTGGCCCGGGCCGAGAAGCTGTTCCGGCACCTGACCGAGCAGATCGTGCCCCTCGAACCGGAGGAGGCGGAGCTGGCGAAGCTGTTCACGAACACCTGGCGGTACATCAAGTTCGCCACCGCCAACCAGTTCTGGATGATGGCCAACGACTTCGGCCTGGACTTCGCCCGGATCCGGCACGCGGTGGCGTTCGACTACCCGCGTGCGGCGGACCTGCCGATGCCCGGTTTCGCCGCCGGGCCGTGCCTGTTCAAGGACACCATGCAGCTGGCCGCCTTCAACCGGAACAACTTCGTGCTCGGCCACTCCGCGATGCTCATCAACGAGGGGCTCCCGCTGTACCTGGTGTCGCGGCTGGAGGACCGGTTCGACCTGGCCGAGTCGACGGTCGGCATCCTCGGCATGGCGTTCAAGGGCGGCAGCGACGACCCGCGGGAGAGCCTGGCCTACAAGCTGCGCAAGATCCTCGCCCTGAAGACCCGGGAGACCCTCTGCACCGACCCGTACGTGGCCGACGAGCGCCTCGTCGACCTCGACGAGGTGCTGGAGCGGGCCGACCTGCTGGTCATCGCGGCCCCGCACGAGCAGTACGCGCGCCTCGACACCGACAAACCGGTGATCGACATGTGGGGCCTGACCGGGACGGGGGTGCGGGTGTGAAGCCCCGGGTCTCGGTGATCGTGCCGGTCTACAACGAGGGCGAGGCGATCCTGCGCTGTCTGGAGCGCATGCTCCGGGAGCTGCTGCTGCCCGCCGAGGTCCTCATCGTGCACGACATGCCGGAGGACACCACGGTCCCGTACGTCGAGCAGGTCGCCCGTACCGATCCGCGCGTCCGGGCGGTGCTCAACACGTACGGGCGCGGTCCGGCGAACGCGATCCGCTTCGGCATCGACGCGGCCACGGCCCCGGTCGCGGTGGTCACCATGGCCGACGGTTGCGACGATCCGCGGCAGATCGACGAGCTGGCCCGGCTGGTCGACCGGGGCGTGGTGGTCGCCGCCGCGTCCCGGTACATGCCGGGCGGCCAGCAGGTCGGCGGGCCCCGGTTGAAGCGGATGATGTCGCGCTGGGCGGGCCGCAGCCTCTACACCCTCGCCCGGGTCGGCACGCGGGACGCCACCAACAGCTTCAAGGCGTACGACACGGCCTTCGTCCGCCAGGTGGGGATCGAGTCGCGGACCGGTTTCGAGATCGGCCTGGAACTGACCGCCAAGGCCACCCGCCTGCGGTTGCCGGTCGCCGAGATCCCGACCATCTGGCTGGACCGGCCGCTCGGCGAGTCGCACTTCGACCTGGGCCGGTTCCTCCCCGGCTACCTGCGCTGGTACTTCTTCGCCTACGGTCGACGGCTGAGCGCCGGGAAACTGGCCACGCCGGCACGGCCCGCCGCCGTGCCGGCCCAACCCCGCGACAGCACCGAGTTCGAGAAGACCGCATAGGAGCGCACGTGGCGAAGGTCCTGGTTACTGGTTCGGCCGGCTTCATCGGCGGCTATCTCGTCGAGGAGCTGTTGGGCCGGGGCCACGAGGTGGTCGGCATCGACAACTTCTCGAAGTACGGGCCGGTGAGCCACAGCTACGACGACCACCCCCGCTACCGGTTCGTCGAGGGCGACGCCCGGGACGCGGACCTGCTGACCGAGCTGCTGGACGGCTGCGACCACCTGGTCGCCGGCGCGGCGATGATCGGCGGCATCTCCTACTTCCACGCGTACGCCTACGACCTGCTCGCCACCAACGAGCGGATCATGGCGTCGACCTGCGACGCGGCGATCCGGGCGCACCGCGACGGGCGGCTGGCGAAGGTCACCTACCTGTCGTCCTCGATGGTCTACGAGTCGACCGAGCAGTGGCCGAGCCGGGAGGGCGACGAACGGCGCATCCCGCCGCCGCTGTCCTCGTACGGCTTCCAGAAGCTGGCGGTGGAGTACTACGCGCGGGCGGCCTGGGAGCAGTACGCGCTGCCGTACACGATCGTGCGGCCGTTCAACTGCGTCGGCGTGGGCGAGGGGCGGGCGCTCGGTCAGGCCGAGGTGCTCTCCGGCAACGTGAAGCTGGCCATGTCGCACGTCGTGCCCGACCTGGTGCAGAAGATCGTCAAGGGGCAGGACCCGCTGCACGTCCTCGGTGACGGCAGCCAGGTGCGGCACTACACCTACGGGGGCGACCTGGCCCGGGGCATCGCCACCGCGATCGAGCACCCGGCGGCGCGCAACGAGGACTTCAACCTCTCCACGGCCGAGTCGACCAGCGTCCTCGACCTGGCCGGACTGATCTGGCGCAAGATCAAGGGACCGGACGTGCCGTTCCGCCACGTGTCCGACGAGCCGTTCCGGTACGACGTCCAGAAGCGGGTGCCGGACGTGACGAAGGCCCGCGAGGTGCTTGGCTTCACCGCCACCACCGGCCTGGACGAGATGCTCGACGAGGTCATCCCGTGGGTGACGCGGGCGGTCGAGGAGGGCCGCCTCTGATCGGCCCCGCTGTCCGTTCCGGGCCCGTGCCGCGTCCTGCGGCACGGGCCCGGCCTTCTCGGGGAAAGGCGGGTGGCCGCCACCACACCTCATCTCCATGCAATACATTGCATGACCATGCACTGAGCTGTTAGCCTCTGCTGCATAGTCATGCGGAGGTGAGTATGGGAATCCGAGTCGCGGTCGCCGGAGCGAGCGGCTACGCCGGGGGCGAGCTGATCCGCCTGGTCGCCGGGCACCCGGAGTTCGACCTGGTCGCCGCCACCGCGCACAGCCAGGCCGGTCACCGCCTGGACGCCGTACACCCGCAGCTCACGGGCCTGGACCTGGTGCTCGGCGAGACGGACGCGGCGACCCTGGGCGACGCGGACCTGGTCTTCCTCGCCCTGCCGCACGGTGAGTCGGCGGCCCTCGCCGCCCAGCTTCCGCCGGAGGTCCGGATCGTCGACCTCGGCGCGGACCACCGGCTGGCCAGCCCGTGGGACTGGGCCCACTACTACGGTGGCACGCACGCCGGGCAGTGGACCTACGGCCTGCCGGAGCTGCCCGGCCAGCGGGAGCTGATCGCCACGTCGACCCGGGTGGCGAACACCGGCTGCTACGCCGCCGCCATCTCCCTGGCGCTCGCCCCGCTGGTCGCCGCGGGCGCCGCCGACCCCGCCGACGTGGTGGTCGTCGCCGCCTCCGGCACCTCCGGCGCCGGCCGGGCCGCCAAGCCGCACCTGCTCGGCAGCGAGGTCATGGGGGACCTGTCGCCCTACCGGGTCGGCACCCACCAGCACGTGCCCGAGATCAAGCAGGCCACCGGCGCGACCGGCCTGTCGTTCACCCCGCTGCTCGCGCCGATGCCGCGCGGCATCCTCGCCACGGTCACCGCCGTCCCGGCGCGCGGCGTCGACCCCCGGGCGGTGCTCGCCGAGGCGTACGCGGACACGCCGTTCGTGCACGTCCTCCCCGAGGGCGCCTGGCCGCACACCGCCGCCACCCTCGGCTCCAACTCCTGCCACCTGCAGGCCACGGTCGACGTCGACTCCCGCCGGATGATCGTGCTCAGCGCACTGGACAACCTCGGCAAGGGCGCCGCCGGCCAGGCCGTGCAGAACGCCAACCTCATGCTCGGCCTGCCGGAGACGACGGGCCTGTCCATCTGGGGCGTGGCGCCGTGAGCGCGGCGCACCACAGCCCCGCAGTCGCGAACGAAAGGCCGGCACCGTGAGCGTCACCGCTCCCCGGGGCTTCCGGGCGGCCGGCGTGGCCGCCGGGCTCAAGGCCAGCGGCAACGCCGACGTCGCCCTCGTCGTCAACGACGGGCCCGACGCCGGTGTCGCCGGCGTGTTCACCGCCAACCGCGTCAAGGCCGCACCGGTGCTCTGGACCCAGCAGGTCGTCCGGGGCGGCGTCGTCCGGGCCGTGGTGCTCAACTCCGGCGGCGCCAACGCCTGCACCGGCCCGGCCGGCTTCCAGGACACCCACGCCACCGCCGAGCACACCGCCGCCGCGCTCAGCTCGGCCAGCGCCCGCCTGCTGCTCGGCGCGGGCGAGGTGGCGGTCTGCTCCACCGGCCTGATCGGTGAGCGGCTGCCGATGCCGGCGCTGCTGTCCGGCGTCCGCACCGCCGTCCGGGGACTGTCCCGCGACGGCGGGATGCCGGCCGCCCAGGCGATCATGACCACCGACACCCGGCCGAAGACCGCCGTCGCGCAGGGCAGCGGCTGGACGGTCGGCGGGATGGCCAAGGGCGCCGGCATGCTCGCCCCCGCGATGGCCACGATGCTCTGCGTGCTCACCACCGACGCGGTGGCGGGCCCGGACACCCTCGACGCGGCGCTGCGGGCGGCCTGCCGGGTCACCTTCGACCGGATCGACTCCGACGGCTGCATGTCCACCAACGACACCGTCCTGCTGCTGGCCAGCGGCGCGAGTGGCATCGCACCGACCGAGGAGGAGCTGACCGCCGCGGTCACCGCCGCCACGCACGACCTGGCCCAGCAGTTGATCGCCGACGCCGAGGGCGCCACCAAGCAGATCGCCATCGAGGTGCTCGGCGCCGCGAGCGAGGACGACGCGGTCGAGGTGGGCCGGTCGGTGGCCCGCAACAACCTGGTCAAGACCGCGCTGTTCGGTAACGACCCCAACTGGGGCCGCATCCTCGCCGCCGTCGGCACCACCGCCGCCGTGTTCGAGCCGGACGGCGTGGACGTCGCGGTGAACGGGGTCTGGGTGTGCCGGTCCGGCGCCGCCGCCGAGGACCGTTCGAAGGTCGACCTGACCGGCCGGGACGTCACGATCCGCATCGACCTGCACGCCGGCGCGGCCGCCGCGACGATCTGGACCAACGACCTGTCCCACGCGTACGTGCACGAGAACTCGGCGTATTCGACGTGAGCGCGAGGAACGCAGCGAAGCGGAGTCCCGCAGTCGCGAACGAATGGCAGGCTCGGACATGAACCTCTCCACCGACCTCACCCGCGCCCAGGCGAAGGCCGCCACGCTGATCGAGGCGCTGCCCTGGCTGGAGCGCTTCTCCGGCTCGATAGTCGTGGTCAAGTACGGCGGCAACGCCATGGTCGACCCCGAGCTGCAGCGGGCCTTCGCCGCCGACATGGTCTTCCTGCGGTACGCGGGCCTGAAGCCCGTCGTGGTGCACGGCGGCGGCCCGCAGATCTCGGCGATGCTCGGCCGGCTCGGCATCCCCAGCGAGTTCCGGGGCGGTCTGCGGGTCACCACCCCGGAGGCGATGGACGTGGTCCGGATGGTGCTCGTCGGCCAGGTCGGCCGGGAGCTGGTCGGGCTGATCAACAGTCACGGCCCGTTCGCCGTCGGCCTCTCCGGCGAGGACGGCGGGCTGTTCACCGCGGTGCGGCGGCCGGCTTACGTGGACGGGGAACCGGTCGACGTGGGTCAGGTCGGTGACGTGGAGTCGGTGGACATCTCGGCGGTGACCGACCTGATCGCCGCCGGCCGGATCCCGGTGATCTCCACCGTGGCCCCGGACACCGACGGGGTGCTGCACAACCTCAACGCCGACACCGCCGCGGCCGCTCTCGCGGTCGCCCTGGGCGCGCGCAAGCTGGTCGTCCTCACCGACGTCCCCGGCCTGTACGCCCAGTGGCCCGACACCACCAGCCTGGTCAGCGAGATCACCGCCGACGACCTGGCGAAGCTGCTGCCGTCGCTGGAGTCGGGAATGGTGCCGAAGATGGAGGCCTGCCTGCGGGCGGTGCGCCAGGGTGTGCCCGCCGCGCACGTCGTGGACGGCCGGGTCGCCCACTCCACACTGCTGGAAGTGTTCACGTCGGAAGGCTTCGGAACGATGGTGATCCCGTCATGAGTGCGCTCGTGAACCGCTGGCGGCAGTCGATGATGGACAACTACGGCACCCCGTCGCTGGCGCTGGTCGCCGGTTCCGGCGCCGTCGTGGTCGACGAGGCCGGCCGGGAGTACGTCGACCTGGTCGGGGGCATCGCGGTCAACGCCCTCGGGCACGCCCACCCGGCCGTGGTGGCCGCCGTGTCGAAGCAGGTCGCCACCCTCGGGCACGTCTCCAACCTGTACGTCGCCGAGCCGCCGGTGGCCCTGGCCGAGCTGCTGCTCGCCCTCGCCGGGCGCCCCGGCCGGGTGTTCCTCGCCAACTCCGGCGCCGAGGCGAACGAGGCGGCCTTCAAACTGTCCCGGCTCACCGGCCGGTCGCACGTGGTCGCCGCCCGGGGCGGCTTCCACGGCCGGACCATGGGTGCCCTCGCCCTGACCGGGCAGCCGGCCAAGGCCGACCCGTTCCGCCCCCTGCCCGGTGAGGTGACCCACGTCGACTACGGCGACGTGGCCGCCCTGGAGGCGGCGGTCACCGACGCCACGGCGATGGTGATCCTGGAGCCGGTCCAGGGGGAGAACGGCGTCGTCGTGCCGCCACCCGGCTACCTGGCCGCCGCCCGCCGGATCACCGCCCGGCACGGCGCGCTGCTGGTGCTGGACGAGGTGCAGACGGGCGTCGGTCGTACCGGGCACTGGTTCGCCCACCAGGCCGACGGCGTCGAGCCGGACGTGGTCACCCTGGCCAAGGGGCTCGGCGGTGGCCTGCCGATCGGTGCCGCCCTGGCCTTCGGCCGGGCCGCCGAGCTGCTCGGTCCCGGGTCGCACGGCACCACCTTCGGCGGCAACCCGGTCAGCTGCGCCGCCGCCCTCGCGGTGGTGGCGACGATCGCCAACGAGGGCCTGCTGGACCACGTCAAGCGGGTCGGCGAGCGGCTGCGCCGGGGCGTCGAGGCGCTCGGTCACCCGTTGGTCGGTGAGGTGCGGGGCGCCGGCCTGCTGCTCGGCGTGGTGCTGACCGCGCCGGTCGCGGCGGTGGCCGCCGAGGCGCTGCGGGAGGCCGGCTTCCTGGTCAACCCGGTGCAGCCCGGCGTGCTGCGGCTCGCCCCGCCGCTCGTGCTCACCGCCGCCCAGGCCGACGCCTTCCTGGCGGCCCTCCCGGCCGCCCTCGACGCGACGGTCCCCGCCGCCGCGCCGGCCGTCGACCCGCTCGCGGCCCCATCAGCCCCGATGACCCCGACCAGCACGGAGGCCCGCGCGTGACCCGGCACTTCCTGGCCGACGACGACCTGTCTCCCGCCGAGCAGTCGGCCGTGCTCGACCTCGCCGCGCGGATGAAGGCCGACCGGTTCGCGTACAAGCCTCTGGCGGGGCCGCGGTCGGTGGCGGTGCTCTTCGACAAGCAGAGCCTGCGTACCCGGATCTCCTTCGACGCCGGCATCGCCGAGCTGGGCGGTCACCCGCTCGTGGTGGACACCCAGGTCACCCACTTCGGGCGGGGCGAGACCCTCGCCGACGCCGGCCGGGTGCTCTCCCGCTACGTCGCGGCGATCGTGCTGCGCACCTACGGCGACGACCGGATCGCCGAGGTGGCCGAGGGCGCCACCGTGCCGGTGGTCAACGCACTCACCGACACCTACCACCCGTGTCAGCTCCTGGCCGACCTGCTCACCGTCCGCGAGCACTGCGGCGGCACGCGGGGGCGGACCCTCGCGTACGTGGGGGACGCGGCGAACAACATGGCGCACTCGTACCTGCTGGCCGGGGCGACCGCCGGGATGCACGTCCGGGTGGCCGGTCCGGCCGGCTTCGCGCCGGAGGAGGAGATCGTGGCCCGCGCGGAGAAGATCGCCGCCGCCACCGGCGGGTCGGTACGCGTGCTGACCGACCCGGTCGCGGCGGTGGCCGGCGTCGACGTGGTCGCCACCGACACCTGGACCTCGATGGGCCAGGAGGACGACGGGCTGGACCGGATCACGCCGTTCCTGCCGTACCAGGTCAACGACGCGCTGCTCGCCCACGCCCGGCCCACGGTGATCGTGCTGCACTGCCTGCCGGCGCACCGGGGCGAGGAGATCACCGACGAGGTGCTCGACGGCCCGCGCAGCGCGGTGTTCGACCAGGCGGAGAATCGGCTGCACGCCCAGAAGGCGCTGCTGACGTTTCTCCTGGAGGCCACCCCATGACCGCCCCGCTGACCCGCGCCGCCCGGCACGCCCGCATCGTCGAGCTGATCCGGGACAAGGAAATCCACTCGCAGCCCGAACTGGCCGACCTGCTCGCCGGTGACGGCATCCAGGTCACCCAGGCCACCCTGTCCCGGGACCTGAAGGAACTGGGCGCGGTCACCGCGCGCGCCGGCGACGGCCGGGGCGTCTACGTGATCCCCGAAGACGGCCACCGGCCGCTGCGGGACGCCGAGACCGCGCCGGCCCGGCTGGTCCGGCTGCTGCGCGAACTGCTCAACGGGGTCGACTCCAGCGGCAACATCGCGGTGTTGCGTACCCCGCCGGGCGCAGCCCAGTACCTGGCCAGCGCGTTGGACCGGGCGGGCCTCACCGAGATCGTCGGCACCATCGCCGGCGACGACACCATCCTCGTCGTGGCCCGCGAGGCCGACGGCGGGGCCGCGCTCGGCGACAAGCTCGCCGGGTGGGCCCGCCGCGAAGAGACCGTCGAAGGGAGCACCACACCGTGACCGAGCGGGTCGTCCTGGCGTACTCGGGGGGTCTCGACACCTCCGTCGCCATTCCCTACCTGGCCGAACGGACCGGCGCCGAGGTGATCGCGGTGGCGGTCGACGTCGGGCAGGGCGGCGAGGACCTGAACGCCATCCGGCAGCGCGCCCTGGACTGCGGAGCCGTGGAGTCCGAGGTGGTCGACGCGCGCGACGAGTTCGCCGCCGGGTACTGCCTGCCGGCGATCCGGGCCAACGCTCTCTACATGGACCGCTACCCGTTGGTCTCCGCGCTGAGCCGGCCGCTGATCGTCAAGCACCTGGTCGCCGCGGCCCGCAAGCACGGCGGCACGATCGTGTCGCACGGCTGCACCGGCAAGGGCAACGACCAGGTCCGCTTTGAGGTCGGCCTGGGCGCGCTCGCCCCCGACCTGAAGATCGTGGCGCCGGCCCGGGACTTCGCCTGGACGCGGGACAAGGCCATCGCCTTCGCCGAGGAGAAGGGGCTGCCGATCGACGTGTCGGCGAAGTCGCCGTACTCCATCGACCAGAACCTGTGGGGCCGTGCGGTGGAGACCGGCTTCCTGGAGGACATCTGGAACTCACCGGTCGAGGACGTGTACGCGTACACGTCGGACCCGGCGCAGGAGCGTGACGCCGACGAGGTGGTCATCACCTTCGACGCCGGCGACCCGGTGGCGATCGACGGCGAGACCGTCACCCCGTACCAGGCGATCCTGGAGCTGAACCGGCGCGCGGGCGCGCAGGGTGTGGGCCGGCTCGACATGGTCGAGGACCGCCTGGTCGGCATCAAGAGCCGCGAGGTGTACGAGGCGCCGGGTGCGATCGCCCTCATCACCGCCCACCAGGAGCTGGAGGCGGTCACCGTCGAGCGGGACCTCGCCCGGTTCAAGAAGAGTGTGGACCAGCGCTGGGGCGAGCTGGTCTACGACGGCCTGTGGTTCTCGCCGCTGAAGGACTCGCTGGACGCCTTCATCGCCGACGCGCAGCAGCACGTGTCCGGCGAGGTGCGGATGACCCTGCACGGAGGCCGGGCCACCGTCACCGGCCGGCGCTCCGAGGCCAGCCTGTACGACTTCGGCATGGCCACCTACGACACGGGCGACACGTTCGACCAGTCGCTGGCGAAGGGCTTCGTGCAGCTGTGGGGCCTGCCCAGCAGGATGGCCGCCGCCCGGCACGCCCGGTTGGGTGGTTCCTGATCGTGGGCACCACAATGGGCGGCGTGGACGACAAGAGCCTGACCGAGAACAGTGCCGCCACGAACCGTACGAGCCTGTGGGGCGGCCGGTTCGCCGGCGGCCCCGCCGAGGCCCTGGCTCGCCTGTCGGTGAGCGTGCAGTTCGACTGGCGGCTGGCCCCGTACGACATCGCGGCCTCCCGGGCGCACGCCCGGGTCCTGGCCGGCGCCGGGCTGCTCGACCCGGAGGAACTGGGTCGGATCCTGGCCGCGCTGGACGACCTGGAGGCGGCCTGCGCCTCCGGGCAGTTCCGCCCGACCATCGACGACGAGGACGTGCACACCGCCCTGGAGCGCGGTCTGCTGGAGCGCCTCGGCAGCCTGGGCGGCAAGCTGCGCGCCGGCCGGTCCCGCAACGACCAGGTCGCCACCGACCTGCGTCTCTACCTGCGCGACCACGCCCGGGGTGTGGCGGGTCGGCTGGTGGAGCTGGCCGAGGCACTGGTGGAGCAGGCCGAGCGGCACGTGAGCACGGCCGCGCCGGGCATGACGCACCTCCAGCACGCCCAGCCGGTCACGTTCGGGCACTGGCTCCTCGCGCACGTGCAGCCGCTGCTGCGTGACCTGGAGCGGCTGCGCGACTGGGACCACCGGACGGCGATCAGCCCGCTCGGCGCCGGCGCCCTCGCCGGCTCCGGCCTGCCGCTGGACCCGGTGGCCGTCTCCAAGGAGCTGGGCTTCCGGACGTCCTTCGCCAACTCGATGGACGCGGTCGCCGACCGGGACTTCGTCGCCGAGTTCCTCTTCGTCACCGCGCTGGTGGGTGTGCACCTGTCCCGCCTCGGCGAGGAGGTGGTGCTGTGGACGTCGCACGAGTTCGGCTGGGTCGAGCTGGACGACGCCTTCGCCACCGGCTCGTCGATCATGCCGCAGAAGAAGAACGCGGACATCGCCGAGCTGGCCCGGGGCAAGTCCGGCCGGCTCGTCGGCGGCCTGATGAGCGTGCTGACCATGCTCAAGGGCCTGCCGATGACGTACGACCGTGACATGCAGGAGGACAAGGAGCCGGCCTTCGACGCGGTCGACACCCTGGAACTGCTGCTGCCGGCCCTCGCGGGGATGATCTCCACGATGACCGTACGGGTCGACCGGCTGGTCGCCGCCGCCCCGGTCGGCTTCTCCCTGGCCACCGAGGTCGCCGACTGGCTGGTCCGCAAGGGCGTGCCGTTCCGCGACGCGCACGAGATCACCGGCAAGCTGGTGGCGCTGTGCGTGGCCCGGGACTGCGCGCTCGACGAGGTCTCCGACGACGACCTGACCGCGGTCAGCGAGCACCTCGACCCGAGCGTCCGGGACGTCCTGTCGGTCTCCTCGGCCCTCGCCGCCCGGATCACGCCCGGCTCCACCGGCCCCGGCCCGGTCTCCGACCAGTTGGCCGCGGCAGCGGACAAGCTAGCCGGCTGGCGAGAGTGGGCGTCCGAACACGTCGTCCCCCGCTGAGCCCGCCGGGGCCGCCGGGGCCGCCGGCTTGCGGTGCGCAACTTCGGGGAAAATGCGCCCTCCCGGCCACCTGAGGCAGCACTTTCCCCGAAGTTGCTCACGTCGGCGGGCGTTCCCGCCTGGGCAGCTTGGCCACTACCGCCTCGTAGGAGGCGTCTACGGCCTCGGTCAGGTCGTCGTTGGGGATGTCGCCGTTTAGGCGCAGGGTGTTCCAGCCGGACCGGCCGATGTACGGCGAGGGTCGCGCGTCGGCGGGGAACCGGTGGATCCACTCGTCGGCGACGGTGCGGTCCGGCCCGCACTTCACCCCGATCCGGGGCTCGGTGCCGGCCCCGCCGAGGAACGCGAAGATCCGGCTGCCGACCTTCACCACCTCGTCGCCCTCCCACGGTCGGTCCAGCCAGGCGCCCGGCTTCGCCAGGCAGTACGCCCGCATCGTCTCGCGCTCCATCGGCATCTCTCCCGCCGTCGGTCCTGCCGTCAGTCTGCCGTCCCACGGCGTGATCGGCCGGGGGAGCGCGCCGGCCGTCAGTCGGCGGTGGTGCGGGCGGACCGGCGCTCGTGGCCGGTGGTGAGCAGGCTCGCCCAGCGCCAGGCCCGGTTGACCAGGGCCGCGTACGCGATGCCCAGCGCCACCGAGGCGGCCAGCGCCACCAGCGGCAGGTCCCGCAGGTGCGGGTACACCTGCCAGTGGGTCAGGTAGATGTAGAGCGAGCTGGCGGCGAGCACCCCGGCCACCTTGTTCACCACACCGAGGCTGGGCACCGTGGGCAGCCACACCAGCAGGGCGAACCCGGCCACGATCAGCGCCTCGCGCGCCGGCTGGCCGAAGAAGCCCGGCACGGTCGCCGCCGCGGCCACGGTGACCAGCAGCCGCTGCCGTACGCCGTCGGCCCGCGCGGCGGCCCAACCGAGGGTGAACAGCCAACCCGCGACCAGCGCCGACGGCAGGTCGTGGCGGGCGTCCAGGCCGAAGACGTCGTACCGGCCGAGAAGCGCGACCCCGGTCAGGGCGAGGGGCAGGGCGAAGGGTCGCCGTCGCTCCCACCGGTCCACCCGGCGCAGGCCGAGCAGGGCGGCCGTCGCGATCAGCAGGTAGACCACCGCCTCGATGAACCAGAAGTGCCACCCGTCCGGTACGTCGTCCGGCCGGAGCGCGCCGTGCAGCAGCAGGAGGGTGCTCCACCGGTACTGGTCGCTCACCAGCATCACCGCGCCGATCCACGCCGCGGTCGGCAGGACGATCCGCAGCACGCTGGACCGGATCTGCCGCAGCCGGTCCCGGCGGTCCGCCCCGGTCAGCTGGAACCGCGCGAAGTTGAAGCCGGCGACCGCGAGCAGCAGGTGCGCGCCGCCGGTGATCGTGAACAGCGGGATGTGCGAGCCGACGATCAGCAGGATCGCCGTGGCGCGCAGCGCGACGCTGGTCTCCAGCGACCGCCGCCGGCCCGGCTTGCGGGCGGGGGCGCGCAGCGCCGCGATCGGCAGGGTGTGCCAGTTCGCCGGCAGGTGGCCCAGCTCCCGCTCCAGGCGCACCGACATCTCGACGTACGACAGGGAGTCGCCGCCGAGGTCGACGAAGCTCAGGTCGGGCGTGACGTCGGTGCGGTCGAGCACCTCCGCGTACAGCCGGCAGAGGTCGCCGGACGACGACGCCGCCGGTGTCGGGGCCGGAGTGTCGGCGGCGTCCGCGAGCGCGCGCAGCGCGACCAGGTCCGGTTTGCCGCTGGCCAGCCGGGGCACCTCGGCCAGCGCCAGAACGCGGACCGCGCGCGGCGGCAGCCCCACCTCGTCGGCGACGAGCCGGCGGATCCGGCGCGGGTCGCCGGGACCGGCCACCGCGACGACGAGCTCGTCGTCGCCGCCCACGCAGGTCGCCGCGACGTCGTGCGCGGCCAGCAGCGCCTCAACCTGCTGCGGGTCGATCCGCAGGCCGAGGATCTTGGCGAACCGGCTGCGCCGGCCGACGATCTCCCACAGGCCGTCCGCGCCGCGCCGGGCCAGGTCGCCGGTGTGCAGCTCGTCGATCGTCCGGCCCAGCGCCAGGTCGGCGGGGGACTCGGCGTAGCCCAGCATGACGTTCGGGCCGGCGTAGACCAGCTCACCGACCGCCGGGTCCGCGTGGTCCGCGACCGGCGCGAGCCGGAAGGCGCCGCCGGGCACCGGCACGCCGATCGCCGCCGGGCGGTCGAGCGCCAGGTCCGGAGGGAGGTACGCCATCCGCGCGGTCGCCTCGGTCTGGCCGTACATGACGAAGAGGTCCCAGCCGGCCCGCCGCCCCAGCTCGGCGTAGCGCACCACCCGCTCCGGCGCGAGCCGGCCGCCGGCCTGGGTGACGTAGCGCAGGTGCGGCAGGTCCATCCCGGCGAAGCCGACCCGGTCCAGCAGGTCGAAGGTGTACGGCACGCCCGCGAACGTGGTGGCCCGGGTGGCCCGGAACAGCTCCCAGAAGCAGCCGTCGGCCACCGACAGGTCGGTCAGCACCAGCGCCGCGCCCCGGGCGAGGTGGCTGTTGACCACCGACAGGCCGTAGCAGTAGTGCAGCGGCAGCGTGGTGGCCGCCCGGTCGGTGTCCCGGATGCCCAGGTACCCGGCGATCGACTCGGCGTTGGCCTGGAGGTTGGCGTGCGACAGCCGCACCAGCTTCGGCGAGCCGGTCGAGCCGGACGTGCTGAGCAGCAGCGCCAGGTCCGGGTGCAGGTCGTGGGCGGAGGCGGCCCGCCGCTGCACGATCCGCCAGCCGCCGTCGGCCGGGCCGACGACCACGTCCGGGTCGTACGCCGCCACCAGCGAGGCCACCGCCGCGTCGTGCCCGCCCGGCACCAGCAGGACGGGGTGGCCGGCGTGCAGCGCCGCCAGGTACGCCACCAGCGAGTCGAGCGTGTTCGCGCCGACCACCAGGACCAGCCGGCGCCCCGTACCCAGCCGGGCGGCGGTCCGCGCGACCCGGTCGGCGAGTTCGGCGTACGTGGTCTCCCCGTCCCGGGTGATGACGGCGGGACGATCCCCGTGGGCGGCCAGTTCGCGGACGAACGGCACCGCCCCGAGGGCCGGGAGCAGGGAGGACAGGGGTGTCACGGGCACCCACTCTAAGGTAAGCCTCGCCTTATCAGTAGTGCCGGGCGACCCGCGTCACGGCCGGATAGGGTCGGTGACCGTGGTGACGTACTCCGACCGGCGACCCGCCGACCTCGCGACCCTGGCCGATCTGCTCGCCGGCCCGGTCGTGCCGGCGGCCCGCGGCCTGCTCGGCTGCCGGCTCTCCGCCGGGGGAGTGACCGTGCGGATCACCGAGGTCGAGGCGTACGCGGGCACCGCGGGCGACCCCGCCTCACACGCCCACCGCGGCCGTACCCCGCGCAACGCGGTGATGTTCGGCCCGTCCGGACACGCGTACGTGTACTTCACGTACGGGATGCACTGGTGCGTGAACGTGGTGACCGGCCCGGACGGCGAGGCGTCGGCGGTGCTGCTGCGCGCCGGCGAGGTGGTCGACGGCCTCGACGTGGCCCGGGAACGGCGACCCGCCGTACGCCGGGACGTCGATCTCGCGCGCGGACCCGCCCGGCTCTGCGCGGCCCTCGCCATCGACCGGGCCGCCTACGGCGTGGACCTGCTCGGCGACGGGCCGGTGCGGCTGCGACCGGCGCTCGGGCCGGTGCCGGACGACGCGGTGGCCGCCGGGCCCCGGGTCGGCGTGACCGGCGCGCACGACGTGCCGTGGAGGTTCTGGATCGACGGCCACCCGACGGTCAGCGCCTACCGACGCCACGTTCCACGGAGTCGGGTTCAGTCGGGGCCGCGGTAGCGGCGCAGGACCACCGGCTCACCCGACGGGCCGGTCCAGGTGGCGGTGCCCGTGCCCTCTAGTGCGGTGTCCACCAACGTTCACCGGGTGTCCGGTGGTTGTTGTGGATCCTCGCCGGGTGGGCGAGCGACTCCCCGCCGGGTGGTGGGGCGGGCCTCCGCGGGCCAACTGATCCTCGCGCCGCTTGTGGTGGGCGGCGGGGGTCACGTCGGGACTGTCCGGCACCGGGGAGGTGCCGGCCGGCTCGACGGTGCGTGACCACCCTGGGCAGCACTGGCATGGCTGTGGGGGTGGTGGGTCCGCCGCCCGGGGTGCGGGTGGCGATGCTGGCGGCCGCGACCAGGTCGCGGTGCCCGAAAAAAGCGCAGTGTGGGCAGGACAGGGTCCGCCCGCGGGGTTTCGGCACCCGCCGTCGGCAGGCCGGGCAGGTGGAGGAGGTGCCGCGCTCGTCGACGAGGCGGACGGTGATGCCGGCCAGGGTGGCCTTGTCGGTGAGGACCTGCAGGAGCCGGCCGATCTGCCACTGCCGCAGCCGCAGGTTGTGCCGCCGCCCCGCGTCGAGGTTCAACACCCCACGTGGGTCACCGACGTGCAGCACACCGATCCGCTGCCGCACCGCCCAGGACACGACCGTGCGGGCGGCTTCGTGCTGGGCTTGGCGGATCCGCCGCCGGTGCCGACCCTCGACCTGGCGCGCGCGGCGGCGGTACTGCCGCCAGCGCCGCGAACCCTTTTCCCCCGGCTTGGGTGCCCGGCGGGCCACGGCGCGGTGGCGGCCTTTGCTGTCGGCCAGGTGCATGCGGTGCTCGGCGCGGATCGCCCGCCCCGACACCAACAGGCCCTCGCCGTCCGGGCCGGCCACCGCATACGGGTGAATCACACCGAGGTCCACCCCGGCCACCCGGGCAGGATCCGGCCCGTCACCCGCCGGGTAGGCCGCGATCGGGACTTCCGCGGTCACGTCCAGGAACAGCCGGCCACCCTCACACAGCAGCGTGATCGACCGGACCTGCTCGACCGGATACGGCACCTCCCGCGCCAGACGCACCCACAACGGCAGCCCGCCTTTGGCAGTGGGTATCCGCACCCGACGCCCGTCGAGGGTGAACGTGCCGTGATACCAGCGCACCGGCACCAACCCCCGCCGCCGGCGCGGGAACCGCGCCGACACGTCACCCGTCGTGCGGCGTTTCGCCGCCGCGAACCAGGCATCCGAGAACCGGCGCAACACCGACCGGGCACCCACCGAGTCCAGCTCACCGAACGTCCCCGGCCCCGACCCCGACAACTCCCGGCACAACTCCTGATAGCCCACCCGGGGCGCGTCGTGGCGGCGGCGACGCCACGCGTTGACCTCCAGCACACACGCCCACACGTCACCCGCCGAGCGCAGCAGCCCGAAACACCGCTGACGCTGCCCCGCCGTCACTCGCACCGCCACCCGGGCCGTGCGATGCACGACCCGGGGCGCGGCAGGATCCCGACGACGAGGCACGAACCGAACCCAACACCACCCGTACGACACTTTCCGACGCCCACCAACCCGGTGAACCTTTGTGGTCACCGCACTAGCTGCCAGCCTGCCGCCTCGTAGAGCGCAGGCGCGGCGCCGTCGATGCGCTCGACAACCTCCAGGACGATGGGCAGTCGGTGCGATCGTGCCCATTCCCGGGCGCGGTCGATGAGCCGTCGACCGATCGCCTGGCGGCGGAACTCGGATACCACGAAGAGTCGGCTAACGGCGACCTCGGCACCCGCCACGCCGCCGACCACCAGGACGTGGCCCACGATCCGAGCATGCGGACCCTCGGCCACCCACGCCGCGCGTATCCCGTCAGGCGTCAGCCAGCGGCGCGGGTCGTCGGGCCAGTTCAACGGGTACCGGTCCGCCTCGTGTACGGCGCGGAGCAGCGTCACACACCCGTCTAGGTCGTCCGGTAGGCGCTCCCGGATGGTCACGAGCACTCAGGTGAGCAGTCGAAGGAACTCGGCCGGTGTCAGGTCGGCCTGTCGAAGAATGGAGGCCAACGTTCCGCGCTTGATGGTGCTGTGCTGCGGAACCACCACGACCAGTCCGGCCGAGTTCCGGTAGACCGCATGGCTTCCCTTGGTCCGGACGTGCACGAAGCCGGCCTTGGTCAGCGCTGCCAGCACCTTCCGCAGCGGAAGGTCAGCAAGTGCCGGACTCACGCCGCCCGGCCCACCTGGAAGGACGTGACGAGAGGAGTCGCCTCGATGGCGGGCTGGGCCACCTCTTCCAGGTAGGCCTCCACGGCCTCCCGCAGGTTCGCCAGGGCCTCGTCGACCGTGCCCCCCTGGCTGGCGACCTCAAGCTCCAGACAGCGGGCCACGTAGCAGTCTTCCTCCTGATGCACCGCCGCAGTGAACGTGCGGACCATTGTCGTCCTCCAAGCGAGTCCGGGCCGGAACCGACATCGTATGTCTGCCACGGCCGCCCCGACCCCGCGCGGCGCGGGGTCGGTGACGTTGTCGGGGGGTGTGGCCATAATCACGGCAGCACTCGCCGAGGGGACGGAGACGGTCGATGGCCACACTGCTCGCGATCGGGACGGCCAAGGGGCTCTTCCTGGCCACCAGCACGGACGGACGACGCGGTTGGGAGGTGTCCGGGCCGCACTTCCCGATGACCGGGGTGTACGCGGTGGCCGTGGACACCCGCCGTGCCACGCCGCGACTGCTGGCCGGCACCGACAGCTCGCACTTCGGGCCGAGCGTCGCCACCTCCGACGACCTCGGCGCCTCGTGGCACGAGCCCGACCACGCCCCGGTCGCCTTCCCCGCCGACACCGGCGCGACGCTCGGCCGGGTCTGGCAGCTCACCCCGGCCGGGCCGGACCAGCCGGACGTCGTGTGGGCCGGCACCCAGCCGTCGGCGCTGTTCCGCTCCGACGACGGCGGCGTGACCTACGAGCTGGTCCGCGCGCTCTGGGACCACCCGCACCGCGAGCAGTGGGGCGCGGGCTTCGGCGGCCAGGCGGTGCACACGGTGCTGCCGCACCCCCGCCACCCCGACCGGGTCGCGGTGGCCATGTCCACCGGTGGGGTCTACCACTCGACGGACGCGGGCGCGAGCTGGGCGCCGGGCAACACCGGCATCCGGGCCTACTTCCTGCCCGACGAGTGGCCCGAGTTCGGGCAGTGCGTGCACAAGGTGGCCCGGGACGCGGGCGACCCCGACCGGCTCTACGCGCAGAACCACCACGGCGTCTACCGCTCCGACGACGACGGGCACACGTGGTCCTCGATCGCCGAGGGGCTGCCGAGCGACTTCGGGTTCCCGATCGTGTCGCTGCCGGGCCGGCCCGGCACGGTCTTCACCTTCCCGCTGGCCGCCGACAGCGAGCGCTTCCCGGCCGGCCAGCGCTGCCGCGTCTGGCGCTCCGCCGACGCGGGCGGCAGTTGGGAGCCGGTCGACGCCGGCCTGCCGGAGGGGCCGTTCTACCCGGCCGTCCTGCGGGACGCGATGTGCGCCGACGACGGCGAGCCCGGCGGCGTCTACTTCGGCACCCGCTCCGGGGAGGTCTACGCCAGCCGCGACGAGGGCGACTCCTGGTCGCTGGTGGCCGCCCACCTGCCGGACGTCCTCTCCGTCCGCGCCGCGACGGTCTGACATGGTCACCGTGCTGCTGCCCGGTCCGCTGCGCGGCGAGGCCGGGGGAGCGAGCCGGCTGACGGTCACCGCGGCCGGCACGCTGCGTGCCGTCCTCGACGAGGTGGCCGGCGAGTGGCCCCGGCTCGGCCGGCGGATCCGGGACGAACGGGGCGAGCTGCGCCGGTACGTCAACGTCTACGTCGACGGGGAGGACTGCCGGCACCTCGGTGGCCTGGACACCCCGGTCCCGGCCGACGCCGAGGTCCAGGTGCTCCCGTCGGTCGCCGGCGGCTGACCCCGGTCGGCCCGTCCGTGCGGCCGGCCGGCCGTGCCCTCCGAGCGCGGGGACGTAGCAGGTTTTGCGCCATCTGCCGCCACCGGTGGCGCTGCCCCCGACGCGACGCAGAATGGTAAAAGCGCAGTTCAGAGCCGTCCTGGCTGCCCTAGGACGTGCGGCCGGAGCGCCGACCACCACGCCCCGGAGGCACCCATGGCCGCACCCGTCGTCCGTTCCGTCACCCCCGACCAGACCGTCCTGCTACCCGGGCAGTCCACCTCCGTACGGGTGGACGCCTACCATCCCGACTCGCGGTTGCTGACCCTCTCCGGTCGAGTGAGCGACCCCACCGGCGTCACCTGGGACACCCCGGTCCGGGTGGACCTGAGCGTGCCGCTCACCGTCCAGCTCACCAGCACCGCACCCGGCGTGACCGTCACCCCGAACGCCACCGATCCGACCCGCTTCACGGTGACGGTGCTGGCCGGCCGGGGCACGGTCACGCTGACCGCCACGGCCCGCGACACCGCCGGCCGGACCGGCACCGCCACGGCCACGCTGACCGTGCCGCTGCTGGTCGGGATGAGCGCCGAGAAGGGGGCGCGCACCCAACGTGTGGTGGCCGAATACCCCGGCCTGCGCTACATGCGCGACTTCGGCACGGACGGCGGCGACGCCGACAACCTGCCGGAACTGCCCCCGCTGAACGCCGGCAAGTTCGTCGACGCCCCGTCGGCGGTCATGCACGTGTCCTGGAAGGACGACGTCGAGCAGTTGGCCGGGTGGCTGGACGGGCTGGGCCGGCCGATCTACCTGACCTGGTACCACGAACCGATGGGTGACGTCACGCCGGTGGCGTACCGGGCCGCCGCGACGCGACTGGCGCAGATCGTCGCCGCGCACCGCAACCGCCGCTGGGTGCTCGGCCACGGTCCGATCGTCACCCGGTACTGGCTCGACGAGGGGCGCGGCAACGCGACCGACTGGGGCTACCCGGGCATGACCCACTACGGGGTCGACTGCTACTCCCGGGACACCGCCGCGTACTGGCCGGTGTCCCGGATGTTCGGCGCGGCGTTCGGGAAGGTACGCGCCGCGTACCCGGGGATCCGGCTGCTGGTGCCGGAGTACGGGATGAGCCGGATCACGGCCGACACCACCGGCGCGGGCCGGGCGCGGGCCCTCCAGGAGCACGTCACGTGGCTGCGGCAGCAGGGCGATGTGGACGCGGTGGCGTACTGGAACAACTGGGCCGAGTTCGAGTTGGGTGACCCGCCGCTGGAGTCGACCGCCTGGCGGAACGTCCAGCTGGGGTGAGGCGTCCGTCGGGGCCCCGGCGCGACTCCACCGGGGCCCCGCGGACCGGAATAGTTGACTCGTCAAATATGTTGTCGCAGGGGTCCGGGAGCCGCACCGGTCCCGGTCGGACGACAGAGGAGTCGGTCATGCAGTTCGGAGTCTTCACCGTCGGCGACGTCACGGTCGACCCGACCACCGGGCGGGAGCCGACCGAGCGTGAGCGGATCAAGGCGATGGTCGCCATCGCGCTCAAGGCCGAGGAGGTCGGCCTCGACGTCTTCGCCACCGGCGAGCACCACAACCCGCCGTTCGTGCCCTCGTCGCCCACCACCATGCTGGGCTACATCGCCGCGCGGACGTCCCGGCTGTTGCTCTCCACCTCCACCACGCTGATCACCACCAACGACCCGGTGAAGATCGCCGAGGACTACGCGATGCTCCAGCACCTGGCCGACGGCCGGGTGGACCTGATGATGGGCCGGGGCAACACCGGGCCGGTGTACCCCTGGTTCGGGCAGGACATCCGCAACGGCATCCCGCTGACGATCGAGAACTACGACCTGCTGCGCCGGCTGTGGCGCGAGGACGTGGTCGACTGGTCCGGCCGCTTCCGTACGCCGTTGCAGTCCTTCACCTCGACGCCGCGCCCGCTCGACGGGGTGCCGCCGTTCGTCTGGCACGGCTCGATCCGCAGTCCGGAGATCGCCGAGCAGGCCGCGTACTACGGCGACGGCTTCTTCGCCAACCACATCTTCTGGCCGAAGGAGCACACCCAGCGGATGGTGGGTCTCTACCGGCAGCGCTTCGCCCACTACGGCCACGGCACCCCGGACCAGGCCATCGTCGGGCTCGGCGGACAGGTGTTCATGCGGCGCAACTCGCAGGACGCGGTGCGGGAGTTCCGCCCGTACTTCGACAACGCCCCCGTCTACGGCCACGGGCCGTCGCTGGAGGAGTTCACCTCCCAGACCCCGCTGACCGTGGGCAGCCCGCAGCAGGTCATCGACCGCACTCTGGGCTTCCGCGACTACGTCGGTGACTACCAGCGCCAACTGTTCCTCGTCGACCACGCCGGCCTGCCGCTGAAGACGGTGCTGGAGCAGCTCGACATCCTGGGTGAGGAGGTCGTCCCGGTGCTGCGCAAGGAGTTCGAGTCGCTGCGCCCGGCCCACGTGCCGGCCGCACCGACCCACGCCTCCCTGGTCGCCGCCGCCGAGGTCGCCGCCCGGTCCGGCGACGACGCCGTCACCGGTGACCTCGCCGGCGCGGGGAGCGAGGCGGGTCGATGAGCCGCCGTACCCTCGCCGTGGTCTCGGCCGGGCTGTCCCAGCCGTCCTCCACGCGCCTGCTCGCCGACCAGCTCGCCGCGGCCTCCCGCGACGAGTTGGCCCGGCGGGGCGCCACCGTCGAGGTCCGGTCGGTCGACCTGCGGGAACACGCCCACGACATCGTCAACAACCTGCTCACCGGCTTTCCGTCGCCCGCGCTGCGGCAGGCCCTCGACACGGTGACCGGGGCGGACGGTCTGATCGCCGTCACCCCGATCTTCACCGCCTCGTACAACGGGCTCTTCAAGTCCTTCTTCGACGTGGTCGACGCCGGGGCACTGGTCGACCGGCCGGTGCTGATCGGCGCCACCGGCGGCACGGCCCGGCACTCGCTGGCACTGGAGCACGCGGTCCGGCCCCTGTTCGCGTACCTGCGGGCGGTGGTCGTACCCACCGCGGTCTTCGCCGCGCCGGAGGACTGGTCCGGTGGCGCGGCCGACGACGCGCTGCGCCGGCGCATCCTGCGGGGCGGCGCGGAGCTGGCCGACCAGGTGGACCGGCGACCGCCGTCGAGCGGGCCGGCCGACCCGTTCGCCCTCACCGCCGACTTCGCGGACCTCCTGGGCCAGGGTCGCGACCACTGACGCCCGACCCCGTCACGACCGCCCTCGTTCACGGAAACAGTGGCCTCCCCGTCCCGGGAGGCCACTATTTCCCTGTTCGAGTGGCATCGCCCTGGCGCCCATCGCCCTGGCGTGCACCCCGCGGCGCGGGCGCGGCGTCAGGCTTCGTGGCCGTGCGGGCGGGCGACCAGCACCGGGCACCGGGCGTGCTGGACGAGCGCCTGGCTGACCGAGCCCAGCAGCAACCCCGTGAACCCACCGCGGCCCCGGGAACCCACCACGACCAGTGCGGCGTCCCCGCTCGCCTCGACCAGCGCCTGCTCCGGCCGGGCCGACCGCAGCACCCGCTCCTCGACGACGAGGTCGGGACGGGCGGCCCGCAGCGCTGCGGCGGCAGCGTCCAGCAGGGCGTCCCCGCCCGCCCCCGCTTTCGGCCCGCCCTCCGGCGCGCTCGCGTCCGGGTCCCGTACGTGCGCCAGAACCAGGGTGGCGGCACGTCGGGTGGCCTCGTCGGCGGCGTACCCGACGGCCAGGTCCGCGGACTCCGAGCCGTCCACCCCGACCAGCACCGGACCGTCGACCGGAACCGGCTCCTCCGTGGGGCGCACCACCAGCACCGGGCAGTGCGCGTGCGCGCTGACCTGCGTACCGACCGAGCCGAGCAGCAGGCCCGCGAACCCGCCCAGGCCCCGGCTGCCGACCACGACGAGGTCCGCCCGACGGGACTCCTCCACGAGCGTCGCGCCCGGCCCGCCGGCCACCTGCCGTACCTCCACCTCCAGGCCGGGCCAGCTCCCGGCCAGCTCCGTCGCGGTCCGGGTCAGCATCTCCTGTGCCGACTCCGAGGGAGCCGGAATCCCCACGTCGTACGGGTTGAGGGGCACGCCGTAGCCGAGCGGGTGCAGGTAGCCGTGCACCAGGTGCAGGGGCGCCGAGCGCTGCACGGCGGCCCGCGCGGCGTGCTCGGCCGCCACCAGGCTCGACGGTGATCCGTCCAGTCCCACCACGACGGGTCGATTCATCAGAGATCCCTCCGGGTCGATCAGGTCATTGTCTGTGCGGCCACGCCGACCCACCGGCTTTTACCCGACACACCACCGCCCGGAACACCGGACGGACACGCCGTCGCGCCGGCCTCGGCCGGCGCGACGGTGGACCTGGCCGGGTCAGGACCGTTCGGTCCGCCGGTGGTGGCGCACGATGGCCAGCGGGCAGTGCGCGTGGTGCAGCACCGCGTGGCTGACCGAGCCGAGCAGCAGCCCGCCCAGCGCGCCCACACCGGACGCGCCGACGACCACCAGCTGTGCCTTCTCCGACTCCTCGACCAGCACCCGGGCGGGGGTGCCGCGCACCAGCCGGTGCCGCACGGGCACGTCCGGGTAGCGCTCGGCGAAGCCGGTGACCGACTCGGCCAGCGCCCGCTCCTCCTGCTCGCCGAAATCGTTCAGGTCGTAGACCAGGGGCAGGATGTCGCCGGGACCCACCGGCGTCGGGTAGAGCCAGGCGTGCACCGCGACCAGCGGCGCACCCCGCCGGGCCGCCTCCTCGAAGGCGAACGCGACGGCCTCGGTGGACAGTTCGGAGCCGTCGACGCCGACCACCACCGGCCCGTCGGCACGCGCCTCGCCGCGTACCACCAGCACCGGGCACGCCGCGCGGGCGGAGACCCGCAGGGTGACCGAGCCGATCAGCAGGCCGGCGAAGCCGCCCAGGCCACGGCTGCCGAGCACCACCAGCGCGGCTTCCCGGGACTCCGTGACCAGCACCGGGGTCGCGGCGCCGTCGACGACCGCGCCGGTGACCGCCACCTCGGGGGAGACCTTGGTCGCCTCGGCGACGGCCTCGGCGACGTACCGCTCGGCCTGGTTGCGCAGGCCGGCGTCGGCCGGCGCGCCGGGCACCGGAGTCAGCGGCGCGCCGGTGAGCGGCCAGATGAACGCGTGCACGACCCGCAGCGGACGCTGCCGGTACGCCGCCTCGCGGGCCGCCACCCGGACCGCGTCCAGTGCGGCGGCGGAACCGTCCACGCCCACCACGACGGGGGCACCGGTGTCGATGGTCATGAGAACCTCCTTCGTCCACCCACAGCCTGCTCCGTCGAGCGCCCGCCGGTCAGGGCCGGCCGACCCGGTCGGTGGGCCGTTGGTCCCGAACCGCCGCCCGCGCCACACGTCCTCTGGTGAACCCGCTGGCCAGGCGCAGCACCAGGCCCGGCAGGACGCTGGCGGCGGCGCAGGCGAGCAGCTCCGTGGGGGTGAGCGGGTCGGTGCCGAGCAGCTCCCGCAGGGGCGCGAGCAGCACTCCGGCGACCTGGAGCAGCGCCGAGACCGCCACCGCCACCGGCAGCGCGAGGTTGCGGTACCGGGCGCCCCGGGCACGCGGCGCGCGAACCGCGAGCGCCACGCCCAGCTGGGACAGGCCGAGCACCACGAAGACCACCGACTGCCAGGGCCGGTCCGCGGACATGGCGACCACCCCGGCACCGAGCACGACGGCGGCGATGAGCCCGCCGGTGAGCAGCACGTCCCGGCCGAGGCCGGCCCCGAGCACCGACTCCGAGGGGGAGCGCGGGGCCCGGCGCAACGTGCCCGGCTCGGCCGGTTCGGCGCCCAGCGCCACCCCCGGCACCCCGTGCGTGAGCAGGTTGACCCAGAGGATCTGCGCCGGCAGCAGCGGTACGGCCAGGCCGAACAGCGGCCCGAGGAGCATCACGGCGATCTCGGCGGTCCCACCGGCCAGGGCGTACCGCAGGAACCGACGGATGTTGTCGTAGATCCGGCGGCCCTCGCCGATGGCGGCGGCCACCGTGGACAGGTCGTCGTCGACCAGCACCAGGTCGGCGGCCTGCCGGGCGACCTCGGTGCCGCCGCCCATCGCCACACCGATGTCGGCGCGGCGCAGTGCGGGCGCGTCGTTCACCCCGTCCCCGGTCATCGCCACCACGTGCCCCCGGGCCTGGAGCCCGGCGATGATGTCGAGCTTCTGGTCCGGTTGCGTCCGGGCGAAGACCCGCGTGTCCGGGTGCGCGCGTGCCGGGTCACCGTCGTCGCCGCGTACGACCGGGTCGCCCGGCGACCACAGGCCGAGGCGGCCGCCGATCGCGGCGGCCGTGGCGGGGTGGTCGCCGGTGATCAGCACCAGCCGGACCCCGGCGGCGTCGAAGCTGTCGGCGATGTCGGTGGCGCCCGCGCGCAGCGGGTCGCCGACGGCGACCAGGCCGACCGGGCGCAGGCCGGCGGGCTGGGCGGGATCGGCCGGTGGGGCGTCCAGGACGGCGGAGGCGACGGCGAGGACGCGCAGCCCCTCGGCGGCGAGCCGGTGCGCGGCGGCGGTCAGCTCCGCGACCTCCCCGGCGGTCGCGTCGACCAGGGGCGGAACCAGGACGGCCTCCGGCGCGCCCTTGCACACCACCAGGTACCGGCGGTCGCAGGAGCGGTGCACGGTGGTCATCCGGCGCAGGTCGGCGTCGAACGGGTGCTCGGCGATCCGGGGCCAGGCGGCGCGGGCGTTCTCGGGGTCGAGGCCGCACCGGGCGGCGAAGGCGACCAGGGCCGCCTCCAGAGGGTCCCCGACCGCCGTCCACTCGGGTCGTTCGTCGGTCGGTGGCGCGAGTGTCGCGTCGTTGCAGAGCAGGCCCGCGCGGGCCAGCCGGCGCAGGTCGTCCGGTACGTCCACCCGCTCCCCGCCGTGGTGCACGGCGCCGTGCGGGGCGTAGCCGGTACCGGTGACCGCGTACCGGGAGCCGCCGCCGGTGACCGCGGCCTGCACCGCCATGCGTCCCTCGGTGAGCGTCCCGGTCTTGTCCGAGGCGATCACGGTGACCGAACCCAGCGTCTCCACCGCGTGCAGCCGGCGCGGGATGGCCCGGGCCCGGGCCATCCGGCGGGCCCCGAGCGCCAGGGCGAGCGTGACCACCGCCGGCAGGGACTCCGGTACGGCCGCCACCACCAGGCTGACGGCGGTGACCGCCATGTCCACCACCGCTCGCCCGCTCAGCACCCCGATCAGGAACACCAGGCCGGAGAGCACCACGGCGGCCAGGCCGAGCATCCGGCCGAGGCCGGTCAGGCGGCGTTGCAGCGGGGTGGCGGCGGGGCGGGTCGCCGTCACCAGGGCGGTGATCCGGCCCAGCGCGCTCGCCGCGCCGGTCCGGACGACCGTCCCGGTGGCCCGCCCGGTGGTCACCACGGTTCCGGCGTCGGCCTCCTCGCCGGTGGACCGCCGCACCGGCACCGACTCACCGGTCAGCGCCGACTCGTCGACGGCCAGCCGGGCGGTGTCGGTGAGCAGCAGGTCCGCGGGCACCACGTCGCCGGCCTCGATCCGGACCAGGTCGCCCCGGACCAGTTCGGCGGCGGGCAGGACGACGTCGTGCCCGTCCCGCACCACGCGGGCGGTGGGCGCGGCGAGCCGGTCCAGCGCGGCGATCGCCCGGTCGGCGCGGACCTCCTGCACGACGCCGATGGCGGTGTTGACGAGCACGACCAGCAGGATCACGGCCGTGTCCGGGTAGTCCCGCAGCGCCGTGGTCACCACGGCGGCGGCCAGCAGCAGGGCGACGAGCGGGTCGGTGAGCTGCCGCAGGACCCGGGAGCCGAGGTGCCGGCGGGGCGGCGCGACCGTCGCGTTCGGTCCGTCCGACCCCAGGCGGGCGGCGGCCTCCGCCGAGGTCAGGCCGGTCGGCGCCCCCGGTGCTCCGGTGGTGGTCCCGGCCGTCGTCCGGTACGCCGCCGCCAGTTGACCCGGTCGTCCCACCGGTGATCCTCCGTCCCGTCCGCGGCGTGCCACCCCGGCACACCGTCCCAGTCCAGCCTCGCCCGGTCGGGCGCCGGCGGGCAGGGGCGGAGCGCCCGCACGTTGCGGGACCAACGGCCCTGCCGGAAAACCGCCGGAGGCGGTCGGATGGAGCGGGACGTGCCCACCGGGAGGAGCCGCCATGACCACCCTCGACGTGTTGCGCGCGCACCCGTTCCTGGACGGGGTGCCCGAACCGTGGCTGCCCCGCCTGGCCGGGTACGCCCGACCGGTGGTGTGGCACCCCGGGCACCGGCTGTTCCGTGCCGACCAGCCGGCGGAGCGGTTCTGGCTGGTACGGCAGGGGCAGGTGGCGCTGGACTTCGCGGTGCCGGGCCGGGGCGACGTGGAGATCGAGATGATCGGTCCGGGCGGGGTGCTCGGCTGGTCCTGGCTCTTCCCGCCGTACCGGTGGCAGTTCGGTGCCGTCGCGGCGCAGCGCAGCACGGCGGTGGAGTTCACCGCCGCCGGGGTTCGCCGCCTGATGGAGTCCGACGACGCGCTCGGTCGGCAGCTCACCACCCGGTTCATGAGTGTCGTGGTGGACCGGCTGCACGCCGCCCGGGGCCGCCTGCTCGACCTGTACGGCTATCCGACGACGGTGCCGTCCGCCGGCTGACCGTCCGGTGCGGACGGCCGGGTGACCGGCGGCGGCACGCGGGTCGCCTCCTGCGGGCGGCTGTCCGTCATCCGGGGCGGGAGCGGACCACCAGCTCGTCGACCTCGAGACGACCGATGCGCAGTTCCCGGATCACCGCGTGGCGGATGGCCAGCCGGCCGATCGCCAGCACCCCCAGGGCGACCGCACCGCCGGCCAGCGCCCCCACGGCCAGCGCGCCCAGGGCCGCCGAGCCGGCCGCCCCCGCCCCACCGCCCGTGCGGGCCGGATTGGCCCGCGTGCGCCGTACCCCGATCGCCATGCCGTCATTGTCGCTCCCCGCCACGGCCCCACCCGCGCCAACCCCGCGCCCCCGTCGCGCACTTTCACGGAAAGAGTGGCCATTCCGCCGGGAACAGCCACTCTTTCCGTGAAACTGCCGTCGCGGTGCTCAGCGCTGCACGACCAGGCGGCGGGCGCCCAGCGCGCGGGCCCACCACGGGCGGGGCGCGCGGGGGGCGGGCAGCGGCAGGCCCTTGAGGCTGACCCAGCCGCCGGGGCCCATCTGGACCGAGCCGATGGCCGGTGGACGGCGGCGGCCGAGCGCCGCCGCGCCGGCCGCGAGCAGGCCGAGCCCGAGCACGCCGGCCGCGGCGGCGAGCAACTGGTCCGGGTCGAACACCGGCCGGTACCGGACCCGACCGCCGGCCAGGACGAACGCCCCGACCGGGCGGCCGGCGTGGGTGACCGGCACCAGCGCCGCCGTCGGCTCACCCGGCAGTTCCAGGACCGGACCGACCAGGGGTACGCCGGGTGCCGGGCGCTCCGCCGGGGCGGCTACCGGGCGGACCGGCGGGGCGAACGGCGCCGGACCGGTGGGATTGAGGATGGCGGTCATGGCGGGTACCTCCTAACGGGAGTCGGAGACGACACCGGTGGGCCGGGCGGCGGCCCGCCCGGCGGCCAGCCGGGCGACCGGCACCCGGTACGGCGAGCAGGAGACGTAGTCGAGGCCGGCGTCGGCGAAGAAGGCCACCGACTCCGGGTCCCCGCCGTGCTCCCCGCAGACGCCGACGGTCAGGTCGGGCCGGGTGGCGCGTCCCTCGGTCACGGCCAGCCGGACCAGCCGGCCGACGCCGGTGGCGTCGATGGTCTCGAACGGGGAGACGCCGAAGATGCCGCGCTCCAGGTAGGTGGCGAAGAACGAGCCCTCCACGTCGTCGCGGGAGAACGCCCAGGTGGTCTGGGTCAGGTCGTTGGTGCCGAAGGAGAAGAAGTGCGCCTCGCGGGCGATCTCGCCGGCGGTCAGCGCCGCGCGCGGGGTCTCGATCATCGTGCCGACCGGGATCGGCGGGACGCCCGGCACCCGGGCCAGCACCGCCTCGGCCTCGACGCGCACCGCGTGCAGCTCGCGGACGTCCCCGACCAGGGGCACCATGATCTCCGGTCGCGGGTCGCCGCCGTCACGGACCCGCCGCGCGGCGGCCTCGGCGACGGCCCGCACCTGCATCGCGAACAGGCCGGGCACGACGAGGCCGAGCCGTACGCCGCGCAGGCCGAGCATCGGGTTGGCCTCGTGCAACCGGCGCACGGCCGCCAGCAGGGCCGCGTCCCGTCCGGGGTCCTCGCCGAGCGCCTCGGCGCGGGCCACCCGCGCGGTCAGCTCGTGCAGCGGGGGCAGGAACTCGTGCAGCGGCGGGTCGATCAGCCGGATCGTCACCGGCAGGCCGTCCATCGCCGCGAGGATCTCCACGAAGTCCTCCCGCTGCAGCGGCAGCAGCGCGTCCAGGGCGGCGGTCAGCTCGGCCGGGTCGTCGGCGAGGATCAGCCGCTCCACCAGCTCCCGGCGCTCGCCGAGGAACATGTGCTCGGTGCGGCACAGCCCGATCCCGGCGGCGCCGAACTCCCGGGCCCGGCGGGCGTCGGCCGGGGTGTCGGCGTTGGCGCGGACGCCCAGCCGGCGTACGGCGTCGGCGTGGGTGAGCAGCCGGTCCACGGCGGCGACCAGCCGGTCGGTCTCCGGGGTCAGCTCGCCGGCGAGGTACCGGGCCACCGGGGACGGCGCCACCGGCACCGCGCCCGGGTAGATCCGCCCGGTCGTGCCGTCGATGGAGACCACGTCGCCGGCCCGGAGCACCCGGTCGCCGACGGTGACCTCGCCCCGCTCCGGGTCGATGCGCAGCGCCTCGGCCCCGCACACGCAGGTGCGCCCCATGCCGCGCGCCACCACGGCGGCGTGGGAGGTCTTGCCGCCCCGGGAGGTGAGGACACCCTCCGCGGCGATCATGCCGGGCAGGTCGTCGGGGTTGGTTTCCCGGCGGACCAGGATCACCGGCCCGTCGGCGGCCACCGCGGCGGCCGAGTCGAAGACGATCCGCCCCACGGCGGCGCCCGGCGAGGCGCCCACCCCGGTGGCCAGCGGCGGCGGTGCGGCCGCCAGGTCGAAGGCGGGGAACATCAGTTGGGCGAGCTGCGCCCCGTCGACCCGGTGCAGCGCCTCGTCGAGGGTGATCAGCCCCTCGTCGACGAGCTGCGCGGCGATCGTGAACGCCGCCGCCGGGGTGCGCTTGCCGACCCGGGTCTGGAGCATCCACAGCCGGCCGCGTTCGACGGTGAACTCGACGTCGCACAGGTCCCGGTAGTGCCGCTCCAGCACACCCATGATCCGGGTCAGCTCCCGGAAGCTGGCCGGGTCGATCCGCTCCAGCTCGGCCAGCGGCACGGTGTTGCGGATGCCGGCGACCACGTCCTCGCCCTGCGCGTCGGCGAGGTAGTCGCCGTACACGCCGGTCGCGCCGGTGGCCGGGTCGCGGGTGAACGCCACCCCGGTGCCGGAGTCCGGCCCGAGGTTGCCGAACACCATCGCCATCACGTTGACCGCGGTGCCCAGGTCGCCGGGGATGTGCTCACGGCGGCGGTAGAGGACCGCCCGCTCCGCGTTCCAGGACTCGAAGACCGCCCGGATCGCGAGGTAGAGCTGCTCGTGCGGGGCCTGCGGGAAGTCGTGCCCGACCTGCGCGGCGAACACCTTCTTGTACGTCTCGACCAGCGCCCGCAGCGCCGCCGCGTCCGGGCCGTCGGGGCCCGCCGCCGCGCGTACGGTCTCCAGCTCCCGCTCGAACTCCTCGGCTCCGACGCCGTACACGGTCCGGCCGAACATCTGGATCAGCCGCCGGTAGGAGTCCCACGCGAAGCGCTCGTCGCCGCTGTGCGCGGCCAGTCCGGCGACCGTGGCGTCGTTCAGGCCGATGTCCAGGATCGTCTCCATCATCCCGGGCATCGAGAACCGCCCGCCGGAGCGCACCGCCAGCAGCAGCGGGTCGTGCGGGTCGCCGAGGCGCCGGTCGAGGCGTACCTCGATCTCCCGCAGGTGGTCGTTGACCTCGTCGAAGAGCCCCACCGGTGGCCGACCGTCGGCGAGGTACGCCCGGCAGGCGTCGGTGCTGATCGTGAAGCCGGGGGGCACGGGCAGGCCCAGCCGGGTCATCTCGGCCAGGTTCGCGCCCTTGCCGCCGAGCAGGTCCGCCCTGCTCCGATCGCCCTCGATGAAGTCGTAGACGTACGTCGTCATGGTGCCGGCCTCCTCCGCTACCGCCGGGGCGACCTCGCCCCCTTTGTTGGTAGCAAGGCGTGGACCGGCCCCGGCAGGGCCGGACGGGACCCGGAGCGGGCCAGAGGTCCCGGATGTCGGGGGCGGGCCCTATCCTCGGTGCCGTGACCGCCGACCTGCGCCTGCGTGAGGTGCGCGACGAGGACCTGCCGCACTTCTACTCGTACCAGCGGGACCCGGAGGCGGTGCGGATGGCGGCGTTCACCGCCGACGACCCGGACGATCCGGCGGAGTTCGCGGCGCACTGGCACCGGGTCCGCACCGGCCCGGCGAACAGGTCCTGGACCGTCACCGTCGACGGCACGGTGGTGGGTTACGTGCTCGCCTTCCCGGTGGGTGAGCGCACCGAGGTCAGCTACTGGATCGACCGGGCGCACTGGGGCCGGGGGTACGCGACCCGGGCGCTCGGCGCGCTGCTGCGGGAGCTGCCGCAGCGTCCGGTGCACGCCCGCGCGGCCAAGGACAACCACGGCTCGCTGGCGGTCCTGCGCAAGTGCGGTTTCGTCGTCCGCGGCGAGGACCACGGCTTCGCGCCGGGCCGGGGTCACGACGTCGCGGAGTGGGTCCTCGAATTGGCGGCCTGACCTGGGCAGGGACTACTGTCCCTCCGGTGAACTGGCTGGAACTGACCGGCTGGGCCGGCTCCGCGCTGCTGGTCTGGTCGCTGCTGCAGACGCGCATCCTCCGGCTGCGCGCCCTCAACCTGATCGGCTGCCTCATTCTCATCGGCTACAACGCCGCCGTGGAGGTCTGGCCGATGGTCGGGCTGAACGTGGTGCTCGCCGTGATCAACGTCTGGTACCTGCGGAAGATGCTCGCCACCCGCCACGACGAGGCGACGTACCAGGTGGTGGAGGTCGGCGTCGACGACCAGTTCCTGGCCCACACCCTGCGGGTGCACGCCGCCGACATCGCGCGGTTCAACCCCGGCTTCAGGTGGGAGCCGGCGGGGGACCGCTCGGCGTTCGTGGTCATGAAGGCCGACGAGGTGGTCGGGGTGGTGCTCTCGCACGCCGAGCCGGGCGGGGTGGCGCAGGTCGACCTGGACTACGTGACCCGGCGGTTCCGGGACTTCACCCCCGGCGAGTTCGTCTACCGGAGCAGCCGGCTGTTCACCGACCGGGGCTTCCGTCGGGTGGTCAGCCCGCCCGGCATGGTCGCCCCCTACTACCACCGGCTCGGGTTCCGCCCCGAGGGCGACGCGTACGTCCTGGACCTGCCGGCCGCCGCCTGACGCGTCGGCGTCACCCCGCCGGGAGGGTTCGGCACCGCGACCGGTGGGCACAATGGCGCGTACGCCGGCGGGCTCTCCGCCCGGCGGCGCCACCGGAGCGCCCGGCGGCGCGGTCCGTGTGAGGGAGAACCGGGTTGCAGAGCTACTGGAGCCAACTGGCCCTGGTCGGAGTCCTGGTCATCCTCAACGCGGTCTTCGCGGGCAGCGAGATGGCCCTGGTGTCGCTGCGGGACAGCCAGATCCAACGGCTGGAACGGACCAGCCGCGCCGGCCGGGTGCTGGCCCGGCTCGCGAAGGACCCGAACCGGTTCCTCGCCACGATCCAGATCGGCATCACCCTGGCCGGTTTCCTCGCCTCGGCCGCCGCCGCGGTGTCGCTGGCCCGGCCGCTGGTGCCGCTGCTGGACGTGTTCGGCGGCGCGGCCGAGACGGTCGCCATCGTGCTGGTCACCCTCGTACTGACGTTCGTCACCCTGGTCTTCGGCGAGCTGGCCCCCAAGCGGATCGCCATGCAGGCCGCCGAGCGCTGGGCCCTGCTCGTGGCCCGGCCGCTGGACGTGCTGGCCACCCTCACCCGACCGGCCGTGTGGGCCCTCGGGGCCACCAGCGACCTGGTCGTCCGGCTCGTCGGTCTGAACCCGAAGCACGAGCCCGACGAGATCGGCCCGGACGAGCTGCGCGACATCGTCGCGGGCAACCACGGCTTCACCAAGGAGCAGCGGACGATCATCGCCGGCGCGGTGGAGATCGCCGACCGGCAGCTCAAGGCTGTCCTCGTGCCCCGCCTCCAGGTCTTCACGCTCGACAGCGGCACCACCGCCGAGGCCGCCCGGCTCGTCCTCGCGGCCACCGGGCACTCCCGGGCGCCGGTGGTCCGCCACGGCGGCCTGGACGACGCGATCGGCGTGATCCACCTGCGCGACCTCGTCGGCGTGCCGGACGACCGGCCGGTCGACGAGTGCGCCCGCCCGCCGATGCTGCTGCCCGACTCGCTGCCGGTCGTGGAGGCGCTGCGCCAGTTCAAGGCCGAGCGGCAGCACATCGCCCTGGTGGTCGACGAGCGCGGCGCGGTCGACGGGATCGTCACGCTGGAGGACATCCTGGAGGAGATCGTCGGGGAGATCTACGACGAGACCGACCGGGACGTGCACTCGGTGCGGCACGAGCCGGACGGCACGACGGTGCTGCCCGGCACCTTCCCGGTACACGACCTGATCGACCTCGGCGTGGAGCTGCCGGGCCGCCCCAGCGGCGACTACACCACCATCGCCGGTCTGGTCCTCGCCTGCCTGGGCCACATACCCACGGCAGCGGGGGAGAGCGTCACCGTCGACCGGTGGACGCTGGCGGTGACCCGCATCGACCACCACGCGATCACCGAGGTCCGGCTGCACCGGGAGAACACCGCCGAGGACGAGGAGCCGGACGCCGCGCCGGTGCTGGACGAAGCCCGCAGCTGACGCTCAGCCGGCCCCGCCGCCCGGGAAGCCGGGCACCGGCGGGTCCAACCGCACCCGGTGCACCGGCACCTGCACCGTGCTGCGGCCGAGCAGCCGGGCCACCGCCCGGATCGCCCACGGCCCCCTCGGGTGCCGCTCCGGCCCGATCAACCGGCCGGCGAGCCGCCCGTACCAGTGCGCGGTGACGACCAGGTCGGTCAGCCGCAGCGGCCCGTCCGGCACCGCGCCGCGCACCACCACGTCCACCACCCGCCCGAGCCGCCGGCCCCGATGGTCGTACGCCGTCCGTCCCACCAGCTCACCCGCTCGCACGGCCCGCCCCCGGTATCCGCTCGATCAGGTGCCGGCGCAGCCACTCCTCCACCGGTGAGCCGGGCAGGTCCTCGGCCCGTACGCGCAGCCACACCGCGCTGTCCACCCGCTCCACCAGCCGGAACGGGATCCGCGCCGGGGCCATCGGCCGGTCGGTGACGAAGCGCTCCGCGGCCAGCACCAGCATGCGGCCGACCCGGCCGCCGACCCGCGCGCCGAGCACACCCGGCCCGCTGAGCAGCGTGTGCACGTACGCCGCCCCGTCCTCGCCGACCGCGAACTCCACGTCGTCGACCTTGCCGACCGGCCGCCCGGTGGAGTCCACCATCTGCCGGTCCAGCAGGTGCTGCACGAGCTGGATCCTCACCGGCCCCACCCCGCGGCGATCGCCAGCGGCACCGCGGCCAGCGACGCGGCGAGGACCACCGCCAGGAACACCGCGCCGAGCAGGTTGAGCCAGCGGCCGTTGACCCGGTCGCCCAGGTAGGTGCGGTCGTTCGCCACCACCAGGATCGGCAGGTACGTCAGCGGCAGCGCCACCGCACTGACCACCAGCATGTACTCGGTCAGCGTCACCGGGTCGACCCTGGTGAACAGGACGAGCACCCCGAGCAGCACGCTGACCAGCAGCACGGTGTGGAAGCGGGCCGCCTCCCGGGGCCGGACCCGCTTGCCCCACTGCCACCCGAAGTACTGCGCCGCCGCGTACGCCGCGGACAGCCCGGTCTCCAGCGCGGCGCCGAAGGTGACCGCGAAGAACCCCACCGCCACCACCGCCAGCCCCGCCGCGCCGAACGCGAGCACCACCGGGGCCGCCACCTGGTCCAGCGACGTGACCGACACCCCGGCCGGGTGCAGCACCACGGTCGCCGTGGCGATCAACGACAGCGCGAGGAACCCGCCGACCGGGAACCCGATCAGCACGCCCGAGCGGGCGTCGGCCAGGTCGGCCGCGCTCCACCGCTCCTCCACGCCGCCGGAGGAGAAGAAGAACACCTCGTACGGGCTGACCGTCGAGGCGAAGAGCGCCACCGCCACGAACCAGTACGCGCCCCACCCCTCGCCGGCCGCACCCGGGTGCAGCGCGCCGCGCCCCAACGCCGCCCAGTCCGTCGGCAGCCAGAACAGCGCCACCGCGAAGACCACCAGCGCCAGCCCGGCCAGTCCGAACACGCGCTCCATCAGCTGGAACCGCATCCGCCACAGCACCAGCCAGACGGCGAGCCCGGCCGCCGGCACCCACACCAGGTACGGCACCCCGGTGGCCAGCCGCAGGGCCAGCGCCACCCCACCCAGTTCGGCGGCCAGGGTGAGGACCGTGACCAGGTACGACGCCATCAGGTTGACGAGCGCCACCCGCGCCCCGAGGCGCTCCCGGACCAGGTCGAACACCGCCCGGCCGCTCACCGCCGCGATCCGTCCGGCCATCTCCGCGTACGCGCAGATCCCGACCACGCCCAGCAGCAGCACCCAGGCATGCGCCATGCCGAAGCGCGCCCCCGCCTGGCTCGCCGCCACCAGGTCACCGATGTCCACGAAGCCGCCGACGGCGGAGAGGATGCCGAGCGTCCCGGCGAGGAGTCTCCTCACCTGGGCGGCGCGGCGGGCGGCGTCATCGACGCGACCATATCGGCGCAGAACGGGTCAGATAAGGCGAACGCCGATCAGCCCCGCGTACGGCCCGCAGCCCCCGACCGTGCCCGACGGCGGCGGCGCGGGCCCGGCGACGTCAGGAAGCGGAGAGGTTCTGGAGCCGGACCTGCCCGCGCGCCACCAGGCGGTCGGTGTCGTCGGTGATCTCGACCTGCCACAGCTGCTGGCTGCGGCCCCGGTGCACCGGCGTGCCCACGGCGGTCAGTTGGCCCTCGCGGACCGCGCGCAGGAAGTCGGTCTGGTTCGACACGCCGACCACCTGGCCGCGGTCACCCAGCCAGAGCGACCCGCCGACGCTGGCCGCCGTCTCTACCACCGAGCAGTACACGCCGCCGTGCTGGATGCCGAAGGGCTGGTGCAGATCCGGGCGGACCCGCCAACGGATGACGACGCGGTCGCCGCTCACCTCGTCGAACTCCAGGCCGAGCAGGGCCACGAAACCACCCGTCATGTTCGGCATCTCCACGGTCAACCCCTCCTCGATCACGGCGCCGCCAGCGTAGCGGGGGACCGGAGTGGTAAACCCGGTACGGTCGGCCGCCGGTCATGGGGGAGAATCGGTGACCGTGACCGACAGCAGCCTCCCGCCGCCCCGGCGGGACTCCCTGACCGATGACCTGCAGTGGCGAGGCCTGATCCAGGACTCCACCGGCCTCGACGAGCTGCGCGAGCTGCTCGACGGCGGGGCGGCGGCCTTCTATGTGGGTTTCGACCCGACGGCGCCCAGCCTGCACGTCGGCCACCTCATGCAGGTCACCACGGCCCGCCGCCTCCAGCTCACCGGTCACCGGCCGTTGCTGCTCGTCGGTGGCGCGACCGGCCAGATCGGTGACCCGAAGGAGAGCGCCGAGCGGACCCTGAACCCGCCGGAGGTGGTCGAGAGCTGGGTCGCCCGGATCCGTGACCAGCTCGCCCCCTTCGTCTCGTACGAGGGCGCCAACGCCGCGCAGCTGGTCAACAACCTCGACTGGACCGGCGAGATGTCCGTCATCGAGTTCCTCCGCGACGTCGGCAAGCACTTCCCGGTCAACAAGATGCTGGCCCGCGAGGTGGTGAAGGCCCGGCTGGAGAGCGGCATCAGCTTCACCGAGTTCAGCTACCAGCTGCTCCAGGCCCACGACTTCTTCGAGCTGCACCGCCGGCACGGCTGCCAGCTCCAGTTCGGCGGCTCGGACCAGTGGGGCAACATCACCGCCGGCGTCGACTACGTGCGCCGGCGCGGCGCGGGCCCGGTCCAGGCGTTCACCACGCCGCTGGTCACCAAGTCCGACGGGACGAAGTTCGGCAAGACCGAGGGCGGCGCCATCTGGCTCGACCCGGAGATGACCAGCCCGTACGCCTTCTACCAGTTCTGGGTCAACGTCGACGACCGCGACGTCGGGCGCTACCTGCGGTGCTTCAGCTTCCGCTCCCGCGAGGAGCTGGAGGCGCTGGAGAAGGAGACGGCGGAGCGACCGGCGGCCCGTGCGGCCCAGCGCGCGCTCGCCGAGGAACTGACCACGCTGGTGCACGGTGAGCGGGAGATGGCGCAGGTCGTCGCGGCGAGCCAGGCGCTCTTCGGCCGCGGCTCCCTGGAGGAGCTGACACCGACCACCCTGCGCGCCGCGCTGACCGAGGCCGGCCTGGTCCACCTCACCGAGCTGCCCGACGTGGCCGGGCTGCTGCGCGAGTCCGGTCTGGTGCCCAGCCTCAAGGAGGCCCGGCGGGTCATCGCGGAGGGTGGCGCCTACGTCAACAACACCCGGGTGTCCGAGGTCGACGCGCAGCTGACGCCGGAGGACCTGCTGCACGGCCGGTACCTGGTCCTGCGCCGCGGCAAGCGCTCCTTCGCGGGCGTTGAGCTGCGAGATAGCCGTACGACGACAGTGTGACGCGGGACGCGCCCGGCGGATTTGACGATCACTCCGCCGGGCGCGTAACTTTCTCTCTGTCAGCGCGGAACGGACGAAACAGGCGAAAGACCTGAAGGCCGGAGCGCGGGAATGACCTCCGGGTCGGACGGGTTGTCACCTGTCAGAGCCGGTACGGGCGGTGCCCCGAACTCGCCGCGAGGCGGATTTGGTGAGGCGAGACCGACCGGGTAAGGTTGTCGACCGGCAGGGCACCGGGCGAGCGAGCGGGACACCGCGAGCGGCCGGCCTGCCGAAAGCCACGAGGGAAGCGGCGCAAGCCATTATCTTCGTGGTGCCCGGAAAAGGGTTGGAAGCATGACAAACCGCGAAACAACGGTTTGACACAGCGAAAACCGCCGGGTAACGTAGTAAAAGTGCCCGGCGCGAGAGCGGCGGGTGTGAGACGGACGAAATGCCCCGGATGGGTTCTGCGTGAGTGGGATGCCGGATGGTGTGTGGTTGTTCTTTGAGAACTCAACAGGGTGCTTGATAAGCCA
>NZ_JBITMC010000013.1:0-191292 GCF_044465805.1 Micromonospora sp. NPDC049497 | reverse complement strand
TCACCTAAATCGCCGTCGCGGAATACCGTTCGGCTGGAGCCGCGCCGTGCCACTCGCCGAGAGGCGACCTGCACACCGACACCTCGTGCCGCCCCGGTGCCCGTCAGGGCCCCGGGGCGGCACTGTCTCCGTACTTTTGACTCGCGGACTCCGGGCGGCTGCCCTATGTTCGAGGGGTCGGCGTTCGAGGCCGGGGGAGGTGGCGCGATGGGTCTGCGGACCTTCATCGAGGGCTGGCCGGTCTACCGGCAGCTCACCGGCACCGACCCGTTGGGCCGGGGTGCTGCCGCGCAGTCGGCCCGCTCGGCCGACCTCACCGCCCGCACGGAGACCGCCGACGGCGTCGCGCGTTCGGTGTGCCCGTACTGCGCGGTGGGCTGCGGACAGCGGGTGTTCCACTCCGGCGGACGGGTCACCCAGATCGAGGGCGACCCGGACAGCCCGATCTCGCGGGGACGCCTCTGCCCGAAGGGTTCGGCCAGCAGGAGCCTCGTCACCAGCCCGCTGCGGGAGACGACGGTGCGCTACCGCCGGCCGTACGCGACCGAGTGGGAGGACCTGGACCTCGACGTCGCCCTGGACATGATCGCCGACCGGATCCTCGCGGCGCGCGAGGAGACCTGGGAGGACGTGGACGGCGACGGCCGGCCGCTCAACCGGACGCTGGGCATCTCCAGCCTGGGTGGGGCGACGCTGGACAACGAGGAGAACTACCTCATCAAGAAGCTGTTCACGGCGATGGGGGCGCTCCAGATCGAGAACCAGGCCCGCATTTGACACTCCGCCACCGTCCCCGGTCTGGGGGCCAGCTTCGGTCGCGGTGGTGCGACGGACTTCCAGCAGGACGTCGCCAACGCTGACGTCATCGTCATCCAGGGCTCGAACATGGCCGAGGCCCACCCGGTGGGCTTCCAGTGGGTGATGGAGGCGAAGCGGCGCGGCGCCCGGGTCTTCCATGTCGACCCGCGGTTCACGCGGACCAGCGCCGTCGCGGACACCTACCTGCCGATCCGCGCCGGGTCGGACATCGCGCTGCTCGGCGGCGTCGTCAACTACATCCTGACCAACGAGCTGGACTTCCGGGAGTACGTGCTCGCGTACACGAACGCGGCGACGATCGTCAGCGAGCGGTTCGGTGACACGGAGGACGGCGACGGCTTCTTCTCCGGCTTCGATCCGGAGACCGGCAGCTACGTGCAGGACAGCTGGCAGTACGCGGGGCACGAGACCGACTCGGGCAGCGGACACACCGGCAAGGAGCGCGACAGCGCGGCCGGTCTCCAGCACGAGTCGCACGGCGCCCCGGTCAGCGGCGCGACGCAGCGCGACGAGACGTTGCAGCACCCGCGCTGCGTCTACCAGATCCTCAAGCGGCACTTCGCCCGGTACACGCCGGAGATGGTGGAGCGCGTCTGCGGCATCCCGCAGGAGAGGTTCCTGGAGCTGGCCCGGGCGTGGACGGAGAACTCGGGCCGGGAGCGCACGGGCTGCCTGATCTACTCGGTGGGCTGGACGCAGCACAGCGTGGGAGTGCAGTACATCCGCACGGGCGCGATCATCCAGCTGCTGCTCGGCAACATGGGCCGGCCGGGCGGGGGGATCCTCGCCCTGCGCGGGCACGCCTCCATCCAGGGGTCGACGGACATCCCGACGCTGTACAACCTGCTGCCCGGCTACCTGCCGATGCCGCACCACGCCGACCACCCGACGTTCGACGCGTGGGTGGACAGCATCCGGCACCCCGGCCAGAAGGGCTTCTGGGGCAACGCCCGGGCGTACGCGGCGAGCCTGCTGAAGGCGTACTGGGGTGACGCGGCGACGCCGGAGAACGACTTCTGCTACGGCTACATGCCGCGGATGACCGGTGACCACGGCACCTACCAGCAGGTGCTGAACATGATCGACGGCAAGGTGAAGGGCTACTTCCTGCTCGGGCAGAACCCGGCGGTCGGCTCGGCGCACGGCCGGGCGCAGCGCCTGGGCATGGCCAACCTCGACTGGCTGGTGGTCCGCGACCTGTTCATGATCGAGAGTGCCACGTTCTGGCGGAACGGGCCGGAGGTGGCCACCGGCGAGATCGCGCCGCAGGAGTGCCGCACGGAGGTGTTCTTCCTGCCGGCGGCGTCGCATGTGGAGAAGGAGGGCACCTTCACCCAGACGCAGCGCCTGGTGCAGTGGCGGGAGAAGGCGGTCGAGCCCCCCGGCGACGCCCGTTCCGAGCTGTGGTTCTTCTACCACCTGGGGCGGAAGCTGCGGGAGAAGCTGGCCGGCTCGACCAACCCCCGCGACCGGGCGCTGCTGGACCTGGCCTGGGACTACCCGACGCACGGTCCGCACGCGGAGCCGAGCGCCGAGGCGGTCCTGCGCGAAATCAACGGGTACGAGGTGGCGACCGGCCGCCCGCTGTCGTCCTTCGCCGAGGCCCGCGACGACGGGTCCACGGCGGTCGGCTGCTGGATCTACGCCGGGGTGTACGCCGACGGCGTCAACCAGGCCGCCCGGCGCAGGAGCCGCCACGAGCAGGACTGGGTGGCTGCGGAGTGGGGGTGGGCGTGGCCGGCGAACCGGCGCACCCTCTACAACCGGGCCTCCGCCGATCCGGAGGGCCGCCCGTGGAGTGAGCGCAAGCGCTACGTGTGGTGGGACCCGGAGAAGGGCGAGTGGACCGGGTACGACGTGCCGGACTTCGAGAAGACGAAGCCCCCGACGTACCGCCCGCCGGAGGGCGCCGCCGGTCCGGAGGGCATCGCCGGTGACGACGCGTTCGTCATGCAGGGCGACGGAAAGGGCTGGCTGTACGCGCCCAGCGGCGTGCTCGACGGGCCGCTGCCGACGCACTACGAGCCGGCCGAGTCTCCGGTGCGCAACCCGCTGTACCGGCAGCAGGCCAACCCGACCCGCAAGGTGTACGCGCACCCGGCGAACTCGGTGAACCCGAGCCCGCCGCAGGAGCACAGTCAGGTGTTCCCGTACGTGTTCACGGTCAGCCGGCTCACCGAGCACCACACGGCCGGCGCGATGAGCCGCAACGTGCGCCCCCTGGCGGAGTTGCAGCCGGAGATGTTCGTGGAGGTGTCCCCGGAGCTGGCCGCCGAGGTCGGCCTGGACCACCTGGGCTGGGCGCACCTGGTCAGCGGTCGGGCGGTCATCGAGGCGAAGGTGCTGGTCACCGACCGGCTCACCCCGCTGCGGGTGGACGGCCGCGTGATCCACCAGGTGTGGCTGCCGTACCACTTCGGCTTTCAGGGCCTGGTCACCGGCGACTCGGCCAACGACCTCTTCGGGATCACCCTGGACCCGAACGTGCTCATCCAGGAGAGCAAGGTCGGCACCTGTGACGTGCGGCCGGGTCGCCGCCCGACCGGGCCGGCGCTGCTCGAGCTGGTCGCCGACTACCAACGGCGGGCCGGTATCGTCGCGGGCCGGCCGGCCCCGACGCTCACGCCCGGCGCGTTCACCGCCGGCAGCGCGGACGGCGGCGACCGGGAGGACCGCGATGCTTCCTGACCCGAACAGCCTGTACGGGCCGCTGGACCCGGCGCCGGACGCGGGCTGGACCTCCGCGCCGCCCCGGATGGGCTTCTTCACCGACACCAGCGTCTGCATCGGCTGCAAGGCGTGCGAGGTGGCCTGCAAGGAGTGGAACGACGTCCCCGGCTCCGGGCTGGACCTGCTCGGCATGTCGTACGACAACACCGGCGCGTTGACCGCGAACTCGTGGCGGCACGTGGCGTTCATCGAGCAACCGCTCCCGGCGGGGCACCGCACGCCGCCGTTCGCCGGAACCCCGACGGGTGGCTCGGTGAGCGCGTCGTCGGCGGCGGTGGCCGCCGGCACCGGCAACCCCAGCGGCACCGACCCGGGCGTGCCGCCCGGCGCCTCCGACGCGGCGGCGCGGATGGCCGCCGGCAGCACCGACGCGACCGCGAACGGGGCGGCGGGCCCGGAGTTCCTCGGCATGCCCGGGTCGACGCCACCCGGCCGGGGGACCGGCGCGGAGTCCCGCACCGATTTCCGCTGGCTGATGATGTCCGACGTGTGCAAGCACTGCACGCACGCGGCCTGCCTGGACGTGTGCCCGACCGGGTCGCTGTTCCGCACCGAGTTCGGCACGGTGGTGGTGCAGGAGGACATCTGCAACGGCTGCGGCTACTGCGTCTCCGCCTGCCCGTACGGGGTGATCGACCAGCGCAAGGGTGACGGCCGGGCGTGGAAGTGCACCCTGTGCTACGACCGGATCGGCGCGGGTAACACACCGGCCTGCGCGCAGGCGTGCCCCACCGAGTCCATCCAGTACGGCCCGCTGGACGAACTGCGGGACCGCGCGGCGCAGCGGGTCGCCACCCTGCACGAGCGGGGCGTCACCGAGGCCCGCCTGTACGGGCACGACCCGACCGACGGGGTGGGTGGCGACGGCGCGTTCTTCCTGCTGCTCGACGAGCCCGAGGTGTACGGCCTGCCGCCCGATCCGGTGGTGACCACCCGGGACCTGCCGGCGATGTGGAAGCGGGCCGGCCTGGCCGCCCTGGCGATGACGGCGGCCGCCGTCGCCGCGTTCGTCGGAGGTTCCTCGTGATCCCGGACCGCCCGGTCGGTGACCGGTTCCGCCGCTACCGCGACGGCCTCGACGCCACCGACGCGTCCGACGTCCGCCGGGGCGCGGCGACCACCGGGGGACCGGCTGACGGCACCGCGGCGCTCGGGGACGCGGACGCGGCGAGCGCCGGCCTGGCACCGGCACCGCCCCGCGCACCGGACCCGGTCCGGCGGCGACGCGGCCGGGGCCGGCGCGGCGGTGAGGACCTGGCCGTCCCGGAGGCCGAGTTCACCTCGTACTACGGGCGGCCGATCCTCAAGCCGCCGGTGTGGAAGTGGGACATCGCGGCGTACCTGTTCACCGGCGGGCTGGCCGCCGGCTCGTCGCTGCTGGCGGCGGGTGGGCAGCTCACCGGCCGGCCGGCGCTGCGCCGGGCCGGGCGGGTCACCGCGCTGGGCGCGGTCAGCGCCAGCGCGGTCTTCCTGATCAAGGACCTGGGCCGGCCGGAACGGTTCCACCACATGCTGCGGGTCGCCAAGCCGACCTCGCCGATGTCGGTCGGGACGTGGATCCTGTCGGCGTACGGGCCGGCGGCCGGGGTGGCGGCGATCGCCGAGGCGGCGTCGTTGCTGCCCGAGCGGGGACTGCTCGGCCTCGCCCGGCGGGTGCTCCCACCGGTCGGGCAGGTCGCCGGGCTGGCCGCCGCGGCCACCGCGCCGGCCCTGGCCACGTACACCGGCGTGCTGCTGGCGGGCACCGCCGTCCCGTCGTGGCACGAGGCGTACCCGGAACTGCCGGTCATCTTCGCGGGCAGCGCCCTGGCCAGCGGCGGCGCCGTGGGTCTGATCGCCGCGCCGTGCGGGCAGGCGGGCCCGGCGCGGCGCATGGCCGTGGCCGGCGCGGCCCTGGAACTGGCCGGCTCGCACCGGGTGGAGACCCGGCTCGGGCTGCTCAGCGAGCCCTACACCACCGGTACGGCCGGTAAGCTGCTGCGTGCCGCGCGGGCGCTGACCGTGGCGGGGGTGGCCGGCGGGCTGCTCGGGCGGCGCAGCCGCGCCGTATCGGCGCTGTCCGGGGCGGCGCTGCTGGCCGCGTCGGTGGCGACCCGGTTCGGCATCTTCCACGGCGGGGTCGCCTCGGCGAAGGACCCGAGGTACACGGTGGTGCCGCAGCGCGAGCGCCTCGACCGCCGGGCCGCCGACCTGGGGTAGCCGCCTTGCCGCGCGCCCGCGTCGGCACTGTGGTCCAATGCTGGGCGGAGGCGTTCAGGCGGCTGGTGCCCCTCCCGGTCTTCAAAACCGGTGTGGTCCGGGACCCGGGCCAGGCGGGTTCGATTCCCGTCCGTCTCCGCCAAGCAGGGTGGGGGTCACGTGACAGGCGACGGCGGCGCCGATCAGCGGCGGCGGGTGCCGCGCACCGACACGCTGCTGGCCGAGCCGCGGCTCGCCGCCGCGGCGGCCACCCTCGGCCGGGACCGGGTCCGGGCCGCCGTCCGGGCCGCCCAGGACCGCGCGCGGCGCGGCGAGATCACCCCCGAGGACGTACGCGACGCCGCACTGGCCGCCCTGCCCGCGGCGGCGCCCCGGGCGGTGCTCAACGCGACCGGGGTGGTCCTGCACACCAACCTCGGCCGCGCCCCGCTGTCGCCGGCCGCGGTGGCCGCGGTGGTCGCCGCCACCGGCCACACCGACGTGGAACTCGACCTGCGCACCGGCCGGCGGGCCCGGCGCGGCCGCGACGCCCTCGACGCGCTGGCCGCCGCCGTCCCCGACGCGGGCGGGGTGCACGTGGTCAACAACGGCGCCGCCGCCCTGGTCCTCGCCGCCACCGCGCTCGCCGCCGGTGGGGAGATCGTGGTCAGCCGGGGTGAGCTGGTCGAGATCGGTGACGGGTTCCGCCTGCCGGACCTGCTGGGAAGCACCGGCGCCCGGCTGCGCGAGGTGGGCACCACCAACCGCACCACCCTCGACGACTACGCCGCAGCGCTCGGCCCGCGTACCGGGTTCCTGCTCAAGGTGCATCCCTCGAACTTCCGGGTCACCGGCTTCACCTCGGCGGTGCCGGTCCGGGAGCTGGCCACCCTGGGCGTGCCGGTGGTCGCCGACATCGGCTCCGGGTTGCTCGCACCGGATCCGCTGCTGCCCGACGAGCCGGACGCCGCGTCCACCCTGCGCGCCGGGGCGGCCCTGGTCACCGCCAGCGGCGACAAGCTCCTCGGCGGCCCCCAGGCCGGCCTGCTGCTGGGCGCCGCCGACGTGGTGGACCGGCTGCGCCGGCACCCCCTGGCGCGGGCGCTGCGGGTGGACAAGCTGACCCTGGCCGCGCTGGCCGCGACGGTCGGGGACCCGGTCACCCCCACCCGCGCCGCCCTGCACGCCGACGTGGGCCGGCTGCGGGAGCGCACCGGCCGGCTGCGCGACGCCCTCGCCGCCGACGGGTGCAAGGCCGAGGTGGTGCCGTCCGTCGCCGTCGTCGGCGGCGGCGGGGCGCCCGGGGTGGAGCTGGACTCGTGGGCGCTGAGCCTGCCCGAGCGGTACGCCGAGCCGCTGCGCACCGGTGCTCCGCCGGTCCTCGGTCGGATCGTCCGGGGTCGGCTGCTGCTGGACCTGCGCTGCGTTCCCGCCGACGCCGACGACACCCTGCGTGCGGCGGTGCTGCGGGTCCCCGGGGACGGCTGAGCATGTTCGTGGTGGCCACCGCCGGGCACGTCGACCACGGCAAGTCGACCCTGGTCCGCGCGCTGACCGGGATGGAACCGGACCGCTGGGCCGAGGAACGCCGCCGGGGCATGACCATCGACCTGGGGTTCGCCTGGACCACCCTGCCGTCGGGCGGGACGGTCGCGTTCGTCGACGTGCCCGGGCACGAGCGGTTTGTGCCGAACATGCTCGCCGGCGTCGGTCCGGTACCGGCCGCGCTGGTGGTGGTCGCCGCCGACGAGGGTTGGATGCCGCAGTCCACCGAGCACCTGGCGGCGCTGGACGCGCTCGGGGTCGCGTACGGGCTGCTGGTGGTGACCCGCGCGGACCTGGCCGACCCGGGGCCGGCGCTGGCCGCCGGCCTCCAGCGGCTCGCGTCGACCTCGCTGCGCGCGGTCGACGCCGTCGCGGTGAGCCCGGTGACCGGCGCCGGCCTGCCCGCGCTGCGCGCGGCGCTGGACCGGCTCGCCGCGCGGTTGCCCGCGCCGACGGTCGACGCCCCGGTGCGGCTGTGGGTGGACCGCAGCTTCACCGTGCGGGGCAGCGGCACCGTGGTCACCGGCACCCTCGGCGCCGGCCGGCTGCGCGTCGACGACGAGCTGGAGATCGCCGGTACCGGGGAGCCGGTCCGGGTCCGCGGCCTGCATTCCCTCGGCGCTCCGCACGCCGCCGTCGCGGCGGTGGCCCGGGTGGCGGTGAACCTGCGGGGCACCCCCCGGGACACGCTCGGGCGCGGTGACGCGCTGCTCACTCCCGGCCGGTTCGGCCGCACCGACCTGCTCGACGTCCGGCTGGCCGGCGACCCGGCCGGCGACCTGCCGGCGACCCTCATGCTGCACGTCGGGTCCGCCGCGGTGGCGGCGCGGGTGCGCCCGCTCGGCCCGGACACGGCCCGGCTGCGGCTGGCCCGGCCGCTGCCGCTGCTGGTCGGCGACCGGGCGCTGCTGCGCGACCCGGGTCGGCACCACGTCGCCGGTGGGGTGACGGTGCTGGACGTCGCTCCGCCGCCGCTGTCCCGGCGCGGCGCCGCGACGGCCCGCGCGACGGTCCTGTCCACCCTGGACGGCCGACCGGACCTGCCGGGCGAGCTGCGCCGACGTCGACTGGTGCGGGCCGCCGACCTGACCCGGATGGGCGTGCCGGTGCACGGCCGGCCGGTCACCGGCGACTGGTACGCCGACCCCGACCACTGGCGGGACCTCGGTGGCCGGCTCGCCCGGGAGGTGGCCCGGCACGCCCGGGAGCACCCCCTGGAGCCGGGCGCCCCGGTGGAGGTGCTCCGGCAGCGCCTCGGCCTGCCCGACCGGGCGCTGGTCGAGGCCCTGGTCCGGGCGCCACTGCGGCTGCACGCCGGGCGGGTCACCGCCACGGCCGGCGACGCGCTGCCCGAGCCGGTGGCCCGCGCGGTCACCCGGGTCCGTGCCGCGTACGCCGACCAGCCGTTCCGCGCCCCGGAGGCCGCGCACCTGGCCGACCTGGGGCTCGGTCCCCGGGAGATCGGGGCGGCCGTCCGCGCCGGCGTGCTGCTGAAGCTCGCCGACAACGTGGTGCTGCTGCCCGGGGCGGTCGACGACGCGCTGCGGGTCCTGGCGACGCTGCCGCAGCCGTTCACGCTCAGCGCCGCCCGGCAGGCCCTGGGCACCACCCGCCGCGTCGCCGTACCGCTGCTGGAACTGCTGGACCGGCGCGGCGCCACCCGCCGGCTGCCCGACGACGCCCGCGTGGTGGTGGGGTCCTAGGGGGACGGCGGCGGTTGCCCGGATCTGCCAGGCTGCCGGCATGGTCGTCGATCCCGCGTCACCGTCCCTGGTCTCCTGTGCGCGGATGGTCCTCGACGTCGCGATGCGGTGGGGGCTGCCGGTGCTGTGGCTGGTGTGGGCGGGCCTGGCGTGGTGGACCGCGCCGCGGGACGTCGACGCCGCCGAGTTGGACCGCGACCTCGCGGCGGGCCGGGTGGTGAGCTGGCAGCGCGGCGACGCGTGGGCGGGTGGGGAGTTCCTGTGGGTCCGGCGGCAGCCCGAGCTGCGGCCGAACCCGCAGGGCGCCGTGATCACGTGGACGGTGCCCGACGGCCGGACGCGGTACGCCGCGATCGACCCGGTCGTCGAGCCGCTACCCGCCGACGACGAATGGTCGACCCGCCTCAGGGACGTCGACCGCTGGTCCAGTGGCCGGGGCCTGACCGATCGCCTGGCCGACGCCGCCGGCTGGCTGGGCGGCTTGCTGGCGGTGGGGTGGCTCGCGGTCCTGGTCCTCGGGCCGGCGCCGGCCGCCGGGACCCGCTGGTTCTGGTGGTGGTTGGGCCTGCTGCCGTTCGGGCTCGGCGTGCTCGCCTGGGTGAATCGGGAGTGGTGGCGACGCCACCAGAAGCCGGCGCACGACCGGTACACCGGGTGGTTCGGCTTCGGCTGCCTGATCGGGCTCGGGATCGTCGTCTCGCTGGTGCTCATGCTCCTGCGGGGCGCGCTGGGCGGGGGAGTCGTCCCGCTCTAGGGCGCGGGACCGCCCCCAACCCGCCCCGGCGGTCCGTGCCGGTCGCCTAGCGTGGCGGGCATGGACCCGTCCGCGATCTGGAGGGACAAGCAGCACCGGTGGCGGATCGAGGCGTACCGGGCGCCGGACCTGCGGTTCGCGATCTTCGCCACCAACGGCACCACCGAGTCGGCCCCGCTGTGGCTGTTCGGGATGTCGGCGCTGGCCCGGTGGCTGATGAGCCACAAGATCTCCCTCGACGACCTGGAGGTCGACTGAGGGCCACCCGGACGGGGGACGGCACCGGCGAATCGCCCCGGACGGGCGGATGCGGCGCCTACGGTCCGGTACGTGAAGGACCGAGGAATGCGCACCTTCCTGACCGTGCTGGCCGGGCTCGCGGTGATCTACTTCGGCACCACCGGACGCAGCCCGGACGATCCCGGTGGCGTGTCCGGCGGACTGGTGGTGCTCGCCCTCCTGGCGGCCCTGCTGGTGTGGCACCTGACCAAGCCGGGGGACAAGACCGTCAAGTGACCGCCGTCAGGCGCTCGCGGCGCGGGTCACCTCGCCGGCGGACTCCTCGCCGAGCGCCACCCGCACCAGGGCCGAGGCCAGCCGGCCGAACTCCGCGCCGTCGACCAGACCGGCCAGCCGGTCCGGGGACCCGGGCAGGCCGAGGCGCTTCGCCCCGGCCAGGGTGCGCTTGTCGGCGTACGGCCGCACGTCCGGCCAGACCGTCTGCGCCTCGCGCAGGAAGATGTCCGCGCCGGTCGGCCCGATCCCGGGGAACCCGGTCAGCAACCCGCGCATCCGGGTCGGCTGGCCGTCGGCCTCGTCGTGCAGCCGGCGCAGGTCACCCCGCCAGCGGTCCAGGCAGAGCCGCGCCCCGGTGCCGAGCATCGTCGCGGTCCGCTCGTCGTACCGGCGGTAGTGCCCCCGGCCCAGCGCGTCGACCCGGTCCTGCCAGCTCGCCGCCTCCATCGCCGCCGGGGTCCGGTACCCGGCCGCGAACAGCTCACGGGCGGCGGCCACCGCGACACACGCCCGGATCCGGGTGCTCAGCAGCGTGGTCAGCACGAGCAGCTGGTACAGCGGCCCGGGCCGGTCGGCCAACCGGATCCCCGCCTCCTCGGCGTAGGTCCGGCCCCGCCGCTCCAGCAGCACCCGCGCGGTCGCCCGATCGTCCCCCACGCACCGGGTGTACCCGTCCCGTGCCCGCCTAGCCCTTTCCGCATGCGCCCGTCGGCGTCGGGTAACCGGTTGTGGCAGGCGGCGGACAGCCGTCGTCCACCCGGAGGGAGAGGCCCGTGACGAACCCGCAGCAACAGGAGTTCCGGCGCAACGCCAAGGGTGCCACCAGCCAGGACAGCAAGGGCCCGAAGCCCAGTGGCTTCCCGCTCAACAAGGGCAGCTCGCACGGCGACGACGGCCGTCCCGTGCCCCGGGGGCAGGTCTCCCCGTACGGCCCGACGGAGGAGCCGGTCGCCGACGACGAGAGCCGGGGCTGACCGCCCCGGCCTCTGTCCTGGCGGGCCGGGGTCGGTGACCCCGGCCCGTTCAGGGCGCTCGCAGCCGATTCCAGGTGGCGGCGGCCGCCAGCCCGAAGGCGATGTGCGGCACCAGGTCGGCCAACCAGTCGGCCCGCCGCCACGTACGCGGGTCGGTGACACCGAGGGCCGTCATCGAGCCGTCGGACATCGTCATCACGCCGCCGCCGAGCACCGCGGTGGCCAGCGCCACCGGCATCCGACGCCCCCGGGACAGCAGGGCGAACCCGATGCCGCCGCCGATGCCCAACCCGTACCCGAGCAGGGGCCCGAGGCCGGAGCGGCGGTTGGCCGCCCGGTCCTCGGGCCCGAGGTCCACGTGCGCCACCCCGGACAGCCGGCCGGCGATCGCCTCCGGCGTACTGCTGGCCGGGCGCGCCCGGACCACCATGTCGAGGTAGCTCACCATGTTCAGGGCAGTGCTCCCGACCGCCCCGGCGATCGCCCCGTCGAGGAGCCGGGCGGCGCTCACGTCGGGTCGCCGGGTTCGCGCTCGCTCTTCGGGCCGTACACCCGCTCGCCGCGGATCACGCCCCGCTGTCCCCGGTCCTCCTGGAGGATCCGGTTGGTGACGTCGTTGGCCTTGTCGTCCGGTACCCGCCGCCCCGAGTCGTCGATGGCGTTGCGGATGCGCGCCCGCTGCTTGTCGTACGCGTTGCTGCCCGGCCGTGGTCCTGGCATCACTGCCTCCTCGGTCTCCTCGCCGATGACGTACCGCGGTCGTCTACCCGTGCAGGGTCCGGTCAACCCGCCGGAGCCCGCCGGGGACGTCACCGCGGGGCGCGGACCACCGCCACCGGGCAGTCGGCGTGGTGCAGCACCGACTGGCTCACCGACCCCAGCAGCAACCCGGTGAACTCCCCGCGCCCCTGCCCGCCGACCACCAGGAGCTGGGCCTCGCGGGAGGCGTCGGCGAGCACGCCGGCCGGTCGGCCGCGTACCGTCCGCCGCCGCACCGGCACGTCCGGCCAGCGGTCGGCCGCCCCGGCCAGGGACTCGGCGACCAGCCGGTCCTCCTCGTCGTGCAGCTGCGTCTCGTCGTACACCAGGGGTTGCATGTCGCCCGGCCCGCCCGAGCCGGGGTGCCGGTAGCCGTGCACCGCGACCAGTTCCGCGCCGCGCAGCGACGCCTCCTCGAGCGCGAACGCGACGGCCAGGCGGGACAGCTCCGAGCCGTCCACCCCGACCACCACCGGGCCGTGGGCGCGGTCGGTACCGCGGGCGACCAGCACCGGGCAGTCGGCGTACGCGGCGACCTGCACCGCCACCGAGCCGACCACCAGGGAGGAGAAGCCGCCGAGGCCGCGGTCGCCGAGGACGACCAGCGCGGCCGTGGGTGTCTCGCCGACCAGCACCGCGGCGGCCTCGCCGTCGATGATCTCGCCGGAGACCCGGATCCCGGGGGCGGTGGCCTCGGCCTCGGTGACGGCCGCGGCAACGACCTGCTCGGCCTGGTGGCGCAGGCCCGCGCCGGGTGGGCTGTCCGGCGGGGGATCCACGGGTACGTGCAGCAGCGGCCAGATGAAGCCGTGCACGACCCGCAGCGGCCGGTGCCGGCGCGTGGCCTCGACGGCGGCCAGTCGTACGGCCCGCAACGCCGGCTGGGAGCCGTCGACGCCGACCACCACCGCCGCGCCGTCCGCCGAGTTCACCGCCCACCTCGCGCCCGCATGCCGCTCAGTATCGCGGCCGGTGGGGGCGTGGCGGGGCGATACCGCGCAGGACGATCGGTGGGTACGCTGACCATCACCACCGGGGAGGGAGCGTCGTCGATGGACGAGCCGACCGTGCCGAGCACCGCGCGCATGATCGACTTCTGGTTGGGTGGGGAGCACCACTTCCCGGTGGACGTGGCGGCGGCGCGCGCCTTCGAGCAGTCGTACGGGCCCTGTGCACCGGTGTTCCGGGAGCTGCGGGCGTTCCTCGGCCGGGCGGTACGGGCCATCGCCGACGAGGGCGTGGACAGCTTCCTCGTCTTCGGCGGGGGCGTGCCGACGATGGGCAACGTCCACGAGGCGGCCCCGGAAGCGACGGTCCTCTACACCGATGTGGACCCGGTCACGATCCGCCTCGGGCAGCAGATCCTCACCGGCAGCGACCGCGCCGGTTACGGCTTCGGCGACGCCACCGACATCGGCACGGTCGACCCCGCCCAGCTGCACCGGTTCGTGCCGGGCTGGGGGCGCAGGCCGGTCGGTGTGGTGTTCCTCGGGCTCGCGGCCTTCCTCGACGACGACACGCTGGCCCGCACCCTCGACGAGTTGTACGAGGCGACCGCGCCGGGCAGCCTGCTCGCGGTGGACTTCGACACCGAGGAACTGGCGGCGTACCCGGAGGCGCTGGCCATGATGGGGCCGGCGTTCCGGATGCGTCCGCCGGCCGCGTTCGTGCCGCTGCTGGGCCGCTGGACGCCCACCTCCGACGGCATCGTGCCGATCACCGCCTGGCGCCCGGACGGCCCGCCGGCCGAGGTGCCGGACGCCTTCCACGGCGGGGTCGCCGTCCGCGCCGCCGACTGAGCCGCCCGGCCCGTCGCGGGCCACGTCGTCGAGGTGTACGCCCGCCCGTGGCGTCGGTCGACGCCTCCGTATGATGCTTGCCCGACTGCAAGTGTTGTCGGGGGGGAACATGGTGGACGCAACCGGCCCGGTGTCCCGCGCGGTACGCGCGGCACCGCCGGACCAGGTGGCGGAGGCCGCCGACCGGGCCATCCGGTCGGTGCTGGGTGCGCTGCGGACGGACGTGTTCCTGGCCGACTACCGCATCGCCGGGTTGTGGCCGGTCCTCGACGGGGACCTGCCCGATTCCGGGTCGCTGGCCTTCCGGGGCGTGGCCCAGCGCTGCTTCTCCAGTCAGCAGCCGGTCCGGGAGGCTCTGGACGACCGCTGCCGGCTGTTCCTGCCGCTGTCGGTCTGGGGTGAGCGGCTCGGCGTCCTGCTGGTCGAGCTGCCGGCCGAGCCGGACGACCGCACCCTGGACGAGATCCTCGACGCCGCCGGTGACCTGGCGATGGCGCTGCGCGCCGCCGACCGGGAGACCGACCGCTACCGGCGGACCCGGCGGCGGGAGCGGCTCAGCATGGCCGCCGAGATGCAGTGGGAGCTGCTGCCCGGTCGCAGCGTCAGCCACGACACCTTCGACCTCGCCGGCCAGCTCGAACCGGCGTACACCGTCGGCGGGGACCACTTCGACTGGTCGGTCGACGGCGACCTGCTCACCGTCAGCGTCCTCAACGGCGCCGGCATCGGCCTGTCGGCGGCGTTGCTCACCGCCGTCACCGTCAACGCGCTGCGCAACGCCCGGCGCTCCGGGGGCAGCCTGGAGGAGCAGGCGGAGCTGGCCTCGGACACCGTCTTCTACCAGCACCGCGGCGAGCGGTTCGTGGCCACGCTCCTGTTGGAGCTGGACACCCGGACCGGGCGGGTGCGCACGGTCGACGCGGGTTCACCGCGGCTGGTCCGCGTACGCGGCGGCGCGCTCACCCCGGTCGCGCTGGAGCAGCAACTGCCGCTGGGCATGTTCGCCGAGACCCGGTACGACGTGCAGGAGCTCGACCTCGCGCCGGGGGACCGGCTGTTCGTGGTCAGCGACGGGGTGTGGGCGGCCGATCCGGACGGCCACGGTAGCTACGGCGAGCGGGCGATGGCGCGGGCCATGCGCTCGACACGGTTGCAACCGCCGAGCGAGGCGGTTGGTACGGTGATGCGCGAGTTGCACGCCTACCACGTGGATGCCGACCTGCGGGACGACGCGGTCGTGGTCTGCCTGGACTGGCGTGGTCCCGGTCCGGACGGCGGGTGAACCCCGCGGTCGGGCCGGTGGCCGACCACGAGCGGGACAATCGCAGGGGACACCGGGTGGAGCGAGCTCCGAATCTGCCGGCGGCGATCGACGCGGCCGCCGAGGCGTTGGTCGGCGTGCTGGACTCCGCGGTCTCCCGGCACCAGCTCTCCGTCTCGCCGACGCAGTTGCGGGTGTTGTCCCTGCTCAGCGTTCGGCCGGGGACCAACGTGAACCGGCTGGCCGAGCTGCTGGACGTGGTGCCGTCGTCGGCGAGCCGGCTCTGTGACCGGCTGGAGGCGATCGGCCTGCTGCGGCGGATGGCGGATCCCCGGGACCGGCGGGAGGTGCTGCTGGTCCCCACCGCGGCGGCCGACGCGCTGCTGCGGGAGGTCCGCGAGCGGCGGCACGCCGCCCTGCAGGCGGTGCTGGACCGGATGCCCGGGCGCGTGCAGCAGGAGCTGCTCCAGGCGCTGGTCTGCTTCGGCCAGGCCGCGACGGGCAGCGTGGCAGCGCAGCCCGGCACTCCGGCCCGCACCGCCTGACGTCGTCGTCACGCCGGATCGCTCCGCAACTAGTGTCCTAGGATGCCTTAGCGGTAGTGACCACCGTCGCAAACACCAGGAAGACGGCACCAACGCCGCAACGCGGGCCCGAACGGAATGGGGAGGGCCCGATATAGTGGCAGCGCAACTCACCCGGCCCGCGATCACGTCGATCGCGGGCCGCGTCAAGGGGAGGGTCCCGTTCCGGGGCTGCAGGGGGAGCCGGCGTCCGCCGGCCGACAGTGCACACGTCTCTCCGCCGCGCCCGTCTCGGTCGGGGCGCCGGAGCGTGTCGCGGAGGAGGTTCGGTGTCGCGTCGGCCGGCTCGGCAGGAGCGCCCGCGGGCCAGTGACGACATCCGTCCCGCACCCGTGGGCGACCAGGTGCTGACCCTGCCGAACGTGATCAGCTTCGTGCGGCTGCTCGGCGTGCCGCTCTTCCTCTACCTTCTGCTGGTCGCCCGGGCCGACGTCGCCGCGATCGTGGTGCTCGCCGTGGGCGGCACCACCGACTGGGTCGACGGCTGGATCGCCCGCCGGATGCGGCAGGTGAGCCGACTGGGCGAGCTGCTCGACCCGCTCGCCGACCGGCTCTACATCCTGGCCACCCTGATCGCGTTCACCGCCCGGGAGGTGGTGCCGTGGCAGTTCACCGCGGCGCTGCTGGCCCGGGAGCTGCTGCTGATCGGGTCGCTGGCCGTGTTGCGCCGCTACGGGTACGGCCCGCCGCCGGTGCACTACGTCGGCAAGACGGCGACGTTCCTGCTGCTGGCCGCGTTCCCGATCCTGCTGCTCGCCACCGCGGTGCCGGCCGCGGCGACCGCGGCCGGGGCGATCGGCTGGGGGCTGGCCTGGTGGGGTCTGGTTCTGTACTGGGTGGCCGGGGCGCTCTACGTGGTGCAGGCGGCGAGGCTCGTACGCGAGGTACGCGGTGCGGGGGTGGCGGGATGACCGACGCACCCCGTGACGGCCGCAACCGCGGCGACCGGGTGTACGCCCCGGACTTCCTCACCGAGCTGTTCCGCAACCCGCTGGACCCGGGGTACGCCGACGCGGCGGCCCGGCGCCGGGAGGATCCGCAGTCCGGGTCCGCGTGGCGGCGGTGGCCGGCGCGATCGGTGACCCTCGTCGTGGTCCTGGTGCTGGGCTTCCTCTTCGCGGTGGCCTACCGGCAGACGATGGAGGACGAGCCGGGGCGCAGTCAGGTGCGCTCGGGGCTGGTGGAGCAGATCAAGCAGCGGGAGAGCGAGACCGACCGGCTGTCGGAGCGTGCCGACCAGTTGCGGGCGGAGGTTGCCCGGCAGCGGGCCGCGGCGCTGGGCAGCTCGGAGGCGGCGCGGTTGCGGACCCTGGAGGCGGGGACCGGGCTGGGTCGGGTGCGCGGGGACGGCGTCGTGGTGCGGCTGGCGGACGCGCCCAAGGACGAGGACGCGGTGACCCGCGCGGACGTCGGTCCGTCGCAGGTGCTCTACAGCGACCTGCAGGGTGTGGCGAACGACCTGTGGGCGGCCGGCGCCGAGGCGATCGCGGTCAACGGCCAGCGGTTGACGGCGATGTCGACGATTCGGCAGGCGGGGCAGGCGATCCTGGTGGACTACCGGCCGGTGACGGGGCCGTACGAGGTGTCGGCGATCGGCCCGGAGGAGATGCGCGACCGGTACGACCGGAGTCGCAGTGCGTTGACGATGCGCAAGGTGGCCGAGGAGACCGGGTTGTCGTTCGGGATCCGGGAGGCGGAGGACCTCACTCTGCCGGCCGCTCCGGACCCGCGGCTACGCTACGCGGAGCCTTCGGTCAGCCCGAGTCCCTCGCCGCCGGGTGCTGACCGTTCCGTCAGTCCGGGGCCGTCCCGCTCGGGGACGTCGCCCAGCCCCTCCGGAGGTGGTTGATGATCGCGGTGTTGGCGCTGGTCGCCGGTGTGGCGTTGGGGTTGTGGTACGACCCGGAGGTCCCGGCGGCGTTGCAGCCGTACCTGCCGATCGCGGTGGTGGCGGCGTTGGACGCGGTGTTCGGTGGGGTACGGGCGAAGTTGGACCGGATCTTCGACGACAAGCAGTTCGTGGTGTCGTTCATCTCGAACGTGCTGGTGGCGGGTCTGATCGTGTACCTGGGTGACCAGTTGGGCGTGGGTGGTCAGCTGTCCACCGGGGTGGTGGTCGTGCTCGGGGTGCGCATCTTCGGCAACGTGGCGGCGATCCGCCGGCACCTGTTCCGGGCGTAGGTTTGTGACGATGAGCAGCGACGAGCACACCGAGACGGGCACCGGTTGGCCGCAGCCGGCGGGACCGGGGCGCCCGTCGGGGCCGGCGGGGGAGCCGGATCCGCGTCCGGAGGCTCCGGATCCGGACGAGTTGAGTCCGTTGGCGCCGGAGCGGTCGGAGCCGCCGGCGCGGGGTCCGGGGGACGACGGGGCGACGGTGGATCTGCGGAGTGCCGCGGAGTCGGTTGTCGTGCCCGAGGTGCCCGAGGTGCCGGAGCCGGAGTCCGGGGACCCGTCGGTGGTGGAGGACGGGCTGGTCGACGGTGCCGGCTCGGGGAAGGCCCGGGGGCGGTCGCGGTGGAGTTCGGCCGAGGTGATGATCGGCGTGCTGCTGGCGCTGCTGGGTTTCACGCTGGTGGTGCAGTTCAGGACGACGTCGACGGATCCGACCGCGGTGGCGACGCGGCAGGAGGACCTGGTGCGCATCCTGTACGACCTGAACTCGCGGGAGGTCCGGCTGCGGCAGGACATCGCGGCGTTGGAGGAGAGCCAGCGGCAGTTGCGCTCGGGTGAGCAGGGCCGGCAGGCGGCGTTGGAGGAGGCGACGCGGCGCGCGGACGAGTTGGGGATCCTGGCCGGTACGTTGCCGGCGACGGGTCCGGGTCTGGCGGTGCGGTTCGAGGCCGGCGCGAAGGCGATCTCGGCGTCGCGGGTGCTGGACGCGGTGCAGGAGTTGCGGGGAGCGGGCGCGGAGGCGATGCAGATCTCCGGTGGGGACCGGGCGACGGTGCGGATCATCGCGTCGACGTACTTCCTGGACTCCGAGGGCGGTTCGTTGGTGGTGGACGGGCGGCGGTTGACGGGTCCGTTCACGATCACGGTGATCGGTGATCCGGCGACCATGCGTACGGCGTTGAACATTCCGGGCGGGGTGGTCGCGTCGGTTGCGGGCGACGGCGGTACGGTGATCGTCGAGGATCGTGAGGTTGCCGAGGTTTCGGCACTGCACGCGCCGATCAAGCTGGAACACGCCCGTCCGGTCTCCTGACCGGCGCGGCCGGCACCGGTGCTGTCGCCGGTGCACCGATGGATGAAGGACGCGACTGGTGATTCCTGAGGATCTGCGGTACACCGCCGAGCACGAGTGGGTGGCCGGCGGCGACGGCGGCACTGTCCGGGTCGGCATCACGCACTTCGCGCAGGACGCCCTGGGTGACATCGTGTTCGTCCAGTTGCCGGAGTCCGGTGCGGTGGTGGCGGCTGGTGAGTCGCTGGGTGAGATCGAGTCGACGAAGAGCGTGTCGGAGATCTACGCCCCGCTCAGTGGGACGGTGGCGGCGCGCAACGAGGCGCTCGGCGACACCCCTGAGATGATCAACACTGATCCGTACGGTGCGGGTTGGTTGGTGGAGATCACGCCGGACGATCCTTCGGCTGTCGATGGTCTGCTGTCCGCGGGTGCGTATCGCGAGCTCACCGAGAGCTGATGCGTCCCGCTTCCGGTGCGGGGGTCGTTTCCGCGCGTCCGGTTGCCCTGCATTTCGGCGCTGGCTAGGCTCGCCCAGTTGACCGAGAAACCATGAGTTGAGCGTTGCGGAATTGCCTTCCCTGGCACGGGGAGCCAGCCGCCGGGTGGTGGTACGCCCGGCGGCCAGACCCGCCATTACCCGACGCCGACCGAAAAAGATCCGTGAGGTGGTCCCATGACGCGGCCAGACGACGAGTTCCCCCCACTCGACGTCACTTCGACGCTCAATCTCGGTTCGCTCGACGAAGTGCTGGAGGGACCGGACACCGATGTGGTGCCGAGCCGGATGTCCGGTTCGTTGCCGCCGGGTATGGCGCTGCTGGTGGTTCGTCGGGGCCCGAACGCGGGTGCTCGATTCCTGTTGGACCACGACGTGACGACCAGTGGTCGGCACCCGGACAGTGACATCTTCCTCGACGACGTGACGGTGTCGCGGCGGCACGCGGAGTTCCACCGTGACGGTGGGACGTTCACGGTGCGGGACGTGGGGAGTTTGAACGGTACGTACGTGAACCGGGAGCGGGTCGAGGCGGCCACGTTGAGCAACGGTGACGAGGTCCAGATCGGTAAGTTCCGGGTGGTGTTCATCGCCGGTCCGCGCCCGGAGGAGGAGGCCGGCCGGGGGTGAACGAGCCTGCGGCCTCCATGCCGTCGGGGTCGGCCCGGGCGCGTCCGCTGATGAGTATCGGCGAGGTGCTGGCCGAGTTGCGGGCGGATTTTCCGGACACGACGATTTCGAAGTTGCGGTTCCTGGAGGCCGAGGGCCTGGTGGAGCCGCAGCGGACGGCGGCGGGGTATCGGAAGTACTCGTGGGATGACGTGGCGCGGTTGCGGTTCGTGCTGACTGCGCAGCGGGACCAGTACCTGCCGTTACGGGTGATCCGTGATCAGCTCGCGGAGTGGGACGCGACGGGGGATTCGCCGGGTCGGCAGCGGCCGACGTTGGTGGCGGTGGGTCCCGGTGGTGAGGTGCCGGGGCGTGCGTCGGAGGAGACGGCCGAGTCGTCGGAGGTACGGCTCGGCCGGGCTGATCTGGTGGCGCGCAGCGGTCTGGACTCCTCGACGTTGGGGGAGTTGGAGCGGCTGGGTGTGGTGGTGTCGGATCCGCCGGGTTGGTACGACGCGGATGCGTTGATCATCGCGCGGGCGGTGGCGGGTCTGGCGGCGTACGGGTTGGAGCCGCGGCACCTGCGGGGGTACCGGTCGGCGGCGGACCGTGAGGTGGGTCTGTTCGCGCAGTTGGTGGCGCCGTTGGCGCGGCAGAGTGATCCGGCGGCGCGGGCGCGGGCGGCGGAGACGGCGCGGGAGTTGGTGGCGTTGTCGCAGCAGTTGCACGCGGCGTTGGTGCGGGTGGGGTTGCGGTCGACGTTGGGTCGGTGAGGCCGGTGTCGAGCGGAAAGATCTGCCCCGGGAAGCGTGTCGTAGGCTTGCCGGGGTAACCCCTTTCTGGCGCGGGCGTGGTGCAGGTAGCGCATGGGACGACCGTGTCGCGGTCCGTGTACCGTGCAGGGAAGGGCGCGGTGCGTAGGTTGACGACGACACGGAGGCGGCGGTGCGCGAGCTGAGCGTGGTCGGAGTTCGGGTGGAGCTGCCCAGCAACCAGCCGATCGTCCTGCTCAGGGAGGTCGAGGGGGACCGCTATCTGCCGATCTGGATCGGCGCGGTCGAGGCCACGGCGATCGCCTACGAGCAGCAGGGGGTCAAGCCGGCCCGACCGTTGACGCATGATCTGTTGCGGGACGTTTTGGCGGCGTTGAAGGCTCCGTTGCGGGCGGTGGAGATCACCGAGTTGAAGGAGAACGTCTTCTACGCCGACCTGTTGATCGGTGACGGTGTGCGGGTGTCGGCGCGGCCGAGTGATTCGATCGCGTTGGCGTTGCGGGTCGGTGCGCCGATTCGTTGTGCGGAGGAGGTCCTCAGCGAGGCGGGGATCGTGATTCCCGACGAGCAGGAGGACGAGGTGGAGAAGTTCCGCGAGTTCCTGGACCAGGTGCGTCCGGAGGATTTCGCGGGCTGAGTTTCGGGCCCGGTCCGGTCGTCACGGTGGGTGATGTGCCGGTGCGGTGGGTGATCTTCGGCCGTGGTGTACGGCGTGTCGCGACTGTTCCTCCACGGTAACGAGCGAGGGCGGCGATAGTGTTGCCCGTGTCGAGGGGTGCGCGTCCCGGAAACGACGTGTCACCGCACGGGCGGGGAGGTTGTCCGGATGCACGAGCCGCGAGATCCGGGTACGGGCTGGGACGGGTCGGTGGGGTCGCCGGGTTCGGTGACCGACGGTGACGCCGGCGTGGGCTATCGGGGTGTGACGGCCTGCCAGGCGGTGGGCATCAGCTACCGGCAGTTGGACTACTGGGCGCGGACGGCGCTGGTGGTGCCGAGTGTGCGGGACGCGTCGGGTTCGGGGACGCAGCGGTTGTACTCGTTCCGGGACCTGGTGGTGTTGAAGGTGGTGAAGCGTCTCCTGGACGCCGGGGTGTCCCTGCAGAACATCCGCAAGGCGATCGAGGCGTTGCGGTCGCGCGGGGTGGAGGACCTGGCGGGCATCACGTTGATCTCCGATGGCACGACGGTGTACGAGTGCCGGTCGCCGGAGGAGGTGGTCGACCTGTTGCAGGGTGGGCAGGGCGTGTTCGGAATCGCGATCGGTGGGGCCTTCAAGGAGATCCAGGGTTCGCTGTCGCATCTGCCGGCGGAGCCGGCGGCGGCGCCGGTGCCGGAGCCGGCGGCGGAGCCGGTGGGTGACGAGTTGGCGGCGCGTCGGGCGCGACGCCGGGCGGGTTGATCATCGGTTCTCTCGAAAGCCGGGCGCGGTGCGCCCGGCTTTTTTGCTGTTCGCTGATGACGGTGTGTTGTCGTCGGGGGGTCGGCCGGCAGGTGGTGCCGGGAGTGGGGGAGGTTCTGCCCCGGGACGGCCGCCGGGGTTGGCGGCGGGTGTGTGGTGGTGTCGTCGCGGGTGGTCACGGACCTGTCGGGTGGTGGGATTCTCGCTGCCGGAGTCTGCATGTCCGTTGAGGACCGCGTCTCGGGCGTGATGGCCGGGTGTGACCGCGGCGTTGCCGACCGTCGATTTTCGACCGGCCAGATTATCACTCTCCGTCATGGACTGTTGTCGGGAAGCTGATAGGGCGGTCATGACCGGGGACGCGCGACACGCTATGGTCCGACACGCGGTCGCCTTGGCGCCGGTGTTGCTCCCGGATTCCGACGGCCGTACGCCCCTTCGCGCCGACCCCGCGCGCCCCCGTTACCCCGGAAGGAACGACCGTGACGGTTACCGAAGAGACCGCCCCCCTCACCCACTACCAGCGCATCGGTGGCGCCGATTCCGTGAAGGCCGCCGTCGACCTGTTCTACGACAAGGTCCTGGCCGACCCGGAGCTGGCCGGCTACTTCTCCGATGTGGACATGGTGGGTCAGCGCCGGCACCTGGCGCTGATGCTGACGGTGGTGCTCGGCGGCCCCAACGAGTACACCGGCCGCAGCCTGGCCGAGGCGCACCAGCCGCTGAACATCCCGCTGGAGCACTACGTGAAGGTGGGCGAGCACCTGACCGCCACGCTGACCGAGCTGGGTGTGCCGGCGGACATCATCACCGACGTGCAGGCGGTGCTGGCCCAGGTGCAGGACCAGGTGGTGGCCGGCGGTAACCCGGCGGGCGTCTGAGCGTGGACGTCGCCCGACTCAAGCAGAGCTGGTCCCTGGTCGCCGCGCACGGCGACCAGGTGCCGCTCTTCTTCTACTCCACGCTGTTCCTGGCGCACCCCGAGACCCGGCAGATGTTCCCGACGAACATGGCGGGCCAGCGGGACCGGCTGGTCACCGCTCTCGGCCACATCGTGTCGAACGTGGACCAGGTGGACCGGTTGGTGGGGTTCCTGCAGGACCTCGGCGCCGACCACCGCAAGTTCGCCGTCCGCGCCGAGCACTACGCGGCGGTGGGCGAGGCCCTGCTGGCCACGTTGCGGCACTTCCTGGCCGAGCAGTGGACCGACGAGCTGGCGCAGGACTGGGCGGCCGCGTACGGGTTGGTGGCCCAGGTCATGACCGAGGGCGCGCAGGCCGCGGAGGCGGTCAACCCGCCGTGGTGGGTGGCGGAGATCGTGGGCCACGACCGGCGCGGATTCGACGTGGCGGTGCTGACGCTGCGGCCGCAGTACCTGTTGCCGTTCCAGCCGGGCCAGTCGGTCGGTGTGTCCCATCCGGCGGTGCGGTCGTGGCGGTACTACTCGCCGGCAAACGCGCCGCGGGTGGACGGCACGTTGGAGCTGCACGTGCGGGCCGCGCCGGGTGGCGCGGTGTCGTCCCGGCTGGTGTACGGCAGCGCGATCGGTGACCAGGTTCATCTGGCGGCGCCGGTGGGTGACCGCCTCACGTTGCGGTCGGCGGGGCCGGCGGATCTGCTGCTGCTGGCCGCCGGGACCGGCTGGGCGCCGATGAAGGCCCTCGTCGAGCAGGTCGCGGCGGAGAGTTCCCGCCGCGCCGTGGACCTGTACCTGGGGGCCCGGTCGCGCAGCGAGTTCTACGACGACGAGGCGGTGGACAAGTTGGCCGCGTCGTACCCGTGGTTGACGGTGAGCCGGGTGGTGGGCGTGGACGTGGCCCGGCCGGGGGAGTTCACGCACGCGGTGGACCGGGCGCTGGTCGACGGGGACTGGCGATCGCGGCACGTGTACGTGTGCGGTTCCGACGAGATGGTGTCGCATTCCGTGGCGGCACTGACCCGGGCCGGCTACCACGCCGGTCAGCTGCACCACGAGGGGCTCGGGAAGCACTGGTACGGGCCGTCGTGGCGGACGGCGGTGGACAACAACAACCCGGAGGTGGCCAGTGAGCGCGACGCCGATCAGTCGGTATGACGGGATGCAGGTCTCCGGTGGCGTTCAGGTGCGGATGACCGCCGACCGGGTGCGCCGGTGGGAGTTCGGTTCGGCGTCGTTCGCGCGGCGTGGGTACGACCCGAACGACGTGGACCGGTTCCGGATGCAGGTTGCCGACGAGTTGGACCTGTTGGCCGCGCAGGTGGGTGGTCTGCGGGCGGAGAACGAGCGTCTCAACGACCAGTTGGAGCTGCACCGGCACGGTGTGCTGCCGAGCGCCCCGGCGGCGTCGGCGATGCCGGCGGCGAAGGAGGTGAACCTGCTGTCCGCGGCGCAGCGGGAGGCCGAGCAGATCATCGCGCAGGCGCACGACTACGCGCGGCGGGTCGCCGAGTACGCCCGGGTGCAGTACGAGAGCTACGTGCAGGCGGCGGCGGAGGAGGCGCGGCAGGAGGCGGAGCGGGCGGTGCAGGAGTACCGCGCGAACGCCGGGCCGACGTTCGACGACGCGGTGGCCGCGCGGGAGGCGTTGCGTATCTACGGCGAGATGATGATCTCGCACATGCAGTCGGCGGCCCGGCACCTGGACGACGGCAGCGAGCATCTGGCGCGGACGATGGAGCGGTTGGCCCGCGACGGGAACGCTCCGGCCGTGGCGGGGGCGGTGCAGGGTGCGTTGCCGCGGCACGGGCAACGCTGACGGGCACGGCGGTCGCGGGCGGGGCTTCGGCCTCGGCGGTCCGCGCCGCCGTACCTCGGGTCGTCGCCGACGGGCCGGGGGAGCCGCGCCCCTCGGGCGTCAGGCGTGGGTGACGGCGTCGGCGATCGTGGTGTCCCCGCCGACGAGTTCCAGGATCCGTCCGGCGGTGTCCGGGGCGTACAGGAGGGCGACCAGGACGCGGGCGACGTCGGTGCGGGTGACCGCGCCGGGGGTGACGCTGCGGGCCAGGGTGATCCGGCCGGTGGGTTCGTCGTCGGTGAGTCGTCCGGGCCGCAGGACGGTCCAGTCGAGGTCCGTGCGGCCGGTGAGGTCGTCCTCGGCGGCCTTCTTGGCCCGCAGGTACGCCGCCCACACGTCGTCGGTGCCGGCGGCCGGGGCGTTGTCCACGCCCATCGAGGACACCAGCAGGTAGCGGCGGACTCCGGCGGCCCGGGCGGCGTCGGCCAGGAGCGCGGCGGCGGCCCGGTCGACGGTGTCCTTGCGGGCGGCGCCGCTGCCCGGGCCGGCGCCGGCGGCGAAGACCACCGCGTCGGCGCCGTCGAGGTGGCCGGCGAGGTCGTCGACGGAGGCGTGTTCCAGGTCGCAGACGACCGGGTGGGCGCCGGCGGCGGTGAGCGCCGCCACATGGTCGGGGTTGCGGATGAGGCCCACGGCGCTGTCACCGCGGCCGGCGAGTTCCCGTTCCAGCAGTCGGGCGATCTTGCCGTGTCCTCCGGCGATGACGACGCGCATACCGCCAACCTATCGGCGCCGGCTGTTAAACGGGGGGCCCTTCCTCTACCACAGGCGTTAACGGGGGGCCCTTCCTTTCGTGGTCGCCGGGGGGATGCTGAGGCAGCATGGGTGGGGTGACGGAGACGATCGACGCGCTGGCCGGCCCGGTCTCGGGTGGCGGCGTCGTGGTGTTGAGCGGGGCGGGGTTGTCCACCGAGTCGGGGATCCCGGACTACCGGGGGCCCAGCGGCGCGGCGCGGCGGCACACGCCGATGACGTACCAGGCGTTCACGCGGGACGCGGACGCGCGGCGCCGCTACTGGGCGCGCAGCCACGTGGGGTGGCGGCTGATCGCGCGGTCGGAGCCGAACGACGGGCACCGGGCGGTGACGCGGCTGCAACGCGCCGGCCTGGTCGACGGGATCATCACGCAGAACGTCGACGGCCTGCACACCGCCGCCGGTGGCACGGGTGTGGTGGAGCTGCACGGCCGCCTGGACGAGGTGGTGTGCCTGGACTGCGGCAACGCGACGTCCCGGGAGGAGTTGGACCGGCGGCTGCGGGAGGCCAACCCCGGCTTCGAGGCGCACGTGGACGCCGTCAACCCCGACGGTGACGTGGATCTCCCCGACGCGGCGGTGGCCCGGTTCCGGACGGTGGACTGCACGTTCTGCGGCACGGGGGTGCTGAAACCGGACGTGGTGTTCTTCGGGGAGACGGTGCCCGCGCCGCGGGTGGCCCGCTGTTTCGCGATGGTGGAGGCCGCCCGGCTGCTGCTGGTGCTGGGGTCGTCGTTGACGGTGATGTCGGGTCGCCGGTTCGTGCTGCGGGCGGCGAAGTTGGGCATCCCGGTGGTGATCGTCAACCAGGGCCCGACCCGCGGCGACGCGTACGCGCAGCTGACCGTCGACGCGCCGCTGGGGCGGCTGCTGCCCGCCGTGGCCGACCGTCTGGTGGGTGCGGGTGCGGGTGCGGCCGGGTTCGGGGAGGTCGGTGCGGTGCCCGCCGGCGCGGCCCCGGTCGCGCTGTAGGCGGCGACGCGGAGCCGGCCACCGTCCGGCGGGGGTACGACGGGTGCGGGAATCCCGGGCGCTGGTAGCGTTGACCATGCCGGTATCACCCACGTGGGAGAGACCGCCCCCGTCAGGGGGGTGGCGCCGAAGGGGCAAATCCTCCCCGGAACCTCTCAGGCAAAAGGACCTCGTGGGCAGGCACTGTGGAGCGCCCGGGCGCGACAGAGGGGGAGGCCGACCTGTCGACCTCGCCCCCTGCAGGAGCGCCGCCCATGACCGCAGACCAGTTCGCCGCCCGCCACATCGGGCCCGATCCGGCCGACGAGCGCCGGATGCTGGAGACCGTCGGTTACGGATCGATCGACGAGCTGATGGACGCGGCGATCCCCGAGGTGATCCGCTGGCACGGGACGCTGGACCTGCCGGAGCCGGCCACCGAGCAGGAGGCCCTGGCGGAGCTGCGGGCCCTCGCGGGCCGCAACACCGTGGCCGTGTCCATGATCGGCCTGGGGTACCACGGGACGCACACGCCGGCGGTGATCCGCCGTAACGTGCTGGAGAACCCGGCCTGGTACACGGCGTACACGCCGTACCAGCCGGAGATCAGCCAGGGTCGCCTGGAGGCGCTGCTGAACTTCCAGACCATGGTCACCGACCTGACCGGGCTGGCCACCGCGAACGCCTCCATGCTCGACGAGGGCACCGCCGCGGCCGAGGCGATGACCCTCGCCCGCCGCGCGTGCAAGGTCAAGAGCCCGGTGTACGTGGTCGACGCGGACACGCTGCCGCAGACCATCGCGGTGATCACCAGTCGGGCGGAGCCGCTCGGCATCGACGTGCGGGTCCTCGACGTCGTCCACGACGACCTGCCGGCGGAGTTCTTCGGCCTGCACCTGCAGTACCCGGGGGCGTCCGGGGCGGTCCGCGACCACGCGGCGCTGGTGCAGGCCGCGCACGCCGTCGGTGCGCTGGTGACCGTGGCCGCCGACCTGTTGGCGTTGACGCTGTTGCGCCCGCCGGGGGAGATCGGCGCCGACATCGCCGCCGGCACCACCCAGCGGTTCGGCGTGCCGATGGGCTTCGGTGGGCCGCACGCCGGTTACCTGGCGGTGCGTTCGGGCCTGGAGCGGATGCTGCCCGGCCGGCTGGTCGGCGTGTCCCGGGACGCCGACGGCAACCCGGCGTACCGGCTGGCGTTGCAGACCCGTGAGCAGCACATCCGGCGGGAGAAGGCGACCAGCAACATCTGCACCGCCCAGGTGCTCCTCGCGGTCATGGCCGGCATGTACGCCGTCTACCACGGCCCGGACGGGCTGCGGGAGATCGCCCGGCGTACCCACGACATGGCGGCGCTGCTGGCGGACGCGCTGCGCGACGGCGGCGTCGAGGTCGCCGACGTCGCGTTCTTCGACACCGTCACGGCGGTCGTGCCGGGCCGGGCGGCCGAGGTGGTCGCCGCCGCGGCCGGGCGTGGCGTGAACCTGCGCCTGGTCGACGCCGACCGGGTGGGGATCTCCTGCGACGAGACGACGACCCGGGCGCACCTGGACGCCGTGTGCGCCGCGTTCGGGGTGCCGTCGCCGCAGGGCGAGCCGGCCGGTGCGCTGCCGCCGGCGCTGGCGCGTACGTCGGACTTCCTGACCCACCCGGTGTTCCGGACCCACCACTCGGAGACGGCGATGCTGCGCTACCTGCGGCGCCTGTCGGACTTCGACTACGCCCTGGACCGGGGCATGATCCCGCTGGGGTCGTGCACGATGAAGCTCAACGCGACCACCGAGATGGAACCGGTCAGCTGGGCGGAGTTCGCGCACGTGCACCCGTTCGCGCCGGAGGGGCAGACCGCCGGGTACCGGGAGCTGATCGCCCAGTTGGAGGGGTGGCTGGCCGAGGTGACCGGCTACGACGCGGTCAGCGTGCAGCCCAACGCCGGGTCGCAGGGTGAGCTGGCCGGGCTGCTTGCCATCCGGTCCTGGCACGCCTCCCGCGGCGAGGGGCACCGCGACGTGTGCCTGATCCCGTCGTCGGCGCACGGCACCAACGCCGCGAGCGCGGTGATGGCCGGCATGCGGGTGGTCGTGGTGGGCTGTGACGACGGCGGCAACGTCGACCTGGTCGACCTCGACGCGAAGATCGACAAGCACCGCGACGCCCTGGCGGCGATCATGGTGACGTATCCGTCGACGCACGGCGTGTACGAGACGGGCATCGCGTCGCTGTGCGCGAAGGTCCACGACGCCGGCGGCCAGGTGTACGTCGACGGTGCGAACCTCAACGCGCTGGTCGGGTTCGCCAAGCCGGGCAGGTTCGGGGCGGACGTGTCGCACCTGAACCTGCACAAGACGTTCTGCATCCCCCACGGCGGCGGCGGGCCGGGTGTCGGGCCGGTGGCGGTGCGGGCGCACCTGGCGCCGTTCCTGCCCGGCGACCCGCGGGCGGCGCACGACGACGACCGGCCGGCGATCTCCGCCGCCCGGTACGGGTCGGCGGGGATCCTGCCGATCCCGTGGGCGTACCTGCGGATGATGGGCGCGGAGGGTCTGACCCGCGCGACCGGGGTGGCGGTGCTCGCGGCGAACTACGTGGCGGCGCGGCTGCGGCAGCACTTCCCGGTGCTGTACGCCGGCAACAAGGGCCTCGTGGCGCACGAGTGCATCCTGGACCTGCGTCCGCTGACCCGGGCGACCGGGGTGACGGTGGACGACGTGGCGAAGCGGCTGATCGACTACGGCTTCCACGCGCCGACGATGTCGTTCCCGGTGGCCGGGACGCTGATGGTGGAGCCGACCGAGAGCGAGGACGTGGCCGAGCTGGACCGGTTCTGCGACGCGATGATCGCGATCCGCGCGGAGATCGACAAGGTGGGGTCGGGCCAGTGGCCGGCGGGGGACAACCCCCTGGCGAACGCCCCGCACACCGCGGCGATGGTGTCCGGTGACGAGTGGCCCCACGCGTACCCGCGGTCGGTGGGCGCCTACCCGGCCGGGGTGGACCGGGCGGGGAAGTACTGGCCGCCGGTGCGCCGCATCGACGGCGCGTACGGGGACCGGAATCTGGTGTGCTCCTGCCCGTCGCCGGAGGCGTTCGAGAGCTGAGCGGTGGTGCCGTGGCGCCGGGGCGGTCGTGGTGCCGCCGCCCCGGCGGGGCGTTGACCTGGGCGGCGGGTGTCCCGACCGGGGGGACTAGCCTGGTCGACGCGAACGTTTGCTGACGCTGAGTGGTCGCTCAGGCGACGAGAGCGTGTCGGGCGGGCCCGCGGTGCGGGGCGATGGTCCGGCCGTCGGGGAGCAGTTCGCCGGTGTCCTCGAAGACGATGACACCGTTGCAGAGCAGGCTCCAGCCCTGCTCAGGGAAGCAAGCGAGGACGCGGGCGGCTTCCCGGTCGGTCGCTTCGGCGGAGGGGCAGGTGGGTTGGTGCTGACACATCGGGTTCTCCGGACTGTGGGGGCACTGTGTCATGGTTCACATGACCAGTGACGCACAGTACCAAGCGAAACTGTGCGACATCGAGCAGGTATGTGACTGGTTTCCGGGAAATCCACTGAACGGACGAGCGAGAATGGGCCAGATGGCGTGGAAACGCTCCCACATCGCGTGACCGACGTGCCCGCGGCGCCCGCCGGCTGTCGCCGTACGCTCGCCGAGCGTGCCCGCTGGGAGTGGCGGCCCGCCGACGGCGGCGACCCCGCCGTACGTGCGCAGGAGTTCCTCGCCGCCCACGGCCTGCCGCTGCACGACCTCGCCCGCCCGGCCGGCGTCCATGACCCGGACGGGCCCTGCGGCGCCGCCCTGTACGTCTCCGCCGCCGCCGGCGCGGCCCTCGCCGGCGGTCCCACCGGAGCCGCGAACCCGGCCCCCGCGCTGCCCGAGGTCGCCGTGGTCGTGTACGGCCACGCCACCACCCGCACTCCGGCCGCCGGCGCACCCGCGCCCGGGTGGTGGCTCGGCGACTGGGCGGAGAGCTGGACACCGACCCAGCACGCCGACGCCGTGCGGGCCGTACGCGAGGCGATCGGCCGCGGCGACGTCTACCAGGTCAACGTCGTCGGGCACGCCGCCGCCCGCTACACCGGCGACCCGCTGCCCGCCCTGGCCCGCCTCGGCTCGCTGCCCGGCGCCCGCTACGGCGGCACCCTCACCGGCGCCGGCTGGGCGATCGGCTGCGCCTCCCCGGAGACCCTGGTGGAGGTCGTCGGCGGGCGGCTGGTCACCCGGCCGATCAAGGGCACCCGCCCGGCCACCGCCCCCGGCCGCGCCGACCTGCTCGCCTCCGCCAAGGAACGCGCCGAGCACGTCATGATCGTGGACTTGGAACGCAACGACCTCGCCCGGATCGCCCGCACCGGCTCGGTCCGGGTCGACGAGCTGTTCGCCGTCCGCCGCTGGTGCGACCTGTGGCAGGCCGAGTCCACCGTCTCCGCGACCGTCGCCGACGGGCTCGGGCTGGCCGACCTGCTGCGCGCGGTGTGCCCCGGCGGGTCGGTCACCGGCGCGCCGAAGCTCGCCGCGCTGGACCGCATCGCCGCCCTGGAACCGGTCGGGCGGGGCGCCAGCATGGGCGCGCTGGGTTGGGTGGCACCCGGCCGGATCGACCTCGGGTTGACCATCCGCACCGCCGCCGCCGACGGTGACCGGCTGCACGTGTGGGCCGGCGGTGGGATCACCTGGGGCAGCGACCCCGACGCCGAGGTCGCCGAGGCCGCCGCGAAGAGCGCCCCGGTCCGCACGACGCTCGCCGGCCGCTGACCGACGTCGACCGCCACCTGACCGCCGTCCCACCGCGGTTGATCGACTCGGGTTCTGTGAAGTCGGGGTGTCGGGTGTGGTCGACGGCCCGGTTTCAGCGATGTCGAGTGTTCAAGGGCGGTCGGCGAAACCGTCCAGGGCGGCCCGCACCCGCTCGGCCACGCCGTGCCCGGCGCCGTGCCCGGCCGCTTCGACCAGTTCGAACCGGGCGTCCGGCCATGCCTGCGCCACCTGCCAGGGGATGTCGGCGGGGCTGGAGACGTCCAGCCGCCCGTGCACCAGCACACCGGGGACACCGGCCAGACGGCCGACGCCGCGCAACAGCTCCCCGTCGGGCAGGAACGCCGCGTGCCGCCAGTAGTGGGTGACCAGCCGGGCGAACGCCATCCGGAACACCGGATCGGCGAACTGCGGATCGGGCCGGTGCCCGGGCACGGTGGCGACGTGCGTGTCCTCCCAGGCGCACCAGTCGCGGGCCGCGCGCTCCCGCACGGCCGCGTCGGGGTGGTGCAACAGTCGCGCGTACGCCGCGGCGAGGTCCCCGTCGCGGTCGGCGGGCGGAACGCCGTCGCGGAACCGGGCCCACTCGGCGGGGAACAGCCGACCCATGTCCCGGGTGATCCACTCGACCTCCCGGCGGGTGGTGGTCACCACGCTGAACAGCACCAGCTCGCTGACCCGCTCGGGGTGCCGCTGCGCGTACGCCAGGCCGAGGGTGGAGCCCCAGGACGCGCCCAGCACCAGCCACCGGTCCACGCCCAGGTGCACCCGCAACCGCTCGACGTCGGCGATCAGGTGGTCGGTGGTGTTGGTGGCCAGGTCGACGCTCGGGTCGGCGACGTGCGGGCGACTGCGTCCGCAGCCGCGTTGGTCGAACAGCACCACCCGGTAGCGGGACAGGTCGAACGGGGTCAGCCAGCCGGGTGTGCAGCCGGAACCGGGGCCGCCGTGCAGCACCACGGCCGGCTTGCCGTTGGGGTTGCCGCAGGTCTCCCAGTACACCTGCTGGCCGTCGCCGACGTCGAGCGTCCGTGGGCGTGGGGCTGGGTCATGGTGGCGCACCTTCCGGGGCGGATACGACGGTGCCGTCACGTTAGCGGTGCGACCGCTGCGGGGTCCCGGTCAGCCGGCCAGGCGTCGGTAGCGGCGCACGGACAGGGGCAGGAACACCGCGATCAGCAGCAGTGGCCACACCACCGCCAGGGTCGTGGCGTGCTGCGCGGCGAACGACTCCCCACCCCAGCCGGGGTTGCCGAACAGCTCCCGGCAGGCCGCGACGGTCGCCGACAGCGGATTCCAGGCGGCCAGCGCGCCCAGAGCGCCGGGCATGGTCTCCGGTTCGACGAACGCGTTGGAGGTGAACCCGAGCGGCCAGACGAGGATCTGCAGCACCACCACCGACTCGGGCCGGCGCAGCAGCAGCGCGAGGTGGATGCCGACCGCGATCAGTGCGAGGCGCAGCAGCAGGAGCAGCCCGACGGCGGCGGCCGCCGCCGGCAGGCCACCGCGCGGCTGCCAGCCGACGAGCAGGCCGCAGGCGAGCATGACGGCCAGCGCGGCGGCGGCGTGCAGCAGGTCGGCGGCGGCCCGGCCGGTCAGCACCGCCGACGACGCCATCGGCAGGGACCGGAACCGGTCGGTCACGCCGCGGGCGAGGTCGGTGGCCACCGCCGCGTACGTGGCCTCGACGCCGAAGACCATCGTCATGGCGAACAACCCGGGCAGGAGGAACTCCCGGTAGTCGCCGCCGCCGGGCACGGTCATCGCGCCACCGAGCAGGTAGCCGAACATGACGACCAGCAGCACCGGGAACAGCAGCCCGACGAGCGCCTGGGCGGGTTGGCGCACCCAGTGGGCGAGGGCGCGGCCGGTGAGCACGACGCCGTCGGAGACGGCCCACCGCAGCGTGGTCACCGGACCACCTCCCGACCGGTGGTGCCGTGGCCGGCGGGGGAGTCGCCGGCGGTGAGTGCGAGGAACACCTCGTCGAGGGTGGGGCGGCGTACCGCGACGTCGGCCGCCGTGACGCCCGCCTCGTCCAGGGCGCGCAGCACGGCCGACAGGGCGGTGACCCGGTCGGTGACGGACACGCTGATCCGCAGCGCCGCCGCGTCGACCGAGGCGGTGGCCCCGACGGCGACGCCGGCCGCCCGCGCCGCCGCGTCGAGGTCACCGGCGTGCGCGAGGGCCACGTCGACCCGGTCGCCACCCAGGGCGGTCTTCAGCTCCTCCGGTGTGCCGGTGGCGACGACCCGGCCGGCGGCGACCACCGTGAGGCGGTCGGCGAGGCGGTCGGCCTCCTCCAGGTACTGCGTGGTCAGCAGGACCGTGGTGCCGCCGTCGGCCAGCGCGCGGACCGCCTCCCACACCTGGGCGCGGGCGCGCGGGTCCAGCCCGGTGGTGGGTTCGTCGAGGAACAGCACCGGCGGGTCGAGGACCAGCCCGGCGGCCAGGTCGAGGCGGCGGCGCATCCCGCCGGAGTACGTGCCGACGGGCCGGTCACCGGCCTCGGTCAGGCCGAAGCGCTCCAGCAGGTCCCGGGCCCGCTCGCGGGCGCGGGCGGCGGGCAGGTGGTGCAGGCGCCCGAAGAGCACCAGGTTCTGCCGGCCGCTGAGCACCTCGTCCAGGGCGGCGTGCTGGCCGACCAGCCCGATGCGGGCACGCACGCGGTCCGGCTGCCGCCGGACGTCGAAGCCGGCGACCCGCGCCGTGCCCGCGTCGGCGCGCAGCAGGGTCGTGAGGATCCGCACGGCGGTGGTCTTGCCGGCCCCGTTGGGGCCCAGCAGGCCGCAGACTCCTCCGGCGGGCACCCGCAGGTCCAGGCCCGCCAGCGCGACGGTGTCGCCGTACCGGCGGCGCAGTCCCTCGGCCTCGATCGCCACGTCGTCCATCCGCATCCGCCGCCCCCGTCCGTCGCCTACCGTCCACTGTACGGTACACCGTACGGTACGGCGGACGGTAGGGTGAGCGGTGTGACGACCGAGTACAGCGGCACCGGCGACCCCGCCCGCAGCCTCGCCCTGCTCTGGCGCACCCGCGAACGCACCAGCCGCAAGGGCCGACCCGACCTGTCCGTCGACCGGATCGTGCGCGCCGCCATCGAGGTCGCCGACACCGAGGGGCTCGCCGCCCTGTCCATGCGCCGCGTCGCCGAACGCCTCGGCGTCGGCACCATGAGCCTCTACACCTACGTCCCCGGCAAGGGCGAACTCCTCGACGTCATGCTCGACACCGTCCACGGCGAGACACCCCCCGACGAGGAGCCGGCCGGCGGGTGGCGGGAACGCCTGGAACGCATCGCCCGGCAGAACTGGGACCGCTACCTGCGCCACCCGTGGCTGCTGCAGGTCGCCACCACCCGACCCCCGCTCGGGCCCAACCTCATCGCCCGCTACGAGTACGAACTACGCGCCGTCGACGGCATCGGCCTGACCGACCTGGAGATGGACGCCGTCGTCACCCTCGTCGGAGGGTTCGTCCACGGCGCCGTCCGCAGCGCCGTCGAGGCCGCCCAGGCCGCCGCCCGCACCGGCATGACCGAGCAGCAGTGGTGGCAGGCCCACGCCCCCTACCTGGAGAAGGCCCTCGACCCCCGCCGGTTCCCCCTCGCCGCCCGCGTCGGCACCGCCGCCGGGCAGGAGTACCAGGCCGCCGCCGACCCCGACCGCGCCTTCGACTTCGGTCTCGCCCGCATCCTCGACGGCGTCGAGACCCTCGTCGGTGACCGCACGCAGACCCCCGACGCGGGACGATAATCTTGCCGGCATGACCATGCGCCCCATCCGGATCATCGGCGACCCGGTCCTACGGACCCCCGCCGAACCCGTGACCAGCTTCGACGCCGACCTGCGGGCTTTGGTCACCGACCTGATGGACACCCTGCTCGGCGCGCCCGGCCGCGCCGGCGTCGCCGCACCGCAGATCGGCGTCAGCGCGCAGGTGTTCGTCTACGACGCCGACGGCCACCGCGGCCACATGATCAACCCGACGCTCGAACTGTCCGACGAACTGCAGGACGACGACGAGGGCTGCCTGTCCGTGCCCGGGCTCTACTTCCCGACACCGCGCGCGCTGCACGCCACCGCCCACGGCTTCGACCAGCACGGCGAGCCGCTCACCATCGCCGGCACCGGCTTCCTCGCCCGCGCCCTGCAGCACGAGACCGACCACCTCGCCGGCCGGCTCTACGTCGACACGCTGCGCGGCGACGTCCGCCGCCGGGCACTCCGGGAGATCCGGGCCGGCCGCTTCGACTCACCCAGCCGCCGCGCCTGACCCACCCGACGCGCGCCTGTCCGCGTACGCGAAAGGCCGCCGGACCCTCGACGGGCCCGGCGGCCGACGCGTCACCCGGGGATGACCGGGACGCCGCGTGTCACTTCGGCGGCGGAGCCACCAGGCACACCGCCGGGGTCGAGACGTTGCCGGCGTCGTCCACTCCGGTGATCAGGGCATCCCCGTTCAACGTCACCTTGTAGTCGATGTCGCCGGTGCCGTCCTTCACCTTCGACTGCGCGCCCGGCGCCTGCACCAGCTTGATCTTCGTGCCCGCCGGGAACGGCCCGAACCGCACCGACGGGTCCGTCGAGTCGGAGATGAACACCTCCACCGCCGTGTCCACCACGTCGGTCGACGTCAGCTCGTAGAACCCGTCCGGGTTGTACGAGCCGGGGGTGTTGTCGCCGCTGGGGTTGTTCGTCGGCACGCACGCCGTGGTGGGAGCGGTGGTGTCCACCACCCGCATCACCGCGGTGTCGCTGCCGGTGTTCCCGGCCGCGTCGGTCGCCGTGCAGGTGACCGACGTGTCGCCCAGCGGGAACGTCGAGCCCGGCGGCGGCACGCAGGTCGGGGTCAGCGGCCCATCGACGTTGTCCGTCGCCGACGCCGGGTAGTCGATCACCGCGCCGGCCGGGCTGGTGGCCTCCACCGTCCGGTCGTCGACGACGACCGTCGGCGGGGTCACGTCGTTGACCCGCACGCTGATGGTCTGCACGAACGGCGCCCCGGCCGACACCCCGTCGAGCAGGAAGTCCACCGTGCAGTGCAGCACCGCGCCCTGCGCCGCGTCGCCCGCCACGGTGATCGTCTCCGCGAACGGCACATCGGTGCCGGACTGCTGGGTCCGCGACGCCGCGTCGAAGGTCACCGACAGGCCCGGATCGCACGAGGTGACCGAGGGCGTGACCGTCACGTCCAGGTCCCGCAGGCCCGCCAGCAGCGCCGCCGTCACGGTGTCGGGGGAGCTGTCCACCAGCTGCCCGCCGGTCGCCGCGACCACCGTCGTCGCCTGACCGGTGGCGTCCAGCCCACCGGCCGCGCCGGCGACGTTCACCGCGATCACCCGTGCCTCGTCGGCCTGCAACGCCGCGCCGGCCTGCGCCAGCGTCCGCCCGTTGCTCGGGTCGTGGCTCGGCGCGTCACCCACCAGCACGACGATCCGGCTGCTGCCCGACCGGTAGGCCACCGCCCCTTCGGAGACCTCCACCAGCGCGTTCACCCACGCCTCCGGGGTGTCCCCGCCGCCGCCGGCGGCCAGCCCGTCCACGGCCGCCTGCAACGCCACCGCGTCACCGGTCAGGTTCTGCCGCACGCGGAACAGCTCCGCGCCGTCCCCGGTGTCCCGGTAGGAGGCCACCGCGAACTGCGCGCTCGGCTGCGCCGCCCGCACGTCCGTGATGACCTGCTGCAGGTTCGTCCGCACGTTCGCGATCGCCCCGCCCATGCTGCCGGTCGTGTCGACCAGCAGCACCACGTCCGGCTTCGGCGGGATCGGCGGCGTCGACACCACCTTGCTGACCGGAATTGACGTGCCCGGGTCGGCGTCGCGGTCCACCACCGCCGGGCTCACCCCCGGCGCCGCAGCCGCCGGTACGGCCAACGCGGTGACCATCGCCGTCGCCGCGGCCACCACCCCCACCCCCCGGGCTCGCCGCCAGGGCACTGTCGCTGTTGCCATCCGATGCTCCTTCAGCTCCGCCGCGCGAAACCCGCCCGGCCTCGACCGCAGACGCTAGGGGCCGGCGAGCACCGCACGGGTCCGACACGTGCCACTCTGCGCGTCGGGTTGTTGACGCCGCGTGTCGGCTGGACATGCAGGTGGTGACGGCCGCGCGTGCTCATCGCACCGTTCGCCCGGCCGTCGAGCCGAACCGGACCGTCGGACCGGACCGGAAGGCCAGCCCGGGACACCGATCAGTGACCGAAAACGCTCAACCGGCACTCGTGATAGTCGGCCACCGCCGTGAACCCCAGCCGCTCGTACAGGCGCACCGCCGAAGTGTTGTCCGCCCGCACGTTCAACGTCACGTGGTCCACGCTGTCGCGCAGCCCGGCGCACACCGCCGCCACCGCCGCCGCGGCCAGCCCGCGACCCCGCACCCTCGGCAGGGTCGTCACATTGCCCAACGCCGCCACCCGGTAGACCGGCGACCACACGTGCACCCCGGCCACCGCCACCAGCTCGCCACCGTCGCGGATGCCCACATACCGGCCCGTGTCCAGCATCCGCGGATCGAACCAGTTGCCCGGATAGGCCGCCGCGTACAGCCGCTCCACCGCGGGCAGGTCGTCCCGGCCCAACGGCACGCCCGCCGGCCGCACCGACGCCAACCGACCGGGATCCGTCAGCGCCATCTTCCGGTGCGCCGCCGCCGACTCCACCCGGAACGCCGGCACCAACGCCGACTCCACACCGGGGGACAGGTGCGCGTACACCCGCGCTGGCAACACCGACGTCAGCTCACCCAGCAGCACCGACAGCCCCGCCGTGTCCGCCGGCCGCGCGAACGCCAGCAACGTCGGCAGGTCGGCGCCGTGGTACAGCAACGCCACCGCGTCCCCGGACCGGAACCACGACGTGTACGGCCAGAAGAAGTCGTCCAGATCGCCCAACTCGTACGCGTGCAGCACCGGATCCCGCCCCAGCAGCTCCGCCAGGACGGCCCGGTCGTGTTCGGCGCGCACCGGCATCAGCCGATGATCACACGACCACGCCGGCCGGCGATCACCCGGCCGCCCACTGGTCGTAGCCCAACTTGGCCACCAGCGCGAACACCACCACCAGCAACACCACCCGCACGAAACCCGCGCCCCGCCGCAACGCCATCCGCGCGCCCAGCACCGCCCCCGCGATGTTGCACACCGCCATCGCCGCACCCAGCAGCCACCACACGTGACCGGTCGCCGCGAACACCACCAGCGCACCGAGGTTCGTGCCGGCGTTCACCACCTTCGCCATCGCCGAACCCTGCACGAAGTCGGCACCCACCAGCGCCGTGAACGCCACCACCAGGAACGTCCCCGTCCCCGGGCCGATCAACCCGTCGTACAGGGCGATGCCCACCCCGGCCACCGCCACCACGGCGACCACCCGCACCCGGGTCCGCCGGTGCGGCAACGCCACCACACCCAGCCGCGGACGCAGCACCACGAACAGCGCCACCGTCACCAGCACCACCAGCACCACCGGCCGGTACGCCGACGCCGGCACCGCACCCGCCAACGCCGCACCCAGCCCCGCGCAGCACACCGCCAGGCCCGCCGACGGACCCGCCACCGCCCAGTCCAGCTTCGTCCGCCGCGCGAACGTCACCGCCGCCGTGGACGTGCCCGCGATCGCCGCGAGCTTGTTCGTACCCAACGCGGTGGCCACCGGCAACCCGGGCGCCGCCACCAGCAACGCCGGCAGCAACAGCAGCCCACCACCGCCGACGACGGCGTCGACCCAACCGGCCAACGCGGCCGCGGCGAGCAGGGTGGTCAGCGAGAACGGGTCCACGGGCGGCCATTCTTCCCACCCCCGCCGCGTCCACGAGACCCGCTGTGGCCAGCCTCACCGCCGCCGACGACGCCGCAACCACACCCCGGCGGCGCCGACCGCCACGAACACCAGCATCGAGCACAGCAGCAGCTTCAACACCCGGCAACCATGCCACGGCGACGTAAGGTGACACGGTGCGCCTGGCCACGTTCAACCTGCTGCACGGCCGCTCCCTCACCGACGGCCTCGTCGACCCCGAGCGGCTCACCGCCGCCGTCACCGCCCTCGACGCCGACGTCCTCGCCCTGCAGGAAGTCGACCGGGACCAGAGCCGCAGCGGCCAACTGGACCTCACCGCCATCGCCGCCCGCGCCCTCGGCGCCGCCGAACACCGCTTCGCCGCCGCCGTCGTCGGCACCCCCGGCGAACAGTTCCGCCCCCTGCGCCACGACGACGACGGACACGGCGAACCCTGCTACGGCATCGGCCTGGTCACCCGCCACAAGGTTGCCACCTGGCAGGTCACCCGACTGCGCCCCGCGCCCGTCCGCTCGCCGGTCTACGTACCCGGCCCCGGCGGCGGCCTCATCCTCCTGCGCGACGAACCCCGCGTCGTCCTCGCCGCCGTCCTGGACACCCCGCGCGGCCCCCTCACCGTCGCCGCGACCCACCTGTCCTTCGTCCCCGGCTGGAACGTCCACCAGCTCCGCCAGACCGTCCGCGCCCTGCGCACCCTGCCCGCCCCCCGGATCCTCCTCGGCGACCTCAACCTCCCCGCCGGCCCCGCCCGCCTCGTCACCGGCTGGCACCCGCTGGGCCGCCGCCCCACCTACCCCGCCGGGCAACCCCGCGTCCAACTCGACCACGTCCTCGCCGACCGCGACGGCTTCGACCACCTCCCACCGGTCACCGCCGTACGCACCCCACTGTCGACGATCTCCGACCACCGCCCGCTCCTGGTCGACCTCGGCTAGAACTCCGCGGGCAGCCGGCTCACCGCCCGTGCGCCCCGCCCACGACACCCCCCGCCGACCACCGCGGCCGCACCGCCAGCGCGACCTCCGCCCGCCGCCACCGGTCCACCGCCGACAACACACCCAGATCCGCCAGGGCGCCTCGAACGCCGGCCGCAACGCCGCCATCGCCACCGTCGACCCACTGAAGAACGCACCCCGGATCCCCGGATCCCGCCGGCGCTCCGCACGTACCCAGTCGACCGCCACCGCCCGCGCCGCATCCGTCGATCCTGCCAGCGCGCCCCACCCACCTGAGCCGCCGATCAGCCCGGGGGACCGAACGACAACGCCGCCCGCAGCGCCGCGTCCCGCACGCCGACGAACCGCCGCACCTGCGCCAACCGGCTCGCCCGCACCGCCATCGCCGCCATCCGCTGCGTCGGCCGCCGACGCCGCGCGTCATACCGGGCCAACGCCGACGTCACATCCGAGCACGCCGCCAACGCGTCCACCAACGCCACCGCGTCGATCAACGCCTGACAGGCCCCCTGCCCCAGATCCGGGGTCATCGCGTGGGCCGCGTCCCCCAGCAGCACCAGCCGACCCCGCACGTACGACGGCAACGCCGGCAACATGTGCACGTCGTGGTGCAGCACGCCCGCGGCGTCCACCCGGTCCAGCGCCGCGGGGACCGGATCGTGCCAGTCACCGAACCACCGGCGCAGCACCGCCACGTCCCCCTCCGGCGGCCGGAACCCCTCCGGCGCGGCCACCGCCGCGTACCAGTTGGTCACCCCGGGAGCCTGCGGCGTCAACCCGAACTTGCGGCCCCGACCCCACGTCTCACCCCCGGCCGGCACGTCCATCGCCACCGTGCCTCGCCACGCCGTCATCCCCGAGTACCGCAGTGGGAACCGGTCGGAGAACATGGCCCCCCGCGTCGCGCTGCGGATCCCGTCCGCACCCACCACCACGTCGTACGCCTCCGTCAACGCCGACGGGTCCGTCACCGCCTCGCCGAAGCGGACCGCGCCCGCCGGCAACGCCTCGGCGAGCAACCCCAGCAGCGCCGGCCGCGACAACAGCCGTACCCCCTCCCCGTGGCGCCGCCGAATCCGCGCCACGTCCAAGGTGGCGATCACCGACCCGTCGGGGCGACGCATCGCACCGTCCGGTTGCACGAGGCCCCGCTCGCGGGCGACCGTTCCCAACCCGAGCTCGTCCAGAGCCCGTAGCGCGGACGGCCAGATGCCCAACCCGGTGCCGACGGTCGGCAACCCGTCGGCACGCTCGAACACCGTGGCCGCCCACCCGGACCGGTGCAGCCCGCCCGCCAGGGCGAGCCCACCGACGCCACCCCCGATGATCGCCACTGAGCCTCGCATGACCCGCACCCTACTACAGATGTAGTCAGCGATACTACTGATGTAGTCTCAGCACCGTGGACACCCGCCAACGGCAGATCCTCGACGCCGCCATCACCGTCCTCGGCACCCGCGGCTCCCGACACCTCACCCACCGCGCCGTCGATGAGCAGGCCGGCCTTCCCACCGGCTCCACCTCCAACCGCTACCGCACCCGCGAAGCCCTCCTCGCCGGCGTCCTCACCCGCATCCTCGACACCGAGACCGCCGGCTGGCACCGCCTCGCCGGCGACCTGGACCCCGTCGGCCCCGACACCTTCGCCGCCGTCGTCGGCGCCCTCGTCCACCACCTCGCCCACGACGGCCGCGCCCTCACCCTGGCCCGGCTAGCCATCTTCGGCGAAGCCGCCCACCAGCCCGACCTCCAGCGACAGATCGCCCACAGCCAGGCCGACCTCACCGCCTGGGCCGCACCCCTCCTGGCCGCCCTCGGCGCCCGCCACCCCACCAGCGCCCTGCGCCTGCTGCTCGCCCTCGTCGACGGCCTGCTCAACAACCAGCTCGCCAACCCCGACCCCGCGTTCGACCCCACCACCGCCATCGCCACCGTCCTGCCGGCCATCCTCGACCGTCACGACTCCTGACCGGCCCCCAGCAACCCCGACAACACCCGGTGCGTCCGGTTCGACCGCACCGCCGCCCGCTGCTGACCCGCCGTCACCTCGATGTACGTCTGCGACGACGCCAACGACGCATGCCCCAGCAACCGCATGATCTCCGCCGCGCCGGCCCCGTCCTCGGCCAACCGCGTCGCGAACGTGTGCCGCAACGCGTGCAACCGCGCGCCCCGCGGCACCCGGTCACCGATGCCCGCCCGCCGGTAGCAGGACTCCACCAGGTACTGCAGACCACCGCGCCGCAACGGCTCACCCCGCCGGTCCACCAGGAACACCGCGTCCGGCCGCACGCTGCGCGACCCGAACCGCCGCACCCGACTGTCCAGGTACGACTCCAGCACCCGGTCCAACTCCGGCTCCACCGGCACCACCCGCGGACGCCCGCCCTTACCGGCCACCTCCACCCGCCGCTCGCCGGCCCGACCAGCCAGCGACGACACCCGCAACGCCAGCAGCTCCGACAGGCGCAACCCCGCACACAGCGCCAGCGCCAGGACCGCCACGTCCCGCTCCGGCCACGGGTCGCGCTGCCGGCCGTCCTCCCGGGCCACCGCCGCGAGCAGCTCCTCCGGGGTGTCGTCGCCCCGTAGCGGCTTGGGCTGGGGGAGCGGTGCACGGGGGCGGCCGACCGCCGGCATGGGATTACCCGCCACCGTCCCCTCGGCCACCAGGAACGTGAAGAAGCTGTTCCAGCTCGACCAGGCCCGGTGAACCGACGCCGACGCCCGGGGAGCGGCGAACCGCGCGAAGGCCGTCCGCATGACCCGGGGGGAGAGCGCGGAGATCGACAACGTGCCGAGGGGGAGGGGAGGGGTGTGGGTCTCCGCGGCCAGCGCCGCGACCGTGCGCAGGTCCCGCCGGTACGCCTCCAGCGTGTGGGGGGAGGGCTTACGGGTGGCACGTGCGGTCAGGAACTCCTCGATCAGGTGCATCACCGATTCGTCCTGTTTGTCATGCATAAGCACTATTATGCATGACTTTCACGTTCCGGCCCACAGGGGAGAGGGGATGGGCGCGTGTCGGGGGTCGGGCCTAGCATCGGCGGGTCCGCCCCGAGGAACGGAGCTGCCGTGACGACCCTGCCGGAGCGACCGCACACCGCACTGCTCGTCATCGACGTCCAGAACGGGGTGGTGGCCGACGCGCACGACCGCGACGCCGTCATCGCCAACATCAACACGCTGCTCGACAGGGCCCGCGCCCAGGACGTGCCGGTGGTCTGGGTCCAGCACACCGACGACGGCCTGCCGACCGGAAGCGACGACTGGCAGTACGTGCCGGAGCTGGTCCGGTCGACCGCCGAGCCGCTCGTCCACAAGAGCCACGGCGACTCGTTCGAGGACACCGACCTGGAGGCGGTGCTCGCCGACCGGCAGGTGGGCCACCTCGTCGTCACCGGAGCGCAGACCGACGGGTGCATCCGCGCGACCCTGCACGGGGCCTTCGTGCGGGGCTACGACGTCGACCTGGTCGGCGACGCGCACACCACCGAGGACCTCACCGCGTACGGAGCACCGCCGCCGGACCAGGTCATCGCCCACACCAACCTGTACTGGGGATGGCAGAGCGGGCCGGGGCGGAAGGCCTCGACCGTCGACACCGCCGACGTGAGCTTCACCGCCTGACCGGTCTCGGGGAGGCCCCTCCCGGAACGCTACTTGACATAATGTGCATTATCGAATCTAGCGATAATGCGGTTGGCCCGGCGGGGGCTGCCCGCCGGGGCCCACCTCGAAGGGCCGCCCCGCGCGGACGGTCGCGGCGCCGGGGCGCGCGACCGGGCGCCGCCTACCAGCCGGCGGTGACGCCGGTCGGCAGGCCGAGCCCGTCGACCGCCGCCGAGACGAGCTCGCTCGACGTCAGCGACACGTCGAGCACCAGCACCGACTCGTCCGGGTGAGGCCGTTCCAGGGTCGCCAGCTGCGACCCGAGCAGGCTCGCCGGCATGTAGTGCCCGGTACGGCGGGCCATCCGCTCCCGGATCACGTCGGCCGACCCGTCGAGCAGGACGAACTCGACGTTCGGCGGCCCCTGGCGGAGCACGTCGCGGTAGGACCGCTTCAGGGCCGAGCAGGCCAGCACCGTCGAGACGCCGTCGGCGGCGCGGGAGGCCATCCACTCGGCCAGGTCGCGCAGCCAGGGCAGGCGCGCAACGTCGTCCAGCGGCACCCCGGCCCGCATGCTCGCCACGTTGGCCGGCGGGTGGAACTCGTCCGCCTCGGCGAAGGTCAGTCCGGTACGGGCGGCGATGCCCAGGGCGATGGTCGTCTTGCCGGCCCCGGACACCCCCATCACGACCACGTGTCGCGTCGGCGCGACCGGGCGGCGCTCACCAGTCATGGACCGTGCCGTCCTGGAGCCGGTTGAACGGCAGGTAGGCCGGCACGTACGGGAACTTCGCGGCGGCCTCCTCGTCCAGTTCGACGCCGAGCCCGGGCTGCTCCCCCGGGTGCAGGTAGCCGTCGGTGAAGGTGAACGACTGCCGGAACACCTCGTTGGTGAGCGCCCCGTGCTGCATGTACTCCTGGATGCCGAAGTTGTGGATGGCCAGGTCCAGGTGCAGCGCGGCGGCCATGCCGACCGGCGAGATGTCGGTCGGCCCGTGGATGCCGGACTTGATCTGGTACTGGGCGGCGAAGTCGAGCAGCTTGCGCATGGCCGTGATGCCGCCGGTATGGGTGACGGCGGACCGGACGTAGTCGATGAGCTGCTCGCGGATGAGGGTCTGGTAGTCCCAGACGGTGTTGAACACCTCGCCGATCGCCAGCGGCGTGGTGGTGTGCTGGCGGACCAGCCGCAGCGCCTCCTGGTTCTCCGCCGGGGTGCAGTCCTCCAGCCAGAACAGGTCGTAAGGCTCCAGCGCCTTGCCCAGCTTGGCGGCCTGGATGGGGGTCATCCGGTGGTGGCCGTCGTGCAGCAGCGGCAGCTCCGGGCCGAACTCGTTGCGGACCGCCTCGAAGACGCCGGGCAGATGACGCAGGTAGGAGCGGGTGTCCCAGTCCTCCTCGGCCGGCAATGGGGTGCGCTGCGCCGGCTCGTAGTCGTACCGCTTGCCGTCGACGCTCCTCTGGGTGGCGACACCGTAGACGGCGTTGATGCCCGGCACGGAGGTCTGCACGCGGATCGAGCGGTAGCCGAGTTCGAGGTGGCGGCGGATCGAGTCGAACAGCTCCGGCAGGTCCCGGCCGGAGGCGTGGCCGTACGCCATGATGCCGGTGCGGGACGCCCCGCCCAGCAGCTGGTACAGCGGCATGCCGGCGGCCTTGGCCTTGATGTCCCACAGGGCCACGTCCACCGCCGCGATGGCGGCCATCGTGACCGGTCCCCGACGCCAGTACGCCGAGCGGTAGAGGAACTGCCAGGCGTCCTCGATGCGGTGGGCGTCCCGGCCGATCAGCAGCGGCACGACGTGGTCGCGCAGGTATGAGGCGACGGAAAGTTCACGTCCGTTGAGGGTGCCGTCGCCCAGGCCGGTGACGCCGTCGTCGGTGGTGATCTTCAGGGTGACGAAGTTGCGGTCGGGACTGGAGACGATGACGTCAGCTGCGACGATCTTCACGGGGTGCCTTTCTTCCTACGGGGTGTGGCAGCGGCTAACGGAGGACGCTTCCCGCCTCGTGGCCGTCGAGAAGGGACAGTTCGGCGCGGCGCGGCAGCCCGTCGCAGTCGCCCCGGCTGGAGACCGCGAAGGCGCCGAGGGTGGCCGCCCGCCGCAGCCGACCGGCCAGGTCGAGCCCGTCGAACCAGCCGGAGAGGTAGCCCGCGGTGAACGCGTCCCCGGCGCCGACGGTGTCGACGGCGGTCACGGCCAGCGCCGCGACGTGCTCGACCCCGTCCGGGGTGTGCGCGCGGGCGCCGTCGGCGCCCAGCTTGACCAGGACGGTGTGCACGCCCCTCCGGAACAGGTCCGCCACGACGGTGGACTCGTCGGCCCCGGAGTCGCCGACGAGGTCGAGTTCGTCGGCGGAGGCGATGACGGTCGAGGCGTACCCCGCCAGCAGGGTGAGCACCTCGCGGGCGGTGTCGCGGGACCAGAGGCGGGCGCGGTGGTTGACGTCGAGGCACACCGGGATGCCCGCCGCGACGGCCGCCTCGGCCGCCCACCGGGTGGCCTCCCGGGCGGTGTCGGACAGCGCCGGGGTGATCCCGGTCAGGTGCAGCGTCCGCGCGCCGGCGGCCAGCGGCGCCCGCAGGTCGTCGACGCGCAGCGCGGAGCCGGCCGATCCGGCCCGGTGGTACTGCACACGGGTCACGTCGGCGGTGCGCTGCTCCAGGAACATCAGGCCGGTCGGCCGGTCGGGGTCTCGGGTCACGCCGTCGACACCGACGCCCTCGGCGCGCAACTGCCGCAGCGTGTACTCGCCGAACTCGTCGGTGCTCACCCGGCCGACCCACGCGGCCCGGTGGCCCAGCCGGGCCACCCCCACCGCCACGTTGGACTCGGCGCCGGCCAGGTGCGTGGTCAGCGGTCCCCCGGCGGCGAGCGGGCCGGCCGAGCGCAGCGACACCAGCGCCTCGCCGACGGTGAGCAGGTCCGGTGCGGTCATGGGGCGGTCGACTTCCGCACCGCGGCGAGGTAGGTGCGCGCCCGCGCCCGCAGGGCGTCCAGGTCGCCGCCGGCGGCGGCGTCGCCGACCAGGGGGCCGCCGAGGCCGACCGCGATCGCGCCGGCCCGGAAGTAGCCGGGCACGTCGTCCAGGCCGACGCCGCCGACCGCGACGAACGGGATCTCCGGGAACGGGTCGCGCACCGCCCTGAGGTACGCCGGGCCCCCGACCGATGCCGGGAACAGCTTGATCGCCGAGGCTCCCATCCGCATCGCGGTGTACGCCTCGGTGGGGGTGAGCGCCCCGGCGGCGACCGGGAGGCCGCGGCGGGCCGCCTCGGGGATCGACTCGACCACGGCCGGCGTCACCACGAACTGCGCGCCCGCGGCGGCCACGTCGGCGACGTCGGCGGTGGTGAGCACCGTGCCGGCCCCGACCAGCGACCCGGCGGGGGCCGCCGCGCGCAGCGCTTCGATCGCCCGCGCGGCGTCCGGCGTGGTGAGGGCCACCTCGACGATGCGTACGCCCTCTTCCAGCAGGGCGGTGCCGGCGGCGACGGCGCCGGCGGTGTCGGTGCCGCGGATGACCGCGAGGATGCGGGCGTCGGTGAGTTCGGCGGTGAGGTTGACGGTCAAGAGATCACCATTCCGCGTAGGAGCCGTCGCGGTGCCGCCAGGTGGGGCTGCGCCACGCGTGCCCGCGTTTGTCGGCCGTCCGTACGGCGTGTTCGTCGATCTCGATGCCGAGTCCGGGTGCGGTGAGCCGCTCGACGTACCCGTCGACAAACGTCAGCGGGGTCTTGTCGAGGCAGTAGTCGAGCACCTCGGCGCCGAGGTTGTAGTGGATGCCGATGCTCTGTTCCTGGATCAGGTAGTTGGGCGTGGCGAAGCCGACCTGGAGGCAGGCGGCGAGGGCGATCGGCCCGAGCGGGCAGTGCGGGGCGAGGTGCGCGTCGTACACCTCGGCCAGCGCGGCGATCTTGCGGACCTCGGTGATGCCGCCGGCGTGCGAGAGGTCCGGCTGGGCGACCGCGATGCCGGCCTGGAGCACCGGCAGGAACTCCTGCCGGTTGTAGAGCCGCTCCCCCGTGGAGACCGGCGTGGTGGTGGAGCGGACGAACTCGCCGATCAGGTGCGAGTTCTCCGGTACCACCGGCTCCTCCAGGAAGAACGGCCGGAACGGCTCGAGCAGCGGGGCGACCCGGCGGGCGGTGGCGAGGGTGAGGCGGCCGTGGAAGTCGACCGCCACGTCCCGCTCGTCGCCGAGCACCTCGCGGGCGGCGGCCACCCGCTGGACCACGCCGTCGAGTTCGGCGACGGACGCGACCGCGCTCATCCGGCCGGAGGCGTTCATCTTCACCGCGGTCAGGCCCGTGGCGACGGCGGCGCTGATCTGGTCGCGGACCTCGCCGGGCTCGTCGCCGCCGACCCAGCCGTAGACCCGGATCCGGTCGCGGACCGGGCCGCCGAGCAGCTGGTGCACGGGCGCGCCGAAGTGCTTGCCGGCGATGTCCCAGAGCGCCTGGTCGAGCCCGGCGACGGCGCTGGCCAGGATCGGCCCGCCCCGGTAGAACGAGCCCTTGGTCATGACCTGCCAGTGGTCCTCGATCCGCAGCGCGTCTTTGCCGATCAGCAGCTCGCTGAGCTGCTCGACGGCGGTGCGGACGGTCTCGGACCGGCCCTCGCAGGTCGCCTCGCCCCAGCCGACGATCCCGGAGGACGTTTCGACCCGGACGAACAGCCAACGCGGCGCGACGAGGAAGGTCTCCACCCGTGCGATCGTGGTCATGGTGTCCTCAGCCCTTCGTGGCGCCGGCGGTGAGGCCGGAGACGACGTACTTCTGCACGAACAGGGCGATCAGCATGATCGGCAGGGTGACCACGGTGGCCGCCGCCATCAGGCCGCCCCAGTCGATGCTGGCGTAGCCGACGAAGTCGAAGATCGCCACCGGGAGCGTCTTGGTGTCGGCCCCGGAGAGCACGAGGGCGAACATGAAGTTGTTCCAGGAGAAGATGAACGACAGGATGCCGGCGGTGGCGATGCCCGGCACCGACAGCGGCAGGGTGATCCGCCGGAACGCGCCGATGTGGGTCAGCCCGTCGACCAGCGCCGCCTCCTCGAGTTCGGTCGGCAGGCCGTCGAAGTAGCCCATCATGATGTAGACGATCAGCGGCAGCGACACGAACATGTGGCTGAGGATCAGCACGGTGAATCCGCCGACCATCTGCAGGTTCGAGAAGACGTAGTACCAGGGCACCAGCAGCGAGACGCCGGGGATGACCCGCGCCATGAGCACGACCAGCGCGGACTTCTTCATGTTGAAGCGGCTCATCGAGTACGCGGCGGGCACCCCGAGCAGGAGCGACAGCACGGTGGCGGCGAGCGCCACCCAGAGGCTGTTGCCGATGAACTGGACGTAGTTCGCCTGCTGGAGCACGTTGGTGTAGTTGTCCAGCGTCGGGGAGAAGGCGAACGCCTTGTCGGTGTCGTAGATGTCGACGTTGGTCTTGAACGACGCGGCGATCATCCAGATCAGCGGCGCCAGCAGCGACAGCACCACGAGGACGAGGGCCACCGTCCGGAAGGTCTTGTACGGCCTGCGCAGCTTCATCGGTCCAGCCCCTTCTTGCGGTAGGTCAGGGCCCACATCACCCCGATGATGATCAGGAAGAAGATGATGAGGACGGTCGATGAGACGCCGTAGTCGTTGTAGTCGAAACTGAGCCCGTAGGCGTACACGTTGAGGGTCTCCACCTCGTGGAACGACCCGCCGCCGCGCCCCTTGGTGGCGTAGAGGATGTCGAACGTCTTCAGGGCGTCGATGCCGCGCAGCAGGATCGCGACGATCACGGTGGGCATCAGCAGCGGCAGGGTGACGTGCCGGAACCGCTGCCAGGTGCTGGCACCGTCGATCAGCGCCGCCTCCTGCGGCTCGTCGGACAGCGATGTCAGGCCGGCGAGCAGGATGAGCACGACCATCGGCGTCCACTGCCAGATGTCGATGAACATCGTCGTGGGCAGGGCCGAGTTCTGCCCGGAGAGCCAGGGCTGGGGGTCGATGCCGACCCAGCCGAGCACCTGGTTCGCCATCCCGATGTTGGGGTCGAAGATCAGCCGCCACATCATGCCGACCGCGACCGGGGTGGCCACCAGCGGCAGGAGGATCGCGACCCGGACCCACTTCTCTCCCCGGAACGGCCGCCACAGCAGCAGCGCGATGGCCATGCCGAGGACGACCTCGAAGAAGAGCACGACCCCGGTGAAGAGGGCGGTACGCCACACGGCCGGCCAGAACCGGTCGGTGTCACCGAGCACGTCGAGGTAGTTCTGGAAGCCGATGAACTCGCTCTCGGCCCGCACCGATCCCTCGGCGTCGGTCAGGCTGAGGTACCCGGTCCACGCCACCGGGAAGACGATGAGCACGGCGACGAACAACATGGCGGGCGCCGCGAAGAGCCACTTGCGGTGCTCGTTGGCCCAGCGCGACCAGGCCGAGGTCTGCGGGGACGCCGGACGCGCCTCGGGCGATCTTTTGACTGGTGTGGTGACGGCTGACATGAGGTCTCCGGGTGGGTCAGGGCCAGCGTCCCGGCGCGGGGCGGCGGAGCCGGTCGGCTCCGCCGCCCGCGCTTCGGGCTACTTCGCCTCGTCGTCGAGGAACTTCTGGAACGCCTCGTTCGCCGCGTCCGCCGAGGCGGCCGCGTCCTTGCCGGTGATCGCATCGACGATCGGCTGACCGACGATCTCCCGCGCCTGGGCGACCTTCTCGACCAGCGGACGGTCGTGACCCACGCCGTTGGCGGTGCTGACCGTGGTGGCCTCGGCGAGGTCCTTCGGGTAGGTCGCCGCGCCCTCCGGGTTCTCCCAGACCGAGGTGCGGGCACCGGGGACGCCGGCCTTCTGCTGCGCCAGCGCCTGCTCCTTGCCGGCCGCCCACTGGATGAACTTCCAGGCGTTGTCCTGGTTCTTGGACGCCTCGTTGACGCCGAGCGCCCAGGAGGGGATGTTGTACGGCTTCGAGCCGGCCGGGCCGGCCGGGAAGGCCGCGAACCCGACGGTCTCGGAGACCTTGGACTTGGTCGGGTCGGTGGCGTTCTTGTAGAGCGAGTTGGCCTCGGTGTAGAACGCCGCCTTGCCCTGCGTGAAGATCGCCATCGCCTCGGACCAGCTCATGTCGGTGCTGATGTTCTCCGGGCCGTGCTCACGCAGCAGCCCGCCGTAGTAGGCGTACGCCTGCTTGGCCTGCTCGGTGTTGACCGACGCCTTGCCGCTGGCGTCGACGAAGTCGCCGCCGAAGCTGTAGAGGAAGCTGGAGAACTGCGTGACCGCGGCCGCCTTGCCGGTGCGGGACACGAAGCCCGCCACGCCCGGGTTGTCGGCCTCGACCTTCGCCGCCTGCGCCTTGAGCTCGTCGAGGGTCTTTGGGGGGGCGGTGAAGCCGGACTTCTCCAACAGGTCCTTGCGGTAGTAGAGGACCTCCTGCTCGGTGATGATCGGCACGCCGACCACCTTGTCCTCGTACGTGGTGGCCTGCACCGGTGCGGACTGGAAGTCGCCGAACTCGAACGCGTTGTCCGACTTGGTCTTGTCGCTCAGGTCGGCGAGGTACTTGTTCTTGGCGAACAGCTTCCCCTCCTGCAGCGGCCGGTACATCATCACGTCGAGATCGGTGGACCCGGCGTTCAGCTTGACGTTGTACTGGTCGGAGAGCTGGTCCTCGCCGAGCTGGGTGACCTCCACCTTCAGGCCCGACTGCTTCTCGAACTCCGGCAGGGCCTTCTTGATGTTCTCCGTCCACACATGGTTGACCAGCGTCACGCGCACAGTGTTCGAGCTGCCCGCGTCGTCGCCGCCACCGCAGGCCGACAGGCCGAGGGCGACGACCATCGCCAGGGAACTCCCGATTACTGATCGACGTCTCACGTCCATCTCTCCTTATGCCGAGGCCGAGGCCGTGGCCGCCGCCCTCGTCCCCCGACGGGTGGGCCGCCACCTCGCGGTTTACATCCGCTTAACTTCGGGATGTTAGGCCGAAAAAGCAGACTTATACAAGAGGTGCAACCAACTGATATGATCCGCCACGTGAAACAGTCCTCCCCGGGGCTTGCCGGCGCCCAGCTCGCCCCTGTCGAGGCAGGGCTGCACGCACGCGTCCTCGACCATCTCGGCACGGCCATCTGCGGCGGCGAGCTGGCGCCGGGGTCGGTGCTCAATATCGACGACCTGGTCGAGCGCTACGCCGTGTCCCGCTCGGTCGTCCGCGAGGTGCTGCGGGTGCTCGCCTCGATCGGATTCATCGAGGCCCGTCGCCGTGTCGGGGTCATGATCCTCCCCCCGAACGCCTGGAACGTGTTCGATCCCCAGGTGATCCGCTGGCGGCTCGCGTCGTCCGGCCGCATCGTCCAGCTCCGCTCGATCACCGAGCTGCGCACCGCCGTCGAGCCGCACGCCGCATGGCTCGCCGCCGAGCGGGTCGGTCACGACGAGGCCAGCGACCTCGTCGGCCTCGCGGCGAAGATGTGGGCCGCCGGCAAGGCCGGCGACGAGGAGCGCTTCCTCCAGCTCGACATAGAGTTCCACCGGCGGGTGCTGGTGGCCTCCGGCAACGAGATGTTCGTCCGGCTGCAGGACCTGGTCGCGGAGGTGCTCACCGGCCGGCACCAGCACCACCTCATGCCGCACCATCCGCACGAGCAGGCCCTCAAGTTGCACGCGGAGGTGGCCCAGGCGATCCAGCGGCGCGACGGCGAGCGCGCCCGGAAGGCCATGGTGCAGCTCATGGAGCAGGCCTTCGACGAGATGAGTTCGCTCTGGGAGCAGACCGGCGAACCCGCCGGCGCCTGACACGATCCGCGACCACGGGAGCTGTAGGCCTTGTCCGCGAGTACCCGATCAGGTCCTGCCGGGCCGGCGTCGCGCGGCATCCGCACCTCGACCGGCCCGACATCGATCAGCACAGTCTTGCTCCGGCTGCCGTTACGGGTATTGCCGCTGCCCCGACCTGCCGGGTCGTGCTTGTCGTAGCCGACGTGGTCGGTGATCTCACCGTCCGACGCCGACTCCCGGACCCGCTTCGTGAGCTGTTGCAGCCCCTTGATCGGTCGATCAGCCGTTATTTGTACAGTCCCGCCCCGTCCGGGTGAACTCCATGACCCAGTTGGTCTCCCAGCCGCGTCCCCCGTAGGTGGAGAACGCCTGTTCCCAGCGGCAGGACGTCGGCGTGATCGCCGACCAGAGGAACCGGCACCGGATCGGTCGGCCCTCGTCGACGTCGTCGGCGAGGAAGGTGCCGACGCCGTCGACGAACCGACCGACCACCGGGGGCAGTTCCAGCACCCCACGTGAGCTGTTCATCCAGTAGATCGACCAGGTTCCGTTCGCCGGGTCGAAGATCCGTAGGTGGACCCGGCGAAGCCCTTCGTGGGGAAGGTGATCTCGTCGAAGCTGCCGGCGCCGTCGAAGAAGCTCCGCGCCACGGTGGAACCGGGGAATTCGTCCCACTCGTCGCTGCCGACGTGTCGCCGCACCAGCCGTCGGTTGGCCACGTGCCAGGTGCCGACCAGGAAGTGGAAGTCGCCCATCAGCGTCCCACCGGTCCTTCGGCCCGGGTGTCGGCGAGCCAGCCGTCGAGGTCGGGCCGGTCGGGGATGAGGACGTGCCGGATCCAGGCGGTGCGTTCGTGTTCCAGCACGCCGAGTTCCCAGACGCAGCCCACCCCGGGTCGGCGCATGTCGGTGAAGTGCGTGGGATCGTCGTCGGGTGAGCCGACCGCCGGCTGGCCGGCCACGGCGATGCGCGCCTCGACGACGTTGTCGAAGAACCAGCTGTACGCCAGCAGGTACGCCCCGGTGTCCGCCCCGCGGTGCAGCACCACCCAGCTGCCGGCGGGGGTGCCGTCCCCGCCGGCGGGCGGGAGCAGGCCGGGCAGGAAGTCGTACGCCGCCTGCTGCACCTCGGGTTCGAGCCGGCGTTCCGACTGGTCGATGTGGTAACGCTTGATTCTGCGTCCGCCGAGGGTGACCGGTTCCAGCACCCGCAGTTCCTTGTCTCGGAAAGCCATGCCGGGACGGTACGGCCACTCCCCTGACAGCTACTGTCAGCAGAGTGCGGGCCAGTCGACTTCTCTCCCTCCTGCTGCTGCTGCAGAGCCACGGGCGGATGACGGCCGTTCAGCTCGCCGAGCGGCTGGAGGTGTCCACCCGCACCGTCTACCGCGACGTCGAGGCGCTGCACGCCGCCGGGGTCCCGCTCTACGGCGAGGCCGGGCACGCCGGGGGCTACCACCTGGTCGAGGGCTGGCGTACCCGGTTGACCGGGCTGACCACCGAGGAGGCCGAGCGGCTCTTCCTGGCCGGTCTGCCCGGGCCCGCCGCCGAGCTGGGTTACGGGGCCGTCGTCGCCGCCCTTCAGCTCAAGCTGCGTGCCGCGCTCCCACCGGAGTTGGCCGACCGTGCCGCGCGGCTTGAGCAGCGCTTCCATCTCGACACCCCGAGCTGGTACGCCGACGGCGACGCCTCGCCCTTCCTCGCGGAGGTGGCGGAGGCGGTCTGGCGGCAGCGCCGGGTCCGGGTGCGCTACCGCAGCTGGCGCGGCGAGGTCGACCGGACGCTGGAGCTGTACGGGCTGGTCCTCAAGGGCGGCCGGTGGTACGCGGTGGCCGGCCGGCCCGGGCGGGACGTTCCGGCCACCTACCGGGTGAACCAGATCCTGTCGCTGGCCACGCTGGACGAGGAGTTCGCCCGGCCGGCGTCGTTCGACCTGCCGGCGTGGTGGCGGGAACACGTGGTGCGGTTCCGCGCCGGGCTGCACCGCGACGACGCGACGATTCGGCTGTCGCCCCGGGGCCGGCAGCGTCTTCGGGAGGTCGCCACCGAGCTGGTGGCCGCCGCGGTCGACGGGACCGCCGGGCCGCCGGACGAGGCCGGTTGGGTGACCGCGGTGATCCCCATCGAGTCGCTCACGCACGCCCACGGCGACCTGTTGCGGCTGGGCGCGGACGTGGAGGTGCTGACCCCCGCGGCGCTGCGCGAGCGGCTGGCCGCCACCGCCGCCGAGCTGGCCGCCCTGTATGCGCCGCCGACCGGAGTCACCACCTGACGGCGGGTACTCCCCCGGGCGTCATGTCGGTGCCGGCCCACCGGTGCGGTGGGCCGGCGTCGACGACCGGGGTCAGGGTGCGACGTAGGCCGCGAGGTGCTCGCCGGTGAGGGTGGAGCGGGCGGCGACGAGGTCGGCGGGTGTGCCTTCGAAGACGATCCGGCCGCCGTCGTGGCCGGCGCCGGGGCCGAGGTCGATGATCCAGTCGGCGTGGGCCATGACCGCCTGGTGGTGCTCGATGACGATGACCGACTTGCCGGAGTCGACGAGCCGGTCGAGCAGGCCGAGCAGCTGCTCGACGTCGGCGAGGTGCAGGCCGGTGGTCGGCTCGTCGAGGACGTAGACGCCGCCCTTCTCGGACATGTGGGTGGCCAGCTTGAGCCGCTGCCGTTCGCCGCCGGACAGGGTGGTGAGCGGCTGACCGAGGCTGAGGTACCCGAGCCCGACGTCGGCGAGCCGGTGCAGGATCGCGTGGGCCGCGGGGATCCGCGCCTCGCCGGCGCCGAAGAACTCCTCGGCCTCGGTCACCGACATCGCGAGCACCTCGCTGATGTCCCGGCCACCGAGGTGGTAGTCCAGCACCGACGCCTGGAACCGCTTGCCCTCGCACTGCTCGCAGGTGGTGGCGACGCTGGCCATCATCCCGAGATCGGTGTAGATGACGCCGGCCCCGTTGCAGGCGGGGCAGGCGCCCTCGGAGTTGGCGCTGAACAGCGCCGGCTTCACGCCGTTGGCCTTCGCGAACGCCTTGCGGATCGGGTCGAGGAGTCCGGTGTACGTCGCCGGGTTGCTCCGGCGTGAGCCGCGGATCGCGCCCTGGTCGATCGACACCACGCCGGCGCCGGCGGGGATCGAACCGTGCACCAGCGAGCTCTTGCCGGAACCGGCCACGCCGGTGATCACGCAGAGCACCCCGAGGGGAATGTCGACGTCGACGTCGCGCAGGTTGTGGGCGTTCGCGCCGCGGATCTCCAGCGCGCCGGTGGGCTTCCGTACGGTCTGCTTGAGGGTGGCCCGGTCGTCGAGGTGGCGGCCGGTGAGGGTGCCGCTGGCCCGCAGCCCCTCGATGGTGCCCTCGAAGCAGACGGTGCCGCCGGCCGTGCCGGCGCCGGGGCCGAGGTCGACGACGTGGTCGGCGATGGCGATCGTCTCGGGCTTGTGTTCGACGACGAGAACCGTGTTGCCCTTGTCCCGCAGCCGCAGCAGCAGGTCGTTCATGCGCTGGATGTCGTGCGGGTGCAGCCCGATGGTGGGTTCGTCGAAGACGTAGGTGACGTCGGTGAGCGAGGAGCCGAGGTGGCGGATCATCTTGGTGCGCTGCGCCTCGCCGCCGGACAGGGTGCCCGACGGCCGGTCGAGCGAGAGGTAGCCCAGTCCGATCTCGGTGAACGAGTCGAGGAGGTGTTGCAGACCGGTGAGCAGCGGAGCCACCGACGGCTCGTCGAGCTTGCGGACCCAGTCGGCCAGGTCGCTGATCTGCATGGTGCAGACGTCGGCGATGTTCTTCCCGTTGATCCTGGACGACCGGGCCTCGGCGGTGAGGCGGGTGCCGTCGCACTCGGGACAGGTCGTGAACGTCACCGCCCGCTCCACGAAGGCCCGGATGTGCGGCTGCATGGCGTCGACGTCCTTGGCGAGCATCGACTTCTGGATCTTGGGAATCAGGCCCTCGTAGGTCAGGTTGATGCCGTCGACCTTGATCTTCGTCGGTTCCCGGTAGAGCAGGTCGTGCAGTTCCTTCTTGGTGTACCGGGCGATCGGCTTGTCCATGTCGAAGTAGCCACTGCCGGCGAAGATGCGACCGAACCAACCCTCCATGCTGTAGCCGGGGATGGTGAGGGCGCCCTCGCCGAGCGACTTGGAGTCGTCGTACAGGGCCGAGAGGTCGAAGTCGGTGACCGCGCCCATCCCCTCGCAGCGCGGACACATGCCGCCGAGCCGGTTGAAGGTCGCCTTCTCGGTCTTCGTCCTGCCGGCGCCGCGCTCGACGGTGATCGCACCGCTGGCCTTCACCGAGGGGACGTTGAACGAGTACGCGTTGGGCGGGCCGATGTGCGGCGTGCCGAGCCTGCTGAACAGGATGCGCAGCATCGCGTTGGCGTCGGTGGCGGTGCCCACGGTGGAGCGGGGGTTGGAGCCCATCCGCTCCTGGTCGACGATGATGGCGGTGGTCAGCCCGTCGAGCAGGTCGACGTCCGGCCGGGCCAGGTTCGGCATGAACCCCTGCACGAAGGCGCTGTACGTCTCGTTGATCATCCGCTGGGACTCCGCGGCGATCGTGCCGAACACCAGGGAACTCTTGCCCGAGCCGGAGACGCCGGTGAACACCGTCAGGCGGCGTTTCGGGATCTCGACGTGAACGTCCTTGAGGTTGTTCTCGCGGGCGCCCTGCACGCGGATCAGATCGTGGCGGTCGGCGCGGTGCGGCTCGGTCGACCCGGTGTCGGTCCTCGTGGCCATGCTCATGTGTCTCCATCTGTCGGGCGGAGCCGCGTTCGCGGTGTCCGTCGGCGTCGCCGGGCTCGATCCGAGCCGTGGGTGTCAGACCGACCCGGGACCGTCGCGCGTCGGCTCCCGGTCCGGCCCGGGGCCGGGGACGGGAGAAGGCCCGGCGGTACGGCGTGGCGAGCGCGCAGGTCGAGGCCGGTGTGCGCGGCGAACCCGGCCACACGGCCGCTCGGTCCCATGGCGGTCAGGCTAGCTGCGGCCCCGCCACCCGTGCTTCTCGATTTCTGATCGGTCTGGTCACCTGTTTGGCGATGCAGGCCGGCATGTCCGCCGTCGGGCGTGCTCCCCGGGTCCGGTAGGTGCTCGGGGGCACACCGACCAGCTCGGTGAAGCGGGTGCTGAAGGTGCCCAGCGACGAGCAGCCGACCGCGAAGCAGACGTCGGTGACGCTGAGGTCACCCCGACGCAGCAGCGCCATGGCGCGCTCGATGCGCCGCGTCATCAGGTACGCGTACGGCGACTCGCCGTAGGCCAGGCGGAACTGGCGGCTGAGGTGCCCGGCCGACATGTTCACGCCGCGGGCGAGCGCCTCGACGTCCAGCGGCTGCGCGTACTCCCGGTCGATCCGGTCGCGGACCCGGCGCAGTCGCGCGAGGTCGCGCAGGTGGTGTGCCTCGGCCGAGGTGCTGGTCACCTGGGAGATCGTGCCATATCTGGCCGAGGATCGCCTACCGTCGTGGGTCGCGCGCCGCCCTGGCCTGGTCGCCCTGACTGAAGATCATGTCGAGGTGCTGGTCCAGGACGCGCAGCGCCTGCTGGGGTGGGTAGTGGCCGCCCAGGAGGTGGACGCCCAGTCCTTCCATCAGCGCCAGCAGACCGGCGGCGGTGTCCTCGGCGTGCGGGCCGGGCAGGAGTCCGGCGATGAAGCCGGTCATCTCGGCGTTGTCGTCGCGCAGCGTGGAGGCGGCTTCCGGGCGTACGGCGGTGTAGGCGAGGAATGCCAACGCCACCCGCCCGTCGTCACGGGACTGGTCGTCCAGCGGCAGCAGCGTCGCGATGATCGTCCGCAGCAGCAGTCGTGGCGGGGGGTTCTCGCCCAGGGCGGCGAGGGCTTCGGTGATGCGGGCCTGGCTGCGGTCGCGTACCACCGACAGCGCGAACGCCATCATCTCGTCCTTGGTGCGGAAGTAGTGCTGCACCATTCCCGCCGAGACGCCGGCGGCTGCCGCCACGTGCCGGAGGCTGACGGCTTCGAGGCCCTGCTGTGCGGCGACCCGCATCAGCGCGTCGGCGATGAGCGTTCGTCGCTCCTGACGGTCCACCTTCTTGGGCATGGCAGCGATGCTTTCAAACCGAGGTCGTGAACTGGCGGGCGCGGCGGACGAAGCCGTCGGGGTCGTCGGCGTAGAGGCGCACCTCGTCGACCGGCTCAGTCCTGCCCTTCGACAGGTCGAGGGTGAGCGGACGGCGTAGCCGGATGTCGACGCTGGTCTGGCTGGCGACGACGAACTGCAGCACCTGACGGTCGCCGTCCGGCTCCACCTGGACGGACCGGCCGGAGGGCAGCGAGCGGTAGCGGGCGTGCACCGCCTCGACGTCGTCCCACGGCACGGTGACGTCGATCGCGGCGTTCAGGCGTATCCGGATGCCGCGCGGGCCGACGGTGTGGGGGTGGATGCTCATGCTCGCGAAGAGACCGACCATCCAGAGCAGGCCCCAGATGCCGAGGACACCGACGATCCAGCGGGCCGGGCGCCAGGGAATCACGTTGCTGACGATGAGGTCGAAGATGGGGATCTCCACGGCGGACAGTCCGATGAGGACGCCGAGGATCGGCTTGACGACACCGAGGTAGCTGAACGGCGCGTCGCCCGGTTCCAGGGCCGAAGGTCGGCGTCGCGCCCAGAGGTACAGGCTGCGCCACATGGCGCCCTCGGTGGCGACGGCCCGGCGCAGGAGTGGGCCGGCGCGGCCGGGCGTGCGGGTCGTCGTGTCGGTCATGGTCGTCCTCATCCTCGGCTCGGCGTCGGGCTCGGCTCGGGTACGGCGGGTGCGGTGGCCTCGTGCGGGGTGACGGTCCCGGTCGCGCCGTCGACCGTGATGATCTGTCCGGTGGTGATCCGGCGGGTGGCGTCGGGGACGCAGATGACGGCCGGGATGCCGTACTCGCGTGCCACGGTGGGTCCGTGGGCCATGATGGCGCCGGTGTCGGTGACCAGCGCGGCGGCGGTGAGGAACAGCGGGGTCCAGCCCGGGTCGGTGGTGGCGGCGACGAGGATGTCACCCGGTTCGAGGTGGGCGGTGGCCGGGTCGTGGACGACCCGGGCGGGGCCGGTGACCCGGCCGGGGGCCGCGCCGACGCCCCGCAGCGCGGTGCCGGTGGCGGGTGCGGCCGGCAGGACGGTCTCGACGTCGGTGCCGTCGGAGAGCAGGGCCACGGGCACCGTCCTGCGGCGCAACTCCCGGTGGTGGACGACCTTGCGGGCGGCGGCCGTCGGTCGCTGGTCGGTGCCCCGGTGCACGGCGTCGTGGACCTCGTCGAGGGTGAGGAACATGATGTCGTCGGGGTGCTCCAGCAGGGCGGCGGCGGTGAGGTCGGCGCCGATGAGCAGCAGGTGGCGTCGCCTCTCGCGCAGGTGGTAGAGGCCGGCGAACTTGCCCGCCTCGCGGAGGCCGGCCAGTTCGCGTGCCCGGCGCAGGAGGAACACGGCCAGCCGGCCGCGTACGGGCCGGCGGCGGCGGGCGCGGGTGGCGATGCCGTCGAGGGTGGCCTCGGCGGTGGCGGCGGCGCGGGCGAAGCGTCGGTCGGGGGCCTGGTCGGCGTCGGTGAGCCGGAGGTAGTTGGCGAGCATCGCGAAGATCGGTGTCGGGTCCTCCTCCCAGCGCGGTACGCCGAGGTCGACTTCGGCGACGCCGCGGTGGCCGTAGCTGTCGAGGAACGCGGCGAGCCCGATGTCGGGGAGTCTCCCCTGGCGGTGCAGGAGCGCCAGCCGGTGCGGGGGTGTGTCCAGCAGCAGGCGGCGGTGCTCGGTGGCGCGTTCGGCGATGCGCCACAGCGCGAGGTCCATCTCGATGGTCACGTTGTGGGGCATGCCGCCGAGAACCCGCTGGATCTCGTCCGGTGCGACGAGGCCCTTCAGGAGATGCGACGGCACGGACGCGGCCAGGATGCCGGCGACGACGGGCCACGTGATCTCGTCGTGGCTGTCCGTCGCGTCCTGCGTCTGGACCAGGCGCAGCCGGTCGGCGGTGGTGGTCGTCGGCCCGTCGAATGCGGTCGAGGCGAGCCGCATCCGGTCGACGGCGTGGAACAGGCGGGTCCGGGCGGCGTCGGGCCGGGCGAGGGTACGCAGGATTCCGGTGACTGCGCGGGCGGCCGTACGCAGGGCGTCGGGGTTCGCCGTGCGGGCGCGGGTGGCGCCGCGCTCGAGCGGGGCGAAGCGGGGGTCGGCCAGGACGTGTTCCATGGCGGCCTGGGCCCGCGGGCCGAAGTCGACGGCCATGAGCTTGACCAGGCGCTTGCGGGCGGACCGGTCGCGGGCGAGGTCGGTCAGGTCACCGTAGAGGCGGCCGCCGATGTCGACGATCTCGACCTTGAGGCCGAGCGGGGCGAGCATGGCGGCGATCAGTTCCCTGAGGGTGGACATGCCCATCGGGGTGACGGGTTGGAGCATGCCCTGGACGTGCCCGAACTCGAGGTAGACGCGGGGTTGGGGCTTGTCGGTGGCCGGTGGCAGGGGGAACAGGGTGGTGATGGGCCGGGACTGGAGCACCCAGAGGGTGTCCTGCTCGTCGATGGCCCACTCGATGTCCTGGTTGCTGCCGGCGTGGCCCTGGATGCGGACGCCTGCGGCGTGCAGGTCGGCGAGGTGCGCCGGGGTGAGGACTCCCCTGGCGGGCTGGTCGGATCCGTCGAGGACGTAGTGGTCGGCGGCGGTGGCGCCGTCCACCACGGCGGTGCCGGGTCCCGGGGCGGCGTCGACCATCATCTGGGTACGGCAGCCGGTCAGCGGGTTCGCGGTGAACAGCACTCCGGAGACGGCCGGGGCGATCATCTGTTGCACGACGACGGCCATGCGGACCGTGTCGTGGTCGATGTGGTGGGCGTCGCGGTAGGCGGTGGCGCGGGGGCCGTGCAGGGACTGTCCGCAGGCGCGGATGGCGGCGAGGAGGTCGGTGGCGCCGGTGACGTCGAGGAGGGTGTCCTGCTGGCCGGCGAAGCTGGCGTCGGGCAGGTCCTCGGCGGTGGCGCTGGAGCGTACGGCCACCGGGCCGCCGCCGAGGCGCTGGTAGGCGTCGATGATCTCCGCCTCGGGGAGGGCGTCGAGGTCGGTCTCGGTGGTGATGCAGAAGCCGGGCGGGACGCGCTCGCCGTGCCGGATGAGGTCCCCCAGGCCGGCTGCCTTGCCGCCGACGAGGTCGCGCAGGTCGGCGGTGATGTCGGACAGGGGGATGATCTGCATGGGACGCCTCTTCCTTTGCAATGCACGTGCATTGCATCCGACCGTACCCGGTTGGCGATACGACTGCAATGCCAACGGTTCGGACAGGTCACCCCTCGCGGCGTCGCCCGTGGCCGGAGAATCGTCGGCATGACGGCCCTGTCCGCCGAGGAGATGGTCACGGCACGACTGTCGCTGCGCCGCCCGACGCCCGCCGACGTCGCGCGGATCCACGCCCTGCACACCGACCGGCGGGCCTGCGCGCACAACCCATCGGACCTGCTGACCGACGTGGCCGAGGCCGAGGACCGGTACCGCGCGTGGGACGCGCACTGGCGGGCGTACGGCTTCGGGTACTGGACGGTGCGCCCGCGCCGCGACCCGCAGCGGGCGGCGCTGGGGTTCTGCGGGGTGAAGGTGGTGCGGTGGGACGAGGTCGAGGTGCTGAACCTGTTCTACCGGCTCGACCCGGCGGTGTGGGGTGCCGGGCTGGCCACGGAGGCGGCGACGGCGGTGGTGTCGTGGGCGACGCGGACGGTGCCCGGGCGACCGGTGGTGGCGCGGGTGCGGCCGGCGAACGTGGCGTCGGCGTGGGTGGCGGCGCGGGCGGGGCTGCGGCGTGCGCCGGACCTGGACCGGTGGGGCGAGGACGGCCTGGACGAGGTCTTCACGTCCGGGTGAGATCGGTGTCGTCCCCGGCCCGGCCGGGGCGGCGCGCGAGGACCAGGGTGGTGTGCAGCCGGACGACCACCCTGCCGCCGAAGCCGTCGACGGTGCGGCGCAACGCGGTCAGGCCGCGGGTCTGCTCGTCGAGTGTGCGGCGGCGGAAGGGGCCGCCGAAGGTGCGGACCAGGTCCAGGTAGCGGTCGGTGGTGAAGGGGACGTCGCGGAGCCGTGTCGTGGCGGTGACGTCGGTGAACAGGCCGCTGCCGGCGATGTCGTCGTGGAACCAGTCGGGCCGGCGGCGGGGTGCGGTGGGGTCGGCGGTGCGGAAGACGGCGTCGAGGGCCCGGCCGTGCTCGGGGTCGGCGTAGCCGTAGGTGTGGCCGAGGATGGCGAGGGTGCCGCCGGGGGTGAGCGCGCCGTGGGCGTGCCGGTTGCGGATGGCGGGGTCGAGCCAGTGCCAGGAGAGGGCGGCGGCGAGCAGGGGCACGCCACCGTCCGGTGGCCGCCACTGCTCGAAGGTGACGCCGAGGACGCGGACACCGGGGTGGCGGGCGGCGAGCACGGCCGCCATCCGGGGGTCGGGTTCCAGGCAGGTGACCGGGGCACCGAGGTGCAGCAGCAGCTCGGTGCCCTTGCCGGTGCCGGCGCCGATCTCCACGACGCCGGTCGGTGTGCCCCCGTGGTAGTCCCGGACGGCGCCGGCGAGGTCGGCGGGATAGCCGGGGCGGACGTCGTCGTACAGGTCGGCGACCTCGCCGAAGACTCCCATGTCTACAGACCTCCGGCGATGCGCAGGACGGCTCCGGTGGTGTAGCTCGCGTCGGGACCGAGCAGCCAGGCGATGGCGCCGGCGACCTCGTCGGGTTCGCCGGCGCGGCCCAGCGGGATGCGGCCGGCGGAGCGGTCGGGGCGGTCGGGTTGCCCGGACAGGGCGTGGATGTCGGTGCGGATGACGCCGGGGGCGACGGCGTTGACGCGGATGCCGCGGGGCGCGAGTTCCTTGGCCAGGCCGGTGGTGAGGGTGTCGGTGGCGGCCTTGACGGCGGCGTAGTGGATGTACTCCCCCGGGCTGCCGAGGGTGGCCGCGGCGGAGGAGACGTTGACGATGGCCGCGCCGGTGGTCATGCGGCGGGCGGCCTGTTGGGCGCAGAGGACGTAGCCGACGAGGTTGACGTCGACGACGTGGCGCAGGTCGGCGGGGTCGAGGTCGACGAAGGCACCGATGGGGCTGGTGACGCCGGCGTTGTTGACCAGACCGGTGATCTGCCCGAGGGCGGCGGCGGCGTCGAAGAGGCGCACGACCTGCTCGGGATCGCGGGTGTCGGTGGCGACGGCGACGGCGCGTACGCCGGTGGTGCGCAGCTCGGCCAGGACGGACTCGGCGGCGGCGCGGTCGCGGCGGTAGCCGATGGCGACGTGGTGGCCGACGCGGGCGAGGCGGCGGGCGGTGGCCGCGCCGATGCCGCGACTGCCGCCGGTGACGACGGTGACCTGTGCCAATGTGTTCCCCCTGTCCCCCGTGCTGGCCGCGACGTTACCGTGGCCGGCAGGTCGGGCGGGAGATGGGAGTGGTCCATGGCACGGGCGTTGGTGCTCGGTGGGGGCGGGGTGACCGGGGTGGCCTGGGAGCTGGGGCTGCTGGCCGGGCTGGCGGAGCGGGGTGTGGATCTGCTGGGCGCCGACCTGGTGGTGGGCACGTCGGCGGGGTCGGTGGTGGGCGCCCAGGTGTGTTCCGGGGCGCCGGTGGAGGACCTGTACGCGGCGCAGCTACGCGACCCCGGCGGTGAGGTGGCGGCCCGGTTGGGGTGGCCGGTACTGGCGCGGCTGCTCTGGGCGGGTGGGCTCACCCGGGACGGGGCGCGGGCACGGGCGCGGATCGGCGCGATGGCGGTGACGGCGCGTACGCCGTCGGAGGCGTCGCGGCGGGCGGTGATCGAGGCCCGGTTGCCGGTGCGGGAATGGCCCTCGCGGCGGTTGCTGGTGACCGCGGTGGACGTGGCGTCCGGCGAGTTCGTGGTGTTCGAGGCGTCCTCGGGGGTGTCGTTGGTGGACGCGGTGGGGGCGAGTTGCGCGGTCCCGGTGGTGTGGCCGCCGGTGACGATCGGTGGGCGACGGTTCATGGACGGGGGGATGCGCTCGGCGGTGAACGCGGACCTCGCGGCGCAGGCGCGGGCGGTGGTGGTGCTGGCGCCGATGTCGGCCGCGTTCGGGCCGATGCCGCGGTTGTCGGCGCAGGTGGCCGCGCTGCAGGCGGCGGGGTCGCAGGTGGCGGTGGTGGCGCCGGACGCGGCGGCGCGGACCGCGATCGGCCGCAACGTGCTGGATCCGGCGCGCCGGGCGGGCGCGGCGCGGGCCGGTCGGGCGCAGGCGCACGCGGTGGCCGAGGAGGTCTCGGCGGTGTGGGGCTGATCGCCTAGGCTCGCGCCGTCGGTGTCGAGGTGGAGGTGGCGTGGTGGTTGGTGCGGGCGACGTGGTGGAGGACTTCGAGCTGCCGGACGAGACGGGCCGTCCGCGGCGGTTGTCGGAGTTCCTGGCGTCGGGTCCGGTCGTGTTGTTCTTCTACCCGGCGGCGATGACGCGGGGGTGCACGGCGGAGAGCTGCCACTTCCGGGACCTGGCGGCGGAGTTCGCGGCGGTGGGCGCGCAGCGGGTGGGCATCAGCCGGGACCCGGTGGCGAAGCAGGCGGAGTTCTCCCGGCTGCACGGCTTCGACTATCCGCTGCTGTCGGATGTCGACGGTGCGGTGGCGTCTCGGCTCGGCGTACGGCGGCGGTTGCCGTTGGGTCCGTTGAGCACGAAGCGGGTGACGTTCGTGATCGGCACGGACTCGCGGGTCGTCGACGTCATCCACTCCGAGGTGAGCATGAACGAGCACGCGGACCGGGCGTTGCGGGCGCTGGGGGGTTGATCTTCCGGGTGTCGGGGTCGGCTGGTATCAAGGCAGCAATCAGACACGTGTACGGAAGAGGGCTGTGATGGCGGGCCAGGGTTTGTCCACGGAAGACGTCGCCGGTATCCGGGAGGCGCTGGCGGCGGGACGCAAGCCGAAGGTGGTGTTCACCTCCTCGGCCGGGCAGGTCGCCGGGCAGGTGGGTCAGGTGGTGGAGCTGACCGACCCGGCGGTGTCCGACGAGTACGTGGTGGTGCGGTTCGGGCGCGACGAGTTGCCCTTCTCCCCCGCCGACGTGGCGATCGCGCCGCGGGGCGCCGGGCGCCGGGCGGCGGAGCCGAAGGCCGAGGAGCCGGAACCGGAACCGGAACCGAAGCCGGCGACGCCGGAGTTCGTGCTGGACACGCCCCGGGTGCCGGCGCCGCGCCGGGATGAGCCGAAGGTGGAACAGCAGGTGGAGCCGAAGCCGGCGCGGCGTCCGGTGAAGGCCGCGAAGCCGAAGGGCCCGGCGGGTCTGACGGTGACGCTGGCGTACGCCGAGGGTGAGTGGACGGTGGCGGCGCAGCAGGGCAGCAAGGCCCTGGCGAAGCCGTACGTGGTGAAGCCGGCCGAGGCGTTGCGGATGGTGGCGCTGGTGGACGTGCCGGGGGTGCACGAGGCGGTGGAGCAGATCATGGCCGCGGAGCGGGCGGAGGCGGAGCAGCAGGCGGAGAAGCTGCGCGCCGAGCTGGCCGAGATCGAGGCGCGCCTGGCGGAGCTGCGCGAGGCGCACTGATCTGCCACCGGCGGCGCTGATCAGAGTGCCGGCGCATGGCCGGTCAGCGCCGCCGGTGGGGCCTGGGACCTTGGGCAAAAGCCGGTTCGTCCCGTGCCAGGTCGGTGGCCGCCGGCGCCTCGGAAGCCGCCGGTGCCTCGCCGGGCGCGGGCGTGGCGGCGGGCGCGCGCCGGCGGCGCAACGCGGCGACCCGGTCGGTGACCGACGCCACGACGGCCTGAATCGCGGCGGCCGCCAGGAGGACCAGCCCGACCCGCAGCAGCACCGCCTCCTGGATGCCGAAGCGGCTGTACTCGCCGGCCGAGTACATCGTGCCGGCCACCGCGCTGCCCATGCTCGCCAGGACGACGAGTGTGCCGGCCACCGCGAGCAAGCGGGCGCCTCGGAACGCCCGGGCCAGCAGGCCGGCGCCTAACGTCACCAGGAAGATCAGACCGGCCTGCGGCAGCACCCGGTCCGGCTGCGGGAAGAAGACCCGTTCCGGGAAGGTCGGCACGCCCGGCACCGGTTTGGCGTACCGGACTGTGCCACCCAGCGAGGTCGGCAGCAGCTTCAGCACCGTGTCGGCGTAATGCTTCGGGTGGGCCAGGGCGTACCGGTAGCCGACCGACCCCTTCTCCCGTTGCACCCAGTCCATCAACGCCGGGCAGTCGCGATAGGCGACGATGAACTCGCCCATCGCCCCGGACCTCCCCTTGGCAAGCAACTCCGCCCGTTCACAGCGGGGCATTCCGAACTCCTGCTGGTAGGCGGACTTCACCTGCGGATCGTTGAGGACCTGGAAGCGCAGTCGGTACAGGAACGTCGCCTCGGACAGGCTCACGCCGGTCCCCCAGGACCGGTAGCTGTGGTCCACGGTCGGCACGATCGCCGCTTGCCAGGCCAGGCCGCCGAGCAGGACCACCGTGGCGGTGGCCGCGGCCCAGCGGTACCGGCGGAGCAGGACGTAACCGGCCAGCACGACGACCAGCAGCAGGACGTAGGGCAGCACGTCCTGTCGGGTGAAGGTCCACCAGAACGCCACCAGGACCAGCGCTGTTATCGCCACCCGTGAGCGGGTCCTGACCCAGATCGCCAGCAGCGCCAGCGCCGCGATGCCGAGGCTGATCGACAGCGACTCGGAGAGGATGGCGTGGTCCCACGGGTAGACCGACCGGCTCAGGGCCAGGCAGATCAGCGCGGCGGCGGCGAAGACCCGCACCGGCAGGGAGCGCAACAGCAACCAGCAGGCGCAGACCAGCAGGGACCAGGCCAGTGTGCTGATCGTCCACTGCAGCACCACGCGGGCCGGGTCGGTGTCGACCATCGCGTACAGCAGCGGTACGCCCCACGGTCGCGGTGCGTGGCCGGTGAACGACAGCGTTTCTATCGGGTTGCCCGACCGGGCTGCGTACGAGCCGGCGTCGGGCGAGGTGAAGACGGTGAACCCGGTCAGGATCCGGACCCGCGCGGCCAGGTAGGCGCCGAGCAGGGCGGCGAGGGGCAGGTGCCGCCAGCGTGGAATCCACCCCCGCCGGCGAGGCGGGGGGGCCGACGAGGTGCGTTCTACTGCTTCGGCAGCCGCTACGGGCATGCGGAATCCTCACGAGCCGTGGGGGTGATGGCGGGAAGGATAACCAACGGGCGGCATTCCGGTTGCCCGCCCAACGGGTGGCAGAGGGTCCCGCGCTCAATCGGATGGTTCGGTCGGCCTGTCCCGCCGAAACGGACCACCCGTCCGCTCCTTCGTCCGGGCGGTAGTGAGCGGTGGCGAACGCGGGCCGTCCCTCCCGGCGAGGAATACGGTGCGCGCGGGCTGTGCAGTGCCGCACGGCGAGCGCGCCGGGCACCGGCGTGATGATTGCTGACCTACGACAACGCCGGTGCGCCGACCTTCGGCTCGGTGGGGGGATGACGGTCAGCGACCGCGTGCGGCGGCGGGGTCGTGGCGGCCGCGGCCCGGGTACTGGATCTCGTGACCCGGCGGGCCGACGCCGACCTGGCGGCGGCGTAGCCGCCCACCCGGGGGCCGGTGCGGGCGGGCGGTCGCACCGGCCCCCGTCCTCGGGCCGGTCAGTGCTGCGGGATGTGCGCGACGCCGATGCGCTTGCGGAACACCCAGTACGTCCAGCCCTGGTAGGCCAGCACGATCGGGGTGAACACCACCGCCACCCAGGTCATGATCTTCAGGGTGTAGGGCGTGGAGGCGGCGTTGGTGGCGGTCAGCGTGCCGGCGGCGTCCAGCGTCGAGGGCAGGACGTTCGGGAACAGGGCCGCGAACAGGGTCGCCACGGCCAGCCCGATGGCCACGGCCGTGCCGGTGAAGGCCCAGCCCTCCCGGCGTACGCGAGCGGCGGCGAGACCACCGAGCAGCGCCAGCGCCGCGCCGACGGCGAACACGACGGCGGCCGCGCTGGAGCGGATGGTCAGCGTCCAGGACAGGAACGCCACCGCGAGCACGGCGGTGGCCACGCCGAGGCGCACCGCGAGCGCACTGGCGCGCTCGCGGACGTCGCCGACGGTCTTGAGCGCGATGAACACCGCGCCGTGGGTGAGGAACAGGGCCAGGGTGGTCGCACCACCGAGCAGGGCGTACGGGTTGAGCAGGTTCAGCAGGCCGCCGACGTACTCGTGGTCGGCGTCCAGGGGTACGCCGCGCAGGATGTTGGCGAACGCCACCCCCCACAGGACCGCCGGCAGCAGCGATCCCCAGAAGATCGCGGCGTCCCAGCGGCGCTTCCAGGCCGCCTCGGGGCGCTTGTGGCGGTACTCGAAGGCGACGCCGCGGGCGATCAGCGCGAGCAGGATCAGCAGCAGCGGCAGGTAGAAGCCGGAGAACAGGGTGGCGTACCACTCGGGGAAGGCGGCGAACATGGCGCCGCCGGCGGTGATCAGCCACACCTCGTTGCCGTCCCAGACGGGGCCGATGGTGTTGATCAGGACCCGGCGTTCGCGGTCGTCGCGGCCGAGGACGGGCAGCAGCATGCCGACGCCGAAGTCGAAGCCCTCGAGGATGAAGTAGCCGGTGAAGAGAACGGCGACGAGGAGAAACCAGATGGTCGTCAGTTCCACGGGATGCTCCGGTCTCAGTAGGCGAAGGCGAGCGGACGCTCGGCGTCGTCGTCGGTGTCGTCGGGTTCGGGCGCCGGGGTGACGTCGGGTACGCCGGCCCTGGCGTAGCGGACGAGCAGCTTGAACTCGACCACGGCGAGGGTGGCGTAGATCAGCGTGAACGCGGTGAAGGAGGTGAGGACCTCGGTCATCGAGACGCTGCGGGAGACGCCGTCGCGGGTGAGCATCTCGCCGAAGACGATCCACGGCTGGCGGCCCATCTCGGTGAAGATCCAGCCGAAGGAGTTGGCGAGCAGGGGCAGGACCGGCATGACCAGGCCGGCGCGCAGCAGCCACCGGCTGGTGGGGGTGCGACCCTTGCGGTGGGTCCAGAGCACGAGCAGGGCGATCGCGGCGGCGGCGAGACCGAAGGCGATCATGAACCGGAAGCTCCAGTAGGTGACCGGGATGATCGGGGTGTAGCTGCCGGCGCCGTACTGGCTGGCGTACTGCGCCTGGAGGTCGTTGATGCCCTGGACGGTGCCCTCGGGGTCGCCGGTGCCCAGGTACGACAGCAGGTACGGGATCTTGATGGCGAACAGCTCACGGGAGCCGTCGAGGCTGCCGACGGTGAGCAGGGAGAACGACGCGGGGCTCTCGGTGGAGTACAGGCCCTCGGCGGCGGCCATCTTCATCGGCTGCACCTGGGTCATGATCTTGCCCTGGATGTCGCCGGTGACGACCACGGCGAAGGCGGCGATCAGGGTCACCCACGAGCCGAACTTCGCGGCGAACCGGTAGGCCGGGGTGTCGGCGGAGTCGCGGTTGCGGATCAGGTGCCACACGGCCACGGCCACCAGCAGCGAGCCGGCGACGAGGAACGCGCCGGCGATGGTGTGCGGGAAGGTGATGAGGGCGACCTTGTTGGTGAGCACGGCGACGAAGTCGGTCAGTTCGGCGCGGCCGGTGTCGGGGTTGATGCGGTAGCCGACCGGGTTCTGCATGAACGAGTTCGCGGCGAGGATGAAGTAGGCGGACAGGTTCGTGCCGATCGCCGCGGCCCAGATGCTGGCCAGGTGCAGGCGCGGGGGCAGCCGGTCCCAGCCGAAGATCCACAGGCCGATGAAGGTGGATTCGAGAAAGAACGCGACGAGCGCCTCGATGGCCAGGGGTGCGCCGAAGATGTCGCCGACGAAGCGGGAGTAGTCGCTCCAGTTCATGCCGAACTGGAACTCCTGCACGATGCCGGTGACCACGCCCATCGCGAAGTTGATCAGGAAGAGCTTGCCGTAGAACCGGGTGAGCTTGAGGTACTTCTCGTTGCCGGTGCGGTGCCACAGGGTCTGGAGGATGGCGACCAGCACGGACAGGCCGATGGTCAGCGGCACGAAGAGAAAGTGGTAGACGGTGGTGACACCGAACTGCCAGCGGGCGACGTCCAACGCGTCCACCTGATACCCCCAGCTGCGCATACTACAAGACGTAGTAAATACTACTGCTCGTCGTAGAGGAATGGGCAGGGGCAGGGGTCCCGAACCGGCCCGGGACCAATGACCCTGATCACCCCCGGGCCACTCGGCAGGAGAAGTTCCGCCCCTTCCCCCGCGACCGGCCCCAACCGTGCGAGCATGTCCCGCTGATGGACACCGAACACTCCGGATGGCAGCCGCCGCTGATCTGGCGGGCCGCGCAACTGCTGGCCCGCGCCCTGGTCGGTGCCGTGGCCCGGCTGGAGGTCACCGGGGAGGTACCGGCGTCGCTGCGCCGGGGTCCCCTGGTGCTGGCCGCCAACCACATCAGCCCGTTCGACCCGGTGGTGCTGGCCGCCGCCTGCCGCGCCGTGGGCGTCTCCCCGCGGATCATGGCCACCGGCGGGCTGTTCCGCGCCCCGGTCGTCGGGACCGCGATGCGCCGCGCCGGACACATCCGCGTCGACCGGGGCACCGCCGCCGCCGGGCGCGCCCTCGACGACGCCGCCACCGCCGTCGGCCACGGGTCGGTGATCCTCGTGTACCCCGAGGGCCGCATCGGCCTGGACCCCGGGCTCTGGCCCGAGCGGGGCAAGACCGGGACCGCCCGCCTCGCCCTGCACTGCGACGCGCCGGTCATCCCCGTCGCCCAGTGGGGCTCCCACGAGGTGCTGCCCTACCGGGCACCGAAGGGGCTGCTGCGCGGCGTCGCCCGGTCGATGCTGCGCCGGCCGGTGGTCCGGGTGCGCTTCGGTGCGCCCGTCGACCTGGCCGACCTCACGTACGGCGCGCCCGGCACCGCCCGCCGGGCCACCGACCGGATCATCGACGCGATCACCGACAACCTGGTGCCGCTGCGCTCCGACGAACCCGAGCGACCCCGGCACGTCGACCCCGGCCGGCCGGTCGACCTCAGCCGCGCCCACCGGCGGCGCGCCTGAACCCCGACCCGTCCGCCCGGAACACCGATGCGGCCGGGTGGAACCGGCGCCCAGCGCTCAGGCGGCCTGTACCGCCCGGATCACCTCGGTCACCACCGCCGCCACCGGCGCCACCGGTGCGGCCAGCGCGGCGAGTTGGTGCAGCAGAGCCGCCGCGCGGCCCGGCTGCGCGTCCGGGCGGGACAGTTCGTCACGCACCTGCGCCGCGACCGCCACGGCCGGCCCCGGCAGGTCGGCCCGATGCCGCTCGACGACCTCCACCAACTGCCGCACCAGGGCGGCCACGTCGACCGCCGGCGGCGCCGTCGCGTGCAGGCCGCCCCCGACCGCGTACGCCCCGGGACCGACCGCCTGGTTGCCGACCTGGCTGGTTCCACCGGTCTGCTGGATCCCATAGTTGATCTCGGACATGCCGCTCCCTCACTCCGCGCCGGACCGGCCGCCTCGTGGCGCCGGCACCGGTTCGCCGCGCTGCTCCGCATGCGCCCCCGCACCCACCGCCTGGTTGCCCACGACACTGAGCCCACCGGTCTGGATGACACCCTGGTTCAGGATCATCGTCTGCCGCGAACGGAACTCGGCGGTGTCCACCCCGCGCTCGTCCAGGAAGTCCACGATGGCGGCCAGCACGTGCCGCTCGACGACCTTCAGGTGCTTGGCGGCGTCCAGCACCTGGAAGTAGTTGTGGTAGCCGCTGCCGGTCGCCAGTTCCCGCACCCCGACCCGGGCACCGTAGTCGTGGCCCAGGTCCTCCCGGGCCAGCCGCCTCGCCCGCGCCCGCCGCCGGTCGTACCGCAGGACACGGGTGGCGTCGGCGATCAGCCGCAGCGGCGCGCCCGCCGCCGTGCGCAGCAGCATCTCGGCACCGGTGGCGAGCAGTTGCGCGCCCTGGCTGGCCGGGACCCACTCCGTCAGCCGGTCCACGTCGTGGTACGCCCAGCGCGGCGGTTCCAGCAGGGTGCGGGCGCACTCCAGGTAGAGGACCCGGCCGTCGGTGGAGAAGTGCAGAAAGGTGCCGGCCACGACCTCCGCGCCCCAGGACGGCACCAGGGCGCACAGGTAGTGCCGGGCCGCGCCCTGCGGGCGGCCCGCCACCTGGCGTACCTCGTCGTCGGTCCAGCACTGTCGGGGCATCCGCTCCCGGTCGGGCAGCACCCGCGCGTCGTCGGTCAGCAGCCGCCCGCCCACGAAGATCCGGTCCTCCAGCACCAGCTCCGGCAGCCGGTCTGAGTCCGGTCCGTCGAGCCCGACCGCCGCCAGGCGGGACCGCACGTGGTCGATCAGGTCCAGCACCGCGAACGGCGCCGGCTGCCCCGACGTGCCGGTACGCGGTGCCGCGCCGGACAGGAGCGTGCCGTGCCCGGCCGGCACCAGGGGAAGCGCGAACGACCAGCCGGCGACCGGGGTGCCGTGCCCGACGAAGGGCACGTATCCGCTGTACACGGTCACGTTGCCCCGCTGGGCCTCCTCGACCGCGGCCAGGCGGGCCGCGTACCGGCCGTCGTGGGACGCGTCGGGCGCGCGGAACCGGCCACGGCGCAACCGGCCGACCAGCAGCCGCCGGGTGCCCCACAGGTGAGCCACGACCACCACGTACCCCGCCACGCCGAACGGCAGGGCCAGCACCGGCCGGCCGACCAGCCACCCGGGCAGGCCGGTCTCCCCGTCGCCGGTCGCGGCACCCTGCAGCTGAACCAGCAGCAGCACCGAGATCAGCGCCGTCGACACCAACGCCGCCAGCGGCCCGAGCGGCCCGTACCGGGTCGGCCGGAACGGGGCCAGTCTCGTGCCCAGCATCATCGCCGCGCCGGCCAGCAGCGTCCACAGCGGCGAGAGCACCACCGCGGCGCCACCGGCGATCAGCAGCCAAGCGTCCCGCCGCCGCCGGCGTCGCCGAGCGCGAAGGCACTGGCGGAGCACCGACGCGGCGTCGAAACCCACCGACGGGGCGACCGCGCGCAGGTCGTCGTCGAGCACCGCGGCCAGCGCCCGCTCGGCGAAGGCCTCGTCGGTGTACGCGGCCGCGGACAGGTAGCGGGTGGCCTCGCTGACCGCCCGCGACCGCCCGAGCGTGCCCTGCTCCGGCGCCACGCTCTGCTGAGGCATCGCGCTCACGTCCGGTCTCCGATCGTGGGGGCGTCGCCGCCCGTGGATGTCGTCGGTCGCAGCGCGGCCACCAGTGCCAGCGGGGCACCCAGCACGGCACCGGCGTACATCCCGCCGGCCAGCAGGGAGCGCAGGTATCCCGAGGAGTCGAGGGCGGCGTCGGAGACGAGCAGCTTCAGCAGCAGGACGGCGACGGCGGTCGCGGCGGCGGCGCCGGCCAGGGGGGCGCCGAGGGTCGCGAGCACCCGGTACGTTCGCGACGGCGCCGGACCGGCGGCGGCCAGGCGGCGCAGCAGCCACACCGTGGCCAGGACGAACACCAGCACCTTCGCGTTCTCCACCAGCCAGTACCCGCCGCCGTCGTCGGTGATCCGCGCCTGCCACCGCAGCCACGTCAACCCGAAGATCATCATCTCGACGAGGCTGGTGAGGACGGCACCGAGCCCGTCGGCGCTCGGCAGGCCGTAGCGCCATTCGGTGATCGCCTCGTACCCCCACGGGCTGCCGGCGACCAGAACCACGACGACGACCGCGGCGGCGACCCGCGGCAGGGGCCGACGCGGCTGCGGGGCCGGCACCGCGACCCGGGGTGGCAGGGGATCCAGCGCCCGCACCGTCAGCGGACCGGGGGCCGTCGGCGGTTGTCCGCCTGCTCCGGGTGATGTCCAGGAGATCATGGGCCCATCATCGGGGCGGCGGCCACCGAAGGGATCGCTACTGTCCGACATGCGGCAGTTACCGAACGAAGCCGGTGATCTGCGGTGCCGCGTACCCGCCGCCGGCCGGTCATGCGGCAGCCATCCGACCCCGGCATACTGCCTCGCGTGCTGACCGCCCCGCACCCCTACCTCGACGCGCCCGCGCCGCTGGCGTTCGCCCACCGCGGCGGCGCCGCCGACGGCGACGAGAACACCACCGCCGCCTTCGCGCGGGCGATCGGCCTGGGCTACCGGTACGTCGAGACCGACGTGCACGCCACCACCGACGGGGTGGCCGTCGTGTTCCACGACGCCACCCTGCGCCGGGTCACCGGCGAGCGGGGACGCATCGCCGACCTGCGGTGGGCGGACCTGGCCAGCGTCCGCGTCGGCGGCGCCGCCGTGGTGCCCCGCCTCGACGAGGTCCTCGGCGCGTGGCCGCAGGTGCGGTTCAACATCGACGTCAAGGCCGACCGGGGGGTCGAGCCGGCCGTGGCCACCGTCGAGCGGGTCGCCGCCGGTGACCGGGTGCTGCTCGCCTCGTTCAGCGACGCCCGGCTGGCCCGGCTGCGCGCCCTCACCGCGGGCCGCGTCGCCACCAGTCTCGGCATGCGCGGGGTGGCCCGGCTGCGGATGGCGTCGCTGACCGGCCGGCCGCTGCGGCTGCCGCCGTCGGTGGTGGCCGCGCAGGTGCCGGTCCGCTACGGGCGGGTGCCGGTGGTCGACCGACGATTGATCGCGCACTGCCACCGCATCGGCCTGCAGGTGCATGTCTGGACGATCGACGAACCTGCCGAGATGCACGAGTTACTCGACCTCGGCGTGGATGGCATCATGACCGATCACGTCGGCGTGCTGCGCGACGTCTACCGCAGCCGCGGCCACTGGGCCGCCTGACCCGCCCCGAGAAGGACCCGCGATGGCCGCAACCGTCACCCCGGCGGTGGACGACACCCCCTCCCCGTCGAGCACCCGCCGCGAGCGCACCGGCTGGTACTTCTACGACTGGGCGATGTCGGCCTTCTCCACCACGGTGATCACCGTCTTCCTGGGCCCGTTCCTCACCACCGTCACCGAGCTGGCCGCCGGCTGCGAGCTGGGCGCGGACACCTGCTCCGGGTACGTGTACCCGCTGGGCGTCAAGATCGCCGCCGGGTCGTACTTCCCGTACCTGGTCTCGCTGTCGGTGTTCCTCACCGTGTTCGTGCTACCGGTCATCGGCGCGGTCGCCGACCGGACGGCGCACAAGAAGCGGCTGCTGGCCGCCGCCGCGTTCACCGGCGCCGCCGCCACCGTCGGGATGCTCTTCGTCACCGGCGACCGCTACCTGCTCGGCGGGGCGCTGTTCATGGTCGCCAACATCGCCTTCGGCGCGGGCGTGGTCGTCTACAACTCCTTCCTGCCGCAGCTCGGCGGTCCCGACGACCGCGACGGCATCTCCAGCCGCGGCTGGGCGCTGGGCTACCTCGGCGGCGGCCTGCTGCTCGCGCTGAACCTGGTGGCGGTCACCATGCTCGGCGAGGAGGGCAACGACCAGCGCACCCTGGACCTGGCCCGCTGGTCGATCGTGTCGGCCGGTCTGTGGTGGGCGGTGTTCACCCTGGTGCCGCTGCGCTGGCTCCGCGAGCACCCCACCGCGGAGGCGCTCGCCGCCGCCCGCGGCGGCGGGAACGTGCTCACCGACGGATTCCGGCAGCTCGGCCGCACCCTGCGGCAGATGAAGGCGTACCCGCTGACGCTGTACTTCCTGCTGGCGTTCCTCGTCTACAACGACGGCATCCAGACCGTCATCGCCCTGGCCAGCCAGTACGGCACCGAGGAGCTGCGGCTGGGGCAGTCCACGCTGATCGTCACCATCCTGCTGGTGCAGTTCCTGGCCTTCGGCGGGGCGCTGCTGCTGGGGGCGCTCGCCCGGCGCATCGGCGCCTGGAAGACGGTGCTGCTGAGCCTCGTGCTGTGGACCGGGGTGATCCTCGCCGCGTTCCGGCTGCCCGCCGAGGCGCCGGTGCCGTTCATGGTCCTCGGCGCGGCGATCGGCCTGGTCCTCGGCGGCAGCCAGGCGCTGAGCCGGTCGCTGTTCAGCCAGCTCATCCCCGCCGGCCGGGAGGGCGAGTACTACGGCTTCTACGAGATCAGCGACAAGGGCACCAGCTGGCTCGGTCCGCTCGCGTTCGGCCTGGTGTTCCAGCTCACCAACTCCTACCGGGTGGGCCTGGTCTCACTGCTGATCTTCTTCGTGGTCGGGTTCGTCCTGCTGCTTGCCGTGCCCATGCGCCGGGCCATCGTCGCCGCCGGCAACACCCCGCCCCGGGTGCTCTGAGGGCGCCGCACGCCCGCAGGACCTGGGCGGTCGATGGGTTAGGCTGCCCGACCGTGACCGACCACGCCACCTCTCCGACCTGCCTCGCGCGTCCGCTTCCCGGCCCCGACGACAGCCCCGGCGGGTGCGCCGCGGCGCGTGGCGTGGACGGGCGTCCGCTGCACGCGGCGGCGCTGAAGTTCTTCTGGGGTCCGATGGACTGCGGCAAGTCCACCATGGCGTTGCAGATGAACCACAACCACTCGCGGCAGGGCCGCCGTGGCCTGGTGACCACCCGCATCGACCGGTCGCTGGGCCCGCAGGTCACGACCCGCATCGGGCTGGCCCACGAGGCCGTCGAGGTCACCGACGACCTGGACCTGCGCGCCCTGGTCCGCGACACCTGGGCCGAGGGCGTCCGGGTCGACTACCTGATCTGCGACGAGGCCAGCTTCTACAGCGTCGACCACGTCGAGCAGATGGCCGAGCTGGTCGACAGCTACGACGTGGACGTGTACGCGTTCGGCCTCGCCACCGACTTCCGGTCCTGCCTGTTCCCCGCCGTGCAGCGCCTGTTCGAGTTGGCCGACACCGTCGCCCGCATCCAGGTCGAGGTGCTGTGCTGGTGCGGCCGCGAGGGACTGCTCAACGCCCGGGTCGTCGGCGGGCAGGTGGTGCGCGAGGGCGCCCAGGTCGTCATCGGCGACACCGTCGACACCGCCGAGGTGCGCTACCAGGTGCTGTGCCGCCGCCACTACCGTGCCGGGGAGCTGGGCCCGCGCCGGTAAACGCGGGGTGCCGCCCGGCCGGTTGGACACGATTCGATCACGGCGCGAACCTTTCGGCGGGCCTGACCCCTTCCCCACGCGACGACGACGGCGAGCGGCGCCGGTCGCCCACGGGCACGGGGAGACACCACCACATGAGGCTCGCGTTACGACGCGCCCGGGGGGCGAAGGGACTGCTCCTCGCGGCGGCCGGGGCGACGCTGGTCGCGACCGCCGCGCTGACCGGGCTCAGCGCGTACAACGACGACGTCGTCGTCTCCGGCACCACCAGCGTGCTCGCCGCCGCCACCCCCGAGGAACGCTCGATCCTCGTGCGCGGTCCCGCCGGTGGCTCCGACGAGACGCTGCGCGAGCGGGACACCGCCCTGCGGGCCCACGTCGCCGCCGGCCTGTCCGGCCTCGACGCGCAGGTCACCGCCGCCGGCTACGCCGCCGGGCGGCAACTGCGCGGTGACACCGGCAGCGCCGTCCCCGACGCCGGCGGCGCCACCTACGCCTCCGTGGTGTTCCTCGACGACCTGGCCGCGCACGCCCGACTCACCGCCGGCGCGTGGCCCCAGCCGGGCCGCACCCCGGTGCAGACCGCGCTCGCCGAGCCGGTCGCCGCGACCCTCGGCGTCGGGGTGGGCGACCGCATTCCGGTCACCGACGGCTTCACCGGCCGGGTCACCCAGGTCGGCGTCGTCGGCGTCTGGCAGCCCCTCGATCCGGCCGACACCTACTGGCGGCTCGCCCCCGAGGTGGCCACCGGCACCCTGCCCGGCTCGGCCACGTACGGGCCGCTGACCGTGCACCGCGACGACTTCGGCACCCACTTCCGCACCAACGCCTCCGCCGGGTGGCTCGTCGAGCCTGACCTGGCGGCGGTCACCACCGGCACGGCGCTGGACCGGCTGGCCGACACCGCCGGTGCGGTCGCCTCCGGTGCGTCCGCCGCCGCCGGGCTCGGCGACGCCGGCACCGCCATCACCACCCTCGACGACCTGGTCCAACGCCTGCAACGCGCCACCCTGGTCGGGCGGTCCGCGCTGGTCACACCGATGCTCCTGGTGGTGGTGCTCGGCGGGTACGCGCTGCTGCTGGTTGCCGTCCTGCTCACCGAGCACCGCCGGGCCGAGACCGCGCTGCTGCGCGCCCGGGGCGCCGGCCGCTGGCAACTGGCCGGGCTCACCGCCCGGGAGGCCGCGCTGGTCGTCCTGCCCGCCGCCGCGATCGCACCGCCGCTGGCCACGCAGCTGCTGACGTACGCCGACCGGGTTCCCGCCCTGGCCGCGGTGTCGCTGCGTCCCGACGGTCCGGACGGCACGCTGTGGCTGGTCGCGGGCCTCGCGGCGGCCGGCTGCACCCTGGCGATGGTCGCGCCCGGCCTGCGCCGTGGCGTCAGCTACGTCGCCGACCAGGCCGCCCGCTCCCGGCCCAGCCGGCGCGGCGCGGTGCAGCGCGCCGGCGTCGACGTGCTGCTGGTCGCGCTGGCGGTGCTGGCCTGGTACCAGCTACGGCAGTACTCGTCACCGCTGTCCCGTAGCCGCTCCGGCGCCCTGGACGTGGACCCGCTGTTGGCCGCCGCCCCCACCATCGGGGTGCTCGCCGGCGCGGTACTCGCCCTGCGGCTGCTGCCCCCGCTGACCCGGCTGGCCGAACGGTGGGTCGACCGCAAGCCGTGGACGGCGACGATCCTCGGCACCTGGCAGGCCGGCCGCCGCCCGCACGCCGGCCCCGTGCTGCTGCTCGCCCTCGCCGTCGCCGTCGGCACCCTGGCCTGGTGTCTCGCCGCCACCAGCGAACGTTCCCTGACCGACCAGGCCGAACACCAGGTCGGGGCGGACCTGCGGCTCACCGAGGCCAACGGCTCCGCTCCCGCCGCGCGGACCGACCAGATCGCCGCACTGCCGGCCACCCGGGCCGCCCTGGCCACCTGGCGGGAGGCACTGCGGCTCGGACCGGTGTCCACCCCGGGTTCCCTGGTGGCCCTGGACGCGCGCACCGCCGAGGGGGTGGTGCGGCTACGACCGGACCTGGCCGACGGCGACGTGTTCGGCATGCTCGCCGGGAGCCGCGTCACCGCCCCGGTCACCGACCTGCCGGCCGACGCCCGCCGGCTCACCGGGGAACTGCTGACCCGCATCGTGAACGCCGACTCCACGGTGACCGTGCAGACGTACGCGGTCCTCGTCGACCCACACGGCGGCCACCGGCGGCTGGCGCTGGGCTCCACCCGCGACGGCGAGGCGCTGCGCTTCGCCGTCGACCTGCCCACCGGCGCGGGAGCGGCCCGCCTGGCCGGGTTCACCGTCGACAGCGTCGGCCGGCCCGGCATGATCCTCGACTGGCTCGTCCGGGACCTGCGCACCAGCGCCGACGCCACCGCCGGGGCGCCCGTCGACCTCGGCGCGGGCGGGTGGCGATGGACCGACCGGTCCGGCTCCACCGCCGAGGCGGCGGTCGCCGGCGCGACCGTCTCCGTCCGGTACACGCGGGAGGAGGACAGCGGCTTCGTCCTCCGCGGCACCGCCGTGCAACTGGCCGTCGTGCGGCCCGCCGCCGACGACCCGGTGCCCCTGGTGGCCACCCCGCAGGCGTTGGCGGCGCTGCGGGTCGACGTCGGTGACCGGACCCGGCTGTACCTGGCCGGCGCGGAGGTCGACGTGCGGATCACCGGGACCGTGGACTCCGTGCCCGGCAGCACCGAACCCGCGGCGCTGCTGGCCGACCTGCCGTCGTTGAGCAACCGGCTGGTCCACGACCACGGCATCGTGCGCGACCCGCAGGAGTGGTGGCTGTCGGTGGTGCCGCAGCAGCGCGAGCAGGCGGCCACGGCGGCGGCGGCCCTGGGCGGACTGAGCGTGTCCGACCGGCTGGCCGTCGCCGACGACCTGGCCGGTGACCCGTTCGGTGTGGGCGCCCGCGGAGCGCTGTTCGCCGCGGCGCTCGCCGCCGTGCTGTTGGCCGCCGTCGGCGTGGCCGTCGACGTCAGCGCCACCGCCCGGCGGCGGGCCACCGAACTTGCCGTCCTGCACACCCTCGGCGCCGGTCACCGCCTGGTGGCCCGCTCGCTGCTGGCCGAGCAGGCGTTCCTCGCCGGCCTGGGCGTGCTGGTCGGGCTCGTCGTCGGCATCGGCGTGGCCGCGACCATGGCCCCGCTGGTCATCCTGACGCCGTCGGCGGACCGGCCCACCCCGGAGCCGGTGCTGCACGTCGACTGGGGCCCGGTGGCGGCCACCTGCGTGGGTCTGCTGCTGCTGGCCCTGACCTTCAGCGCCAGCCTGTCGGCCACCATGCGGCGGCGGCTGACCGCCACCCAGCTACGGATCGGAGAGGACCGGTGAGGGCGAGGAGTGAGCTTGCGAGCCCCGCAGCCGCGAACGAAAGGCGGGCAGGGTGAGCGCGAGGAGTGAGCTTGCGAGCCCCGCAGTCGCGAACGAAAGGCGGGCAGGGTGAGGGCGGGAATGCGGCAGGACGGCCGGGTGCGGGCCACGGTCGCCCGGTGGCTCACACCGGTACGGGAGCCGGCACGACGGGTCCGTGTCTTCGGCGGGCACGCCGGCCTGCTGGCCGTGTTGGGCCTGGTGGCGGCGGTGCTCCTCACGGCCGGGCCGCGCCTGTCCCACGAGTACGCCGACCGGGGACTGCGCGCCGACGTGGCGGCGCTGCCGCACCTGTCCCGCGACCTCACCATCGAGGTGCAGCAGTTCCCCGACACGGCCGAGGACATCGGCCCCGGCGAGCTCGACCGTTTCGCCAGGGCCCTGCCGCAGCCGCTGCCCGGCCTGGTCGACCAGCGCTGGTTCGCCCAGACGATCGGCACGGACCGGCTCGTCGCCTCCGGCCAGGAGCCGCCGCTGGACGGCGGCGCGGTCAAGCAGTTCGGCCTGTCCGCGCAGAGCGGGGTGACCGAGGCGGCGGACCTGCGGGAGGGTGCCTGGCCCCGCTCGGCGCCGGGACAGCCCGCCCAGGTCGCCGTATCCGTTCGGGTCGCCGAGGTGCTCGCGCTGCGCACCGGCAGCCGGCTGGAGGTGACCGGCCGGAACAGCGCACCGCTGGTGGTCAGCGGGATCTTCGCACCGCGAGAGGCCGGCGACCCGGTCTGGGACGACCTGACCTACGCGCTGGAGCCGTTCGTCCCCACCGACGACGGGGAGCCGTACATCGCGGTGGCGGTCACCGACGCGCCCGGCGTCGCGGCCGTGTCGGCGGGCACCGCCACCCCCGTGACGTACGGCTGGCGCCACCGCTTCGACGAGCGGCTGCTGAACACCGGCGACCTGGACGCGGTGACCACGGCGGTCGCCGACGCCCGGCGTACCGAGTGGCTGCCCGGCTCGGTGGTGCAGACCGGTCTGGACACCGCCCTGGCCGGTTTCGCCGAGCAACTCGCCTCGGTGCAGGCCCTGGTGGCCGTGGTGCAGGCCGGGCTGCTGGCCAGCCTGTTCGGGTTGATCCTGCTGGCGGCCGGTCTGACGGTGCAGCGCCGCCGGGAGGAGCTGGCGCTGCTGCGCTCCCGGGGCGCGTCGGTGGCGACCATCGGCCGGCGGCTGCTCGCCGAGACGGTGCTGGTGCAGCCGGCCGTGGTGCTCGCCGGCTGGTGGGTCGGCACGCGGGTGCCGGGTCGGGCCGGCGGCGTCGGATGGGCGGTGCTGGGGCTGGCGGTGCTGACCTCGGTCGCGGTACCGGTGCTGGGGATGCTCGAGCAGCGCACCGTCACGTTCGTCGCCCACCGGCAGGACCTCACCCGGGCCCGGCCGTCGGCGCGCCGGCTGACCGCCGAGGCCGCCGTGGTGGCCGCCGCCGTGGTCGGGGTGCTGCTGCTGCGTCGTCGCGGCCTGGACACCGACGACGGGGTCGACCTGTACCTGGCGTCGGTGCCGGTGCTGCTCGCCGTCGCGGTGGCGCTGGTGGCGCTCCGGGTGCTGCCGTGGCCGCTGCGCCTGCTGGACCGGCTGGCCGCCCGGGCGCGGGGGGCGCTGCTGTTCCTCGGCGCGGCCCGGGCCGGGCGTGGCGCCCCGGTGACCATCGGCCCGCTCGCCGTGCTCATCGTCGCGGTCAGCACCGGCGTGTTCAGCGCGGTGGTCACCACCACCATCGACCGGGCCCGCGACCGGGCGACCGACCTGTCCGTGCCCGCCGACGCCTGGCTGACCGGGTACGCGTTCACGCCCGACACCGCCGACCGGCTCGGCCGGGTCGCCGGAGTGGACGCGGTGGCCGGGGTGTGGACCGATGGCAACCGGCGGGTGCTCTCCGGCACCACCGCGGGCGCCCGCACACTCGGGCAGGCCCGCGTGCTGGTGGTCGACGCCCGGGCCTTCGCCGAGGTGGCGCGGCGCAGCGGCGTCGACGTGGACGTGCCGGCCGTGCTGCGCACCGCCGCCCGCGGCGACGGGCCGGTGCCGGCGGTGGTCTCCCCCGACGTGGCCGCCGACCTGCCCACCGGCGGTGCGGCGGACGTGCAGAACCGGCTGTTCCCGTTCACCGTGGCCGGCGTCGCCGACACCTTCCCCGGGCTGGGCCCGGACGGGGGCCGGTTCATCGTGCTGCCCTGGCAGGCCCTCACCGAGTACGCGGACACCCCGGTGATCCCGAACCGGTTCCTGCTGGCCGGCGAGGACATCGCCGTGGCGGAGCTGCTGCGGGTCGCCGACGACGCGCAGCGGGAGCGGCAGTCCGCCGTGCTGGGCTCCGAGGTGCGGGAGCCGGAACTGCCCGCCGCGCTGGACACGTGGCAGGCGCGCCGGCAGGGCCTGGAACGCACCGGCGTCAACGAGGTGCTCACCCTGGCGTTCGTGGTGGGCGCCGCCGGCGGCACCGGGCTGGCCGTGCTCGCGGTGGGCTTCGCGGTGGTCGCCGACGCCCGCGGCCGGGGGCGGGTGCTGTCGCGGCTGCGCACCATGGGCCTGTCCGGCGGGCAGGGCCGGCAGCTGCTGGTGTACGAGCTGGTGCCGCTGGTCGGCGCCGCAGCCCTGGCCGGCGGCGCGGTGGGCGTGGCGCTGCCCCGCCTGCTCGGCACCACGCTCGGGCTGTCCACGTTCACGCCCGGGGTGACGCCCCGCGCCCAGCTGGACCCGATGGTCGTCGCCGGGGTGCTGGCCCTGGTGGTGGTCGGTTTGCTGGCCGGGCTGGCGGTCGAGAATCTGGCGAACCGGCGGATGCGTCTCGGTGAGGTGCTCCGCGTGGGAGAGGAGAACGCATGACGGTCGTCGACAACGCGCCGGACCTGGCGACCCTGCAACGGCGGGCCGCGGAACGGGCCGCCGCCCGGGCCGGCGGCACCGACCGGCTGCGCGGGCACATCGTCTGCGACGGCCTGGTGCGGATCTTCACCACCGAGGGGGTGGAGGTCGTCGCGTTGCAGGGCCTGGACCTCGTGGTGGACCAGGGTGAGCTGCTGGCCATCGTCGGCGCGTCCGGGTCCGGCAAGTCCACCGTGCTCAACATCCTGTCCGGGCTGGACGTGCCGACCGCCGGGATCGCCCGGGTGGCCGGCTACGACCTGCTGACCATGTCCCCGCGCAAGCGGCTCGCCTACCGGCGGCACACCGTCGGCTTCGTCTGGCAGCAGACCGGCCGCAACCTGCTGCCGTACCTGTCGGCGCGGGAGAACGTCGAGCTGCCGATGCGGCTGGCCGGGCGGCGCGGTCGCAGGCTGCGTCGGCGCGCGGTCGAGCTGTTGGAGATGGTCGGCGTCGGGTACTGCGCCGACCGGCGGCCGGGGCAGATGAGCGGCGGCGAGCAGCAGCGCTGCGCCATCGCCGTGGCGGTGGCCAACGACCCGGAGGTGCTCTTCGCCGACGAGCCGACCGGTGAGCTGGACGAGGCCACCGCCGGTGAGGTGTTCGCGGCGCTGCGCGCGATCAACGCCGAGCTGGGCGTCACCATCGTGGTGGTCACCCACGATCCGCAGGTCGCCTCGCAGGTCCGACGGACCGTCGCGATCCGCGACGGCCGCACCGCCTCCGAGGTACGCCGCTCGGCGCGCATCGGCGCCGACGGCGTCGAGGAGCTGGTCACCGAGGAGTACGCGGTGCTGGACCGCGCCGGCCGGATGCAGCTGCCGTCGGCGTTCGTCGACGCACTGGAGCTGCGGGACCGGGTGAAGCTGACGCTGGAGCCCGACCACGTGCAGGTGCGCCCCGGCGCGGACGCGAAGGAGAAGTGATGGGCGACGAGCTGGTACGTGTCGAGGGCGTCAGCCGCGAGTACCGCACCGGCGGGCAGGTGGTGCACGCCGTACGGGAGGTGTCGTTCACCGCCGGCCGCGGTGAGCTGGTGGCGGTCCGGGGCCGCTCGGGCGCCGGCAAGACGACCCTGCTGAACCTGATCGGCGGGCTGGACAGGCCCACCGCCGGGCACATCCACGTCGCCGGGCGGGAGGTCACCGCGGTCGGTGAGCGGGAGCTGCTGGCCCTGCGCCGCGACGCCATCGGGTTCGTGTTCCAGTCCTTCGGGCTGATTCCGATCCTGTCCGCGGCGGAGAACGTGGGGGTGCCGATGCGGCTGGCGAAGGTGCCGGCCGCCGAGCGGGAGCAGCGGGTCGCGGTGCTGCTGGAGATGGTCGGGCTGGGCGGGCACGCGGCGCAGCGGCCGTACGAGATGTCCGGCGGGCAGCAGCAGCGGGTGGCCATCGCCCGGGCCCTGGCCAACGACCCGCCGCTGCTGATCGCCGACGAGCCAACCGGCCAGCTGGACTCGGAGACCGGCCGGGCGGTGATGGACCTGCTCCGGGCGTTGGTGCGCGCACGGGGGATGACCGCCCTGGTGGCCACGCACGACCCGACGCTGGTGGAGCTGGCCGACCGGGTGCTGGTGCTGCGCGATGGCCGGCTGACCGAGGAGACCGTGCCGGTTCCCGCCTGATCAGTACGGGTCGCCGCAGACCCGCCAGCCGCCGTCCTCCTTCACCACCGACAGCTCCCGCTGCTCGACGGCGCCGGTGTCGCGGGTCAGCCGGACCGTCACCGTGCCCTCGGGGCGACCCCGGCTGGTCGCCACGGACACGTCGACGATCTCGTAGTCGTCGACCAACGGCGGGGTGCGCATCCAACTGGTGAACCCGATCGGGCTCCATCGGCTGCGGGCGTCGGCGCACAGCCGCTTGTACGCGCCGTCGGTGTCGCCGACGGTCACCGACCGCAGGAACCCGTCGGCGGTCTCCCGCACCGGACCACTGGCCTGGGTGACCACCTGCACGTTCCAGGCGCCCAGCCCGGCCACCCCGACGCAGCACAGCGCCACGCCCACGCCGGCGAACACCAGGCCGGCGCGGACCGGCCGGTGCCGGCGCGCCGGCCGGCTCCACCGCTGCTCAGCGTCCACCCGTCGACCGTAGAGAACGGGCCGGGGCGCGCGCAGGAAAGTCGGCCCTGTCGCGGTCGCCGCCGGATCGTCTACCGTCGGCGCACACCCCTGACGTCCCCCGTGCGAGGAGCCGAACCGATGAGCCGCTTCGTACAGCCGGTGCCCGCCCCCGACGACCCGTACGCCGGTGACCGGCTGCTGCGCTCGTGGCTGGAGCGGCAGCTCGGCCCGGCCGGGCACGCCGCCGCGAAGGGCCGTCTCGCCGACCTCGCGGCCGACGTGACCGGACCGCTTCGGTCCGCGCACGCCGACGCGGAGGCGCACCCGCCGACGCTGGTCCGCTACGACGCGTGGGGCGCCCGGGTGGACCGGATCGAGACCTCCGCCGGGTGGCGCGAGCAGCGGGCGGCCGCCGCGCGGCACGCCGTGGTGGCCCTGCCCTACCTGCCCGCGGCGCGCGGCACGTGGGGGGCCGCGGCCCGGGTGGTGCAGCACGCGCTGCTGCACCTGTACGGGCCGGAGTCGGCCACGTTCTCCTGCCCGGTCGCGATGGCGGACGGCGCGGCGGCGCTGCTCAGTCAGCCGGAGGTCGACGCGGAGGTGCGGGACGCCTGGCTGCCCCGGCTGATCTCCACCGACCCGGACACGGCGATCACCAGCGGGCAGTGGATGACCGAGGCGCAGGGCGGCTCGGACCTGGCCCGCTCCACCACCACCGGCCGCCCCGCGGCGGACGGCTCCTGGCGGTTGACCGGCGAGAAGTGGTTCTGCTCGGCGGCCGACGCCGCGATGGCGGTCGCGCTGGCGCGGCCGGAGGGCGCCGGGCGGGGCAGCCGGGTCCTCGCCCCGTTCCTGGTGCCCCGGTACGCCGCCGACTCGCCACTGGCCGGCGGGATGGCACCGGACGCGCCGGCGCCGGGGGTGACGGTGCACCGGCTCAAGGACAAGCTGGGCACCCGCGCCCTGCCGACCGCCGAGATCGGGCTGCACGACGCGTACGCCCTGCCGCTGGGTGACCCGGCGGTGCCCGGTCTGGTCCGGGCGATGACGCTGGTGGTGGTGACCCGGGTGCACAACGCCGCCGCGGCGGCCGGGGGGATGCGGCGGGGCCTGGCGTACGCCCGCGCCTACGCCGAGGCCCGGCACGTGGCCGGGGGGCCGCTGTCGACGAATCCGCTGCACCGCGCCACCCTCGGCACCCTGGCCGTGGACGCGGCCGGCGCGTTCGCGCTGGCCGGGCACGCGTTCGCGCTGCTCGGCAGGGTCGAGGTGGGCACCGACCCGGAGGCGGCGGCGGAGCTGCGGATCGTCGCGCCGCTGGCCAAGCTCGCCACCGGGCGACTCGCGGTGGGCTCCGCGAGCGAGTACGTGGAGAGCTTCGGCGGCGCCGGCTACGTCGAGGACACCGGGGTGCCCCGGCTGCTGCGTGACGCGCAGGTGCTGCCGATCTGGGAGGGCACCACCAACGTGCTCGCGGTGGACGTGCTGCGGGCGGTCGCCCGGGAGAACGCCGGGGCGCCGCTGCTGCGCCGCCTCGACGGCGCCGCCGACCTCGCCCGGCCGCTGTCGCCGGTGCTCGCCGACACGCTCACCGCCGTCGCCGGCGAGCTGCGCGCCGACCTGGCGGCGGTGGCCGCCGACCCGGGTGCGGTCGCGGTGGTGGCGGGCGCGCGCGGGCTGGCCCTGCGCATGGCGTACGCGCTGACGGCCGCGCTGCTGGTGGAGCACGCCGCGTGGGGCGACGAGCAGGCCGAGGTGGCCGCCCTGCTGTGGACCCGGCGGTGGCTGCGCCACGAGGAGATCGCCGCCGACGCCCACCACCACCTGGACCTGCTCGGTTGACCGGCGTACCTGACAGAGGATGACAGGTACGCGGGGCAGACTCTCCGGCATGACAGTCACCGCCGACCTCGCCATGGTCAACCTCGACAGCTCCGACCCCGTCGCGCACGCCGCCTTCTGGCAGCGCGTCCTCGGCGGGGAGATCACCCACAGCGAACCCGGGTACGCGATGGTCACGGCCGCCGGCGTGGCCATCGGCTTCGGCCTGGTGCCCGGCTACCGGCCGCCGGCGTGGCCGGACGAGACCGGCGACAAGCGCTTCCACCTCGACCTGTACGTCGACGACCTGGACCTGGCCGCGAAGGAGTTCGTGGCCGCCGGCGCCACCCGGCCGGACTTCCAGCCCGGCGACGGCCGGTGGGTGGTGCTCGTCGACCCGATCGGCCAGCCGTTCTGCATCTGCCGGCGCGGCTGACCGTACCCTCCGGGTGCGACAGTGGGGTCAGCCCTGACGGCGGGCGCGGGCCGCCCAGATCGCGTACGCCGGGTCCCGGTCCAGGTTGTGCCGGTCCCGGTCGTACCGGCGGGTGGTGCGCGGGTCGGCATGGCCCATGGCGTCCTGCACGTCCTCCAGCGGCACCCCCTCCGCGCGGGCGGTGGTGGCGAACGCGTGCCGCAGTGAGTGTGGTGACAGCTTGGCCCACGCCGGGATGCCGGCGGTCCGGGCCAGCCGGCGTACCAGCCGGAACACCGAGTGCCGGTCCAGCCGTGCGCCGCTGGCGGTGACCAGCAGCGGGCCGGTCAGGTCCTGCACCGTCACGCCCCGGTCGGCCGCCCGCTGCGCCAGGTACGCGTCGAGGGCGTACGCCGTCCCGGGGGTGAGCGCGCGCCGGCGTGCCTTGCCGCCCTTGCCGATGAACCGGACGCTGCGGTGTCCGCGCTCCGCGCCCAGGTCGGCCAGGTCGAGCGAGACCAGCTCCCCCACCCGCAGGCCCAGGTCGGCCAGCAGTGCGATGGTGGCGCGGTTGCGGGCGGCGGTGGGGCCGGTGTCGGCCTCGGCGGCGGCGAGCAGCGCGTCCACCTCGTCCGGGGTGAGCCCCACCGTCGCCGAGTGGTCCCGGTCGATACGCGGTCGGTCCGCGCCGGCCACCGGGTTGGCGTCGACCGCCCGCAGCTTGACCAGGAAGTCGTACCAGCTGGACAGCGCGGACAGGCGGCGCGCCACGGTGGCCGGGGTCAACGGTCGGCCGCTGCGCACCGCGAGGGTCGACTCCAGCGTGCGGGCGTACTCGTTGACGTGCAGGAAGTTCGCCCACAGGGGATCGAGGTCCCGGGCCGCGCACCAGGCGAGCCAGCCCGCGACGTCCCGCCGGTACGCGTCGCGGGTGTGCACCGAGAGTCGCCGGTTGCGCAGCCACGCCTCGGTGAAGTCGGTCGGTCCGGCGGGCAGGGCCGGGCGGGCCGACGGGCGGGACCGCACCGGAGCGTCCGAGGAGAGCATGTGAAAAAGGTTCTCAGCCCCGGGTCGGAAACCCGTGGAGGCGCGCCCGACCGGCCGACGGGTACGGTCGGGCGGTGCGTGCGAGTCGGCTGGTGTCCCTGCTGCTGCTCCTGCAGACCCGGGGCCGGATGACCGCCCAGGAGTTGAGCGCCGCCCTGGAGGTGTCGATCCGCACCATCTACCGGGACGTCGAGTCGCTCTCCGCCGCCGGGGTGCCGGTGTACGCCGAGCGCGGCCCGGACGGCGGCTACCAGCTCCTGGACGGCTACCGCACCCGGCTGACCGGGATGACCGCCGGTGAGGCCGAGGCGCTGTTCCTGGCCGGCGTCCCCGGCCCGGCGGCCGAGTTGGGCCTCGGGTCGCTCCTGGCCGCCGCCGAGCTGAAGCTGCGGGCCGCGTTGCCGGCGGAACTGGCCGACCGGGGCGGGCGGATCCGGCAGCGGTTCCACCTCGACGCGCCCACCTGGTTCCGCGAGCCGGAGCCGACGCCACACCTGGCCGCCCTGGCCGGGGCGGTGTGGGAGGACCGGCGGGTCCGGGTGCGCTACCAGCGGTGGAAGCAGCCGCGCGAGGTCGTCCGGGAGCTCGCCCCGCTGGGTGTCGTGCTCAAGGCGGGACGGTGGTATCTGGTCGCCGACGTCGGCGGACAGGTACGCACCTACCGGGTCGCCGCGATCCTGGACCTGGCCGTCCTCGACGAGTGGTTCGAGCGCCCGGCCGACTTCGACCTGGCCCGCTGCTGGCAGGAGCACGCCGAGCTGTACGAGCGCGGCGTGTACCGCGCCGAGGCGCAGGTGCGGATGACGGTGGCGGCGCTGGAACTGGCCACGCACGTCTTCCCCCCGGCGATGAGCCGGGCGGCACGCGCGGCGGCGGGTGAGCCGGACGACCAGGGCTGGCTGCCGACGACGGTGCCGATCGAGTCGGTGCGGCACGGCCACGTCGAGCTGCTCAAGCTCGGTGCCGAGGTGGAGGTGCTCGCCCCCGCCGAGCTACGGGACCTGTTCCGGGGCACCGCGAGGGCCCTGGCGGCGCTGTACCCGACGTGACGACGCGCCCGCGGGACCGGTGCGACGTCCCGCGGGCGCGGTCCCGCTCAGGCGTGGATCTCCTTGCGTCCGTTGCCGTTGCCGCCGGCGGTGATGGTGACCCGGCGGGGCTTCGCCCGCTCGGCCACCGGGATCCGCAGCGTCAGGACGCCGTTGTCGTAGCCCGCCTCGAGCTTGTCGGTGTCGAGGGTGTCGCCGAGGAAGAGCTGGCGGGTGAAGGTGCCCATCGGACGCTCGGCGGCGACGAGCTCGACGCGGTCACCGGTGGGCCGGCGGCGCTCGGCGCGGACGGTCAGCACGTTGCGCTCCACCGTGCAGTCGATGCTGTCGGGGTCGACGCCGGGCAGGTCGAACGCGGCGTAGAAGTACTCCCCGTCGCGGTAGGCGTCCAGGTGCATCATCGCCGGCCGGGCCGCGGTGCCGAAGAACTGCTCGGCGAGCCGGTCGATCTCACGGAACGGGTCGGTACGCATCAGCATGGTCGTGCCTCCTCGGGTCTCCTGGCCGAAGGTCTCGGGTTGAGTCGAGACGACTCAACTTCCTCTTCAGTATTTAGCGCGCCCCGGCGCGGTCGTCAACCCCGACGCCCGTACTCAGGCGTCGGCGCCCGCGACGGCCTGTCGCGGGCGCCGGGTCGGGGTCAGCGGCGGGTGGGCAGGATCGGGATGAGGACGGCCGCGACCGCCAGGTGCATGGCCCCGAGCGCGAGCTTGGCGCCGGTGGAGGCGTCGGCCCCGAAGAGGGGCAACAGCGACACCACGGCCACCACCGCGGCGAGGACGGTCCAGATGAGCGTCGCCCGGTGACCGGCGAAGCGCTCGAGGACGACAAGCGCCGCCCAGCCCACCAGCGACGCGCCGAGGGAGAACACGACGACCATCGCCAGCCCGACCTCCATCGCGGGACGGCCGGGGGTCGTCACCGTCCAGTCCACTCCGGCGACGGCCCCGATCACCCAGATCAGGACGCAGGTCGCGACGGCGGCGAGGACGCCCAGGGCACGCCGGCGGACGGACGAGGTGGTGGTGGCGGGCTGCGCGGTCGCGCTCATGGATGCTCCTCGGTCGCGGGTTCCACGAGAGCGACCGTAGCAGATGGTCCCGATCGAAACCATCTCCTGCGGGATCAACACCCGGGGCGGCTGCCCGGACCGCACGGCCCGGCACCGGAGAGTCGTCCGGCGACGAGGTTCTCCAGTGACCGCAGCAGCGCCTCCCGCTGCGCCGGCGGCAGGCCGGCGAGCACGTCCTGCTGGATCCGCGCGGCGATCTCCTGGGCCCGGTCGAGCACCGCGACGCCCTGCTCGGTCACCTCCACCAGGCGTGCCCGGCGGTCGGTGGGCGACGGGCGGCGGCGGGCCAACCCGGCGGCCTCCAACTGGTCGAGCGTCACGACCATGGTGGTCTTGTCGATGCCGCAGGCCTCGCCGATCTGCCGCTGGGTGAGATCCCCCGCCCGGGCCCGCAGCAGGACGTGGTGCGCCCGGGGCGAGATGCCCAGCTCCGCCAGCCCGGCGGCGTGCTCGGCCAGCAGGGCATGGCTGGCCGAGGCGAGCAGGAACATCAGGTCGGGAGCGCCGCCCGGCGAGCACGAGGACATTCCCCGAGGTTAACAACCGTTTGGAACGGGATCGTCTCCGCGTGGAGGATCAGCCGGTCCGCCAGTAGACCCCCTGCTCCCGCCTCAGCAGGTGTTCGTCGACCAGGTACCGCCGCAGCGTCACGTGGTCCGACCCGCCGCCGGCACACCAGGCGCGCAGCGTCTCGTCGACCGCGCGCTCCGGATACCGCACCCCGGGCTCGAACGCGGCGGCGATGTGCACCAGCAGGACCCGACGTCGGCCCCGCTGCGCCGGCAGCCCGACCAGGACGCCGTCGCGCACGAAGGTCCGCAGCACCCGCTCCCCCGCGTCGACCGGCCCGTCAGCCGGCGCCGACGGCGACGCGTCCCGGGCGGCCTCCCGCAGCCACCCGCCGTCGACCCGCAGGTGGCCCTCGTCTCCGGTGACCACACCGACATCGCGCAGCCGCCGCAGGGCGGTGACGACCTCCCGCGTCGCCAGGCCGGTGCGGGCGGCGACCGCCGCCCGGTCGGTGTCGCCCAGCACGATCGCCGCGAACACCGCTCGCCGTCCGTCGTCGGCGAGCGCACCCGCCAGCACCTGCGCAGTCACGCCCGTCACCCTGCCAGGGGTGTACGCGTCCCGCCAGGCGATATCGCCCCGCGGGTGCCCCGCCTACAGCGCGTGCCCGGTGGTCGCGTCCACATGATCCGGCACCGGGTCGTGCCGGTCCCCGACACTCGACGTGCCGGACGGCTCGAACATCAGGATCGACGCCCCACCGGGCGAGGACGGCCGGTGCTCCACGCCGCGCGGCACGACGTACACGGCGCCGCGGGGCAGCACCACCTCCCGCTGCTCGCCGCCCGGCCGCTCGCGCAGCGCGATGCGCAGCTCGCCGTCCAGGACGAGGAAGAACTCGTCGGTGTCGTCGTGCGCGTGCCAGACGTGCTCGCCGGCCACCTTGGCGACGCGGACGTCGTAGTCGTTGACCCGGGTGACGATGCGGGGGCTCCACAGCTGGTCGAATCCCGCCAGCGCGGCCGCCAGCTCGATCGGCTCGTTCTTCATCGGACCATCCTGCCGCACCCGTGCCGGCGACGGTCGCCCCGTCACTCGCCGGTCGGGCCGCCGACCAGCTCGACGACGATGTCCAGGTGCCCGACGTGCCGGGCGTACTCCTGCACCAGGTGGAACAGCACCCGCTCCAACGGCGGCGGTTCCGCGCCCTCCCAGCGCGGGCCCGGCGCGCCGGTCGCGTCCAGGTCGGCGGCCTCCACCACCGCCCGGGTGTGCGCACCCTGCGCCCGCAACGCCTCGACGAGTCCGTCGCGGCTCTCCTCCGGCGTCACGTGCCACCGCCCGTCGCGCCGGTCGCCCCACGGCTCCCCCACGTCGCGGCCCTCGAAGCCCCACTCGATCCAGCGCAGCTCCACGTACCGCAGGTGCTTGACCAGCTCCAGCGGCGTCCACGCGGAGGAGAGCCGGCTGCGGCGCAGCTCCTGCTGCGGCAGTGCCATGACCTTCTCGATCAGGGTCGACCGGAAGAAGTCCAGGTAACGCAGGAACACCTCGGTACGTCCGGCGGCCGGCACGGTGGGGGAAGGAAACGGCAACGTCACCACGCCATTGTGCGCCGCCGGAGATCACCGGCGGGTCCCGCCCGGCGCTGCGGCCCGACCGGACATGCGGCAGAGTGGCAGCCGCGACCGGCGGCGGCCGGTACGCCGAGAAAGGAGGCGGTGTCCGTGGAGGGTCCCCACGGGGTGGTCTTCCCCCGTACCGGCGAGGGCCGCAGCACGTCCGCGCTCGGCCGCCAGGTCGTCGCCGACGCCCTGCGCGCCGTGGACCCGGTGGGAGCCCGCGCCGCCGAGCACGAGACGGACTGGCGGCACGGCTACCTCGGGCACTTCCGCCGCCTCGTCGAAGCCGGCCTGCTCTCCCGGGAGGCGGCGCTCACCATCGCCCGCGACGGGCTCGCGTCCCTGCACACCCGGATGACCGTGGTGGACGACGGGGGCCGGGAGGGACCGCTGGCCGACGTGTTCGCCGCACCCGCGCGCCACGAACCGCTGGCCACCGCCACCGTCGAAGGCGACGGCACCGTCGAGCGGGAGTTCTCCCTGCCGTACCGGGGCGAACGCCTGCGGGGCGACGCCCTGCGCCGGCGACTCGACACCTGGGTGACCGACGGCGTGGTGGAGCCCTCCTGCGCGGAGGCGGTCGCCACGGTCGTCGCCAACCCGGACTGGCTGGACCTTCGCGACCAGCGGATCGTGGTGCTCGGCGCGGGCGCCGAGATGGGTCCGCTTCCGTCGGTGCTGCGCTGGGGCGGCGACGTGGTGGCGGTGGACCTGCCCCGCCCGGAGATCTGGCGCCGACTGCTGCAGACCACCCGCCCCCACGGCGGACGCCTGCACCTGCCGGTACCGGCCGGCACCGGCACCGACGACCCGACGCTGATCAGCCGCGCGGGCGCCGACCTGCTGCACCGCCTGCCGCAGGTCGCCGAGTGGCTCCGCGGGACCGAAGGGCGGCTGGTGCTGGGCAACTACGTCTACGCCGATGGGGCCACCAACGTCCGGGTCGCCACCGCCGTCGACGCCCTCACCGACCACCTGAGCCGCGAGCGGGACGACGTCGCGCTCGCGTTCCTCGCCACCCCCACCGACGTGTACGCCGTGCCCGGCGACGCGGTCCGGCACGCCGAGCGCGGCTACGCCCGTCGCGGCGCCGCGCGCCGCGCCCTGCGGGTCGTCTCCGGCGGTCGGCTGCTGCACCGCAACTACCCGCCGGGAGCGGACCCGGGTGTGAACGACAGCCTGGTGCCGCAGCAGGGACCCAACTACGCCCTCGCGAAGCGCCTGCAACGGTGGCGCGCGACCGTCGCCCGTGAGCAGGGCACCGTCGTGTCGTTCACGGTCGCCCCACCGACGCGCACCCGTTCGGTGCTGCGCAACCGGGCGCTCGCCGCTGCGTACGCCGGGGCGCACCGGTTCGGCATCGAGGTGTTCGAGCCGTCCACCAGCAACACGCTGATGGCCGCACTGCTGGTGCACGACCTGCGCACCGGCGGCGGCCCCGCCCACGACCAGCCCTGGCAGGACGAGGCGTACGCGGCGGCGCACGGCGGGCTGTGGCGCGTGCCGTACGCCCCGCGCAGCGCCCTGGGCCTGGCCGTGCTCCTCGGCCTGGGCGGCGCACGGGCCTGAGGGGGCGGACCGACGTCCCGTGAGGACGGGTCGTCGGGGCTATTGCGCCCACGGGCAGCGAGCGCCATCGTTCTTCCAGGAGCTGGTGCTGCCCGTGGCGCTGCGATAGCTGGGAGAGCCTGATGCCGATCAGCAGGAGAGCGATACTCGCCGGGATGGTCGGCGGCGCCGGTGGCGCAGCCCTCGGCCTGTCCCCGTTCCCGCCCGCCCGGGCGTTCGCCAGGCCCACGCCGTGCATCGCCGGTACCACTCTGGAGCACACCATCACCCGGGGAGCGCCGGGCGCCGGCGGCTACGCCACGCTCCGGCTCGCCGAGGGCGAACCGTTCCTCGTCCGTGCCGACCTCGGTGGGGTTCCTCGCGAGCGGGCGGGCCTCACCGGTCGGGTGGTGACCTGTTTCGCGCAGCTCAGCGACCTGCACGTGCTGGACGTACAGTCGCCGGGGCGGTTCGAGTTCTTCGACCGGTACGGCAGCCTGCCCGGTCTCGACGACCTGAGCAGCGCGTACCGGCCGCAGGAGCTGCTCAGCGCCCAGGTGGGCGACGCCATGGTCCGACAGTTGCGCCGGGTGCGCGGTGGGCCCGTCACCGGCGCTCCGGTGCGGTACGCGGTCGTCACGGGCGACAACACCGACAACTGCCAGCACAACGAGCTGCGCTGGTACATCGACCTGCTCGACGGCGGCGCGGTCCGGCCCGACTCCGGCGACCCGACGCGGTACGAGGGTGTGGCCGACGACGCCGCGCCGGATCCGTACTACTGGCACCCCGAGACCGGCTTCGGCCAGGCGACCTCGGTCCACGGTTTCCCCGTCGTGCCGGGCCTGCTCGACGCCGCGCGCGCCCCGTTCCAGGCGGCCGGGATCGGCGTGCCGTGGTACTCGGTCTACGGCAACCACGACGGGCTCGTCCAGGGCAACGTGCCCGCCTCGCCGCTGCTGCAACAACTGGCCACCGGCCCGCTGAAGCTGACCAGCCTGCCACCGTCGATCCTCGCGGCGCCGATTCCGGCGCAGATCCAGTTCATCCTCGGGCTGCTCGCCCAGGACCCGGCCGCGGTGGCCCTGATGCTCTCCTCCGGCGGGCGCCGTTTCGTCACCCCCGACCCCGCCCGACGGATCGTGGACCGGGCCACCACCGTGACCGAACACTTCGCCACGACCGGCACGCCGGTCGGGCACGGCTTCACCCCGAGGAACATCGCCGACGCCACCGCGTACTACACCTTTGACGCCGGCCGGGTACGCAACATCGTGCTGGACACGGTGAACAGCGCCGGCGGGCCGAACGGCTCGATCGACCCCGTCCAGTACGCCTGGCTGGAGCAGCAGCTGCAGAGGGCGAGCAGCCGCTGGCTGTCACCGTCGGGCGAGGTGGTCCGCCGGCCGGGTCGGGCCGACAAGTACGTCGCGATCTTCAGCCACCACACCATCGACAGCATGGACAACGTGCCGGCCGGCAGCGACCGGATCGGTGGCGAGCAGGTACGCGCCCTGCTGCTGCGGTACCCCAACGTCATCCTCTGGGTCAACGGGCACACCCACCGCAACGAGGTCCTTCCCCACGCGCGCCCGGCCGGTGCGCCCGTCGGCGGCGGCTTCTGGGAGGTCAACACCGCGGCCCACATCGACTGGCCCGAGCAGTCCCGGATCATCGAGCTGGTCGACAACCTCGACGGCACGCTCTCCGCGTTCTGCACCATCGTCGACCACGCCGGGCCGGCCGCCGGGAGCGGGCTGTCGGGCACCGTCGCACTCGCCGCGCTCTCCCGGGAGCTGTCGGCGAACGACTGGCAGGGCCGGGCCGACCTCCGGCGCGGTGAGCTACCGGACCGCAATGTCGAGTTGCTCATCCCGTCGCCGCTGGCGACGGTGAGGGCCCGGTCCGGCGGGGCCAGCGAGCTGGCTTCGCTGCTGGCTGGTTGAGGGTTTCGCCGCGCTGCTCGGCCGACATCGCGGACAAGTTTCCACCGGCGGTTCAACGATACCGTTGAGGGAATGACTGCTGCTATCGCCGACGCCGCCCATGCCGTCGACGCTGCCACCGTCATGGGCCTGCTCCCGGCCCGGCCGCGGATCCTCGCCCTGGGTGAGCCGACCCACGGCGAGGACGTCCTGCTCGACGTACGAAACGACCTCTTCCGGCAACTCGTCGAGCAGGAGGGCTACCGGACGATCGCCCTCGAGACCGACTGCCTGATGGGCCTGGTCGTGGACGACTACGTCACGTCGGGCACGGGCATCCTCGACGAGGTCATGGAGCGCGGGTTCAGCCACGGGTGGGGCGCGTACCGGCCCAACCGCGAGCTGGTGCGCTGGATGCGCGCGTACAACGACGGAAGGCCCGTGGCGGAGCGGCTGCGTTTCGCCGGTTTCGACGGCCCGCTGGAGATGACCGGCGGCGCGAGCCCCCGGCAGGCCCTCACCGCACTGCAGGCCTACCTCACCGCCCGGGTCGACGCCGACCTGCTTCCCTGCACCGCGGAGACGCTCGACCGCCTGCTCGGCGCCGACGACCGGTGGACCAACCCCGCCGCGATGAGGGATCCGTCCCGGTCCGTGGGGCGGACGTCCGAAGCCAGAGAGCTACGACTGCTCGCCGACGACCTGGTCGCCCTGCTCGACACGCAGATGCCCCACCTCATCGCGACGTCCTCGTCGGACGACCGGGACCGGGCGCGCCTGTACGGTCGTACCGCCACCGGGCTGCTGCGGTACCACTTCTGGCTGGCCGACACGTCACCGAGCCGCCTCACGCGGCTCTGCGCGCTGCGCGATTCGATGATGGCCGCCAACCTGCTCGCCCTCGCCGAGCGCGGCCCGACCCTGGCGCACGCCAACAACGCCCATCTCCAGCGGGACAAGAGCGGCATGCGGATGGGCGGCCAGCCGCTGGAATGGTGGAGCGCCGGGGCGATCGTCGATGCCCACCTGCGCCAGGGGTATGCCTTCCTGGCCACGGCCCTCGGCACGATCCGCCACCACGGCGTGCAGACCCCACCCCCGGACACCATCGAAGGGCTCCTGTACGCGCTGCCGGAGGACCGGTACGTCGTCGACGCCCGCCGACTCGCCGCCACCATCGGCGACACGCCCGCCCGCGTGTCCCCCTGGTTCGGCTACGCCCCGCTGAACCCGGCCCACGTCGCCGGCACCGACGGGATCGTGTTCGTCAAGGACTCCCCGCCGAGCTAGCCCCTCACGCGTTCAGCGGGGCGTCGCCGGGCGGGCCACCTGGCCCACCCGGCGATATCCCCGTCAGTCCCCGGCCATCACGATGAAGGCGAATCCGGTCCTCGTCGAACGCCGCAGCGGAACGTCGCACTTGACCCGGCGCAGTACCTCGTTCCTGCTGAGCCCCAGCCCGTGCGCGATGAGCCGTTCCGGGCGCACCGGTACCGGATCCTCGAAGACGACCTCCACCTGGACCGGCCACGCCTCGTCGAGCCAAGTCGACGGGGCGTCCAGCCGCCAGGCCCCCGTCCAGTCCAGGCTGAACCGGTTACGCCGGGCCAGCAGCGGATCCAACAGCCTGGACGCCACCACGTCCGGATCGTTGACGTGGTAGCCGTGGAGCTCGGCCGGATCGAGGGATCTGACCGGCGCCCGCTCGTGCACGGTGAGCTTGCTGGTCCGATCGCACGATACGCAGCGGACCAGCAGCCACACGTCCAGCAGGTTGCCGTTGGCGTTGACGCGAAACCTGCCCTCGCCGGTGGTGGCCGACTCCGACCGGCAGTCCACGCACCGCAACGACAGCAGGGGCAGCCTGGTCCGACGAACGAACCAGGGCAGCACGATATGAGGTTGTGAAGACATGATCTCTCTCTGGACCTGACACGAGGCCGATTACGCGCGCGGCCTCAGACGCTGTACGGCCGGGCGCACGAGGGCAGCCCGGTGAAGCCGACGGGAGCGTCGGCTACAGGTGAGCGCGGAAAGGTGTCAGGTCTAGAGAGCAGGCGGGGTCACGCGGTTATGTCCTCTGTCCTCGGTGCCACGGGCCGCAGGCAACCTACGGGCACGCGAGAGGGAGGCTCAACCGGTTTTCCGAGGGTCGGCAGGCGTCAGCCCGGCGCGAGGACGCAGAACTCGTTGCCCTCCGGGTCGGCGAGGCACCGCCACGACACGTCGCCCTGGCCGACGTCGGCGCCGGTGGCACCGAGGGCCTCCAGCCGGGCCACCTCAGCCGCCTGGTCATCGCCCGGATACGGCCTCAGGTCGAGGTGGACGCGGTTCCACACGGTCGGCACGGGCGTGCGAAGGAACTCCAGATACGGCCCGACACCCGCGGCCGAACGCAGCACCGCATGATCATCTGTCACCTCGTGCAGAGTCCAGTCCGTCGCCTCGCCCCAGAACCGGGCCATGGCCCGCGGATCGGCACAGTCGACCACCACCGCGGCGATCGGCCCGGTGTCCCGGTAGACCTCCCGGGGCTCCAACACGCAGAACACGTTGCCCTCCGGATCGGCCAGAACCGTCCACGGGACATCGCCCTGGCCCACATCCGCGGGCGTCGCACCGAGATCCTTCAGGCGCGCCACCAACTCCGCCTGATGGGCCGCGGAGGTGGTGGCGAGATCGAGGTGCACGCGGTACTTCACCGTCTCGGGGTCCGGGACGATGACGACGTCGACGCAGACGGCCGCGGGGTCCGGGTAGGTGAAGCCCTCGGGTTCGATGTTGGTCACACCGGGTCCCTCGCTGGACAGACCCCAGCCGAGCGCCTCCGCCCAGAACCGGCCGAGGGCCGAGTCATCCCGCGCCTTGACATTCACCTGAACAAGTCGCAGTGCCATGCCGCCCAACCTATGCCGCGGGACACCCTCACGGCTCACCGGATCGGTAGCTGCCGGTGGCTCGGCTCAGGGAAGGAGCCCCCGGGTGCGGGCGAAGTCCGACCAGAACATCTCGTTGCCATCGGACAGGGCGCGGATCACCGGCTGCCAGCGCCCGAGTGAACGGTCCTCGCGGACCACGCGCGCCTCGGCGGGAGCGTGCAACTGACCCCAGTGCGGCACGGCGTCGAAGTCCCGGACGATCTCGTGCAGCCGCTCCTTGAAGGCGGCGTTGCCCCGGAGTCCCCGGAAGGTGTAGATCTCGACGTGGCAGGTCTGGTCGAACTTCTGCATGCCCAGAGTGGCCCGGGTTCGGCCGGTGAAGCGCAGATTCAGGTTCACGACGAGGGCGTCCGGCCCACCGCGCCGCTCCCGGATGACCGCGAGCAGCCGGTCGACGAATGCGACGGCCCTCGACGCCGCCACCGCGTACTCGAAACTCTCGATCAGACGCTCGATCTCGTCGTGGTTCTGCGCACCGTCCTGGCCACAGCCGGGCTGGTCGGTCGACACCCGGAAGCTGTTCCCGACGAACGTCCGCACCGGTCGCACCCGATCCGTCTCGCGGCTCTGGAACAGGTCCACCAGCACCCGACCGGGCGCGATGAACGCGCCGATGGCCCACAGCAGGTTGATGGCGGTGGGCAGGACGTCGGCCACCCGGCGGGAGTCGTGCGGGTCGACCGCGGCCAGGTTCAGCTCGATGAGGAGCCGGTGGGCGTCCTCGACGGGCTGGAGCGCCTCGATCGTCTTCCGCACCGCCAGCGGCGGAGCGACCAGACTGAGTACGGTGATCTCCGCTGTCGTACGGGCGACGTAGTCGCCGATGGCGGCGAACAGGACCCCGAGCGCGCCCGGGCCGAGCAGACCGACCACGGCGGCGATCTCTCCCGTCGACAGCCCCGCCGACGCGGCGGGCATCCGTACCGCTGCTGTCGTCTCGTCCCGCACGGTGACCCGGCAGCTCGTGTCCGACGGGTTGACGTTGATTTCGAGGAAGCGGGGGCAACGATCCGGAAAGGCCAGGTCCTGGATCCGCCGCTGGGCCTGTGACCAGCTCTCCGCCGTGGTGGTCGAGCGCAGCCGGAACGCGGGCCGGCACTCCAGGACGACGGAGTAGATGACCCCGGCGCAGCCCATCGCCACCAGAGCGGCGTTGAACCACTGGTCGTCGTAGACGTTCTTGATGCTGGGGTCGAGCACACCCCGGGCCCGTGCCCTGTCGAGCACGTCCTTCGTGGTGAGGCTGCCGGACGCCGGTTCGATCCACCACTGCTGACCGCCGGGAGCGACGAGGTGGATCGCGCGGACCGCGTCGGCGATCGGGGGCAGCGACACGTCCGCGCCGTGCACGCCGGTGCCGAGGACGCCGGCCAGGGACTGGCCCCGGCTTCCGCCCAGCGTCGGGAGGGCGAGACCGAGCCGGTCGAGCCGGCAGTTCAGGTCGAACAGCTTGATGCCGGCCTCGACATGCACCAGCCGCGAGCCGGCAGTGGCGGCGCGATCGTCGACGATGTCCGGCAGCAGGCCACCGAGCGTCGCGGTCAATCCTGACGTGTCGATCACCGTACCGGTGTCGTCGCCCACGGCGCACTCCGTGTACGACCATCCACTGCCCGTGACACCGGCCCGGGTTCGGATGGCGCGTACCGCACCGACCAGCTCGGTCAGGTTGCCGGGTCGCACCGTCGGCACCGTCCGGCCGATGTTGCGGTGCCAGTTGACGAACGTGGTGGCGGTGAACCTCGGGGTCGCGGCCGAGCCGGCCGAGGGTTTGACCACAAGAAGCTCGTTGCGGCCCCCGCCCGTGAACCTGCCGACGCCGGCGATGACGTCGCTGCTGTCCAGCCGCCAGCCACCGAGGTCGGCTCCGTACGGGTGCAGGCGTCGGCAGCGGAACCTGTTGTCGGCACCGACGCTCATCACACCGATCCCCCAGCCACTGCGGATCACGAAGTCCGCAGGCGTGTCGGCCGCCAGGTCGCCGGCCGCCAGCACGGGGTTGTGCAGGGCGTCGACCACCCAGCCGTCGACGCGGGTCCCGTTGGGGGTGAACGCCCGCCGGGCAAGTCCGCCGCCGGTCAGTGCGAGCACGTGCAGCCCTCGGTGGTCGCTGACCAGGATCTCGTCGGCCGTCGCCCCGCGGAACCGGTCGGCGACCGCGAAGTCGCCGGGTCCTTCCAGGACGTAGCCGGAGAGGTTGGCTCCGGTCCGGTGCGCGGCGACGGACACCAGGGCACCGTCGACCAGCTTCAGGACGGCGATGCCGGTTCGACCGCTGATCAGGATCTCGTCCTGGCCGTCGCCGTCCAGGTCGGCGATGAGGCGTATGCGATCGCTGTCGGTTCGGAAGGTCCAGTCGCCGAGCCGGCTGCCGGTCGGTGCCATGAAGATGGAGGTGCCCTCCTGCAACGAGACGAGCCCGATTCCCCACGGGCTGGTCAGCACCATGGCCTCTCGGCCGTCGGCGCCGAAGCGTCCGCTGCCGTGGTAGCGGTTGTCGAGGGTGGACAGGACCCAGCCGCCGAGGCGGGTCCCGTTCAGGTGCAGGCGAGAGGGTGCCAGGCCGGTTGCGGTACGCGCCAACGTCGTCAGGCCGATGTCGCTCCACACCAGCACCTCGTGGTGTGCCGAACCGGTGAAGTTACCGATCGCCACGATCCGGTCGCGACCGGGTCGGTTGGTGGCGTCGTAGCGCCACCGGCCGAACATGGTGTCGCGGGGCGCGCCGAACGGGCAGCGGAAGCCACGGCCGTCGTGGTGCAGAACGCCGATACCCCAGTCGCTGGTGACGACGGCCTCGGCCCGACCGTCACCGCTGAGATCGCCGACGCCCCGGATGTGCTGGCCGGCCGGGTCGAAGTTCCATCCGTCGATCCAGGCGCGATGGGGATGAACGGCGCGGGACACCAGCCCGCTGTCGAAGCCAATGACACCGATAGCCGTCATGGTGCCTCCTCGTCGAGCGCCGGGCCCCGCTGTCGAGGTCTCACATTTATTGGACGCCGCCTGGTGCTTGACGAGGGGTGGGGGTCGTGGAACCGACACAACGGCATCACACCGGCTGACTCATGACACACAAGAACAGTCATTATGGTGTACGCCTCCATCGCGCTCGCGTCGCATGGTTTCTGGATTTCCATTACCGGTATTCCAGTAATCGCCACCCAAAGCAAGACCCCGGAGCAGTGGAAGGCCTGCCCGCGATGACGGCGGGCAGGCCTTCCAGAGTGGAGGTCAGCCGTCCAGGACGGGGATGAGCTGCGCCTCCTCGTACCCCAGATGGGCCTCCAGTTGGGTGACGAGGCGCGCGACGTGCCCGCGGACCTCCTCGCGGTCGGTGCCGGTCGCAGTGACGGCACGCTGGAGTTCCCCCACCAGCTCAGCGACCCGCCGGTGCTCGGCGCGGAGCCGGTCGAGCACGTCGGCCAGGTCCGGTCGCTGCGCGGCGATGCCGACGAACATGCCGGCGTCCTCGTGGGTGTGGTGCGCGTGCAGGCCCCCGCAGAGCGTCAGGCAGTTCACCCGCAGCTGCGCGCCGATCGTCGGGCCGGAGCGCGCCACCTCGTCGCGGATCAGCGCCAGCTCGCGCCGGAACGCATTGTGGATCCGCCGCAGCGCCTCGCCCCACGAGCCCGCCTGCGGCGGTCCGCCGCCCTGCCCGTACAGGGCCACCACCGGGATGACCCGGTCGGTCTTCGCCTGGTACCCGGCCCAGCCGGGATCGGCCGCCACCGCCCGGGCGAAGACCTGGTCGCGGTCGGCGCCGCTGAGCACCTCGGCGCGGGCCGGGTAGGTGAAGACGCCGTCCTCGACCGTGACGTTCGGGTCGGCGAGCAGGTTGTGGAACCAGTCGGGGTGCCGGTCGGCGCCCCCGGCGGAGGCGATCACCAGGATGCGCTCACCTCCGTCGGGCAGGTAGCCGACCGGGGTGGTGTGCGGGGCGCCGGACCGCGCGCCGCAGGTGGTGAGCAGGATCAGGCGGGCGCCTTCGAACGGGCCGCCCACCCGGCCCGCGTTGGCCCGGAACTCGTCGATGATCTGCTGGTTGAAGTCGTTGGGCATGCGCTGCTTTCTGGACAGGACACGGCATGCCGGCCGAGCCGCCGGCGGGCATGGAGGAACAGCACCGCCGACGGCGGCGCGGAGAGGATCACCGGTACGTGGAGCCCCAGGTGGGGCGAAAAGACGGAGGTGGAGAGGCGGGGCGCGGGCCCGCCCCGGCGTCACCGAATCGCCGGGTGCCCTGTCCGCTCGTGGCCCATGGCCGACCCGGCAGTCACGGCCCGACCCTATCGACGTGCCGGTCGCCGGACAACCCGCCGCTCGGCCCCGGTCAGCGGTAGTCGTTCTCCTTGAGCTCGATCACCCAGGCCCGCCGCTCGGCGATCAGGCCCTCGCGCATGACGAACACCTCCGCCATGGACATGCGCATCTCCTCGCCCGTGTCCCGGATGGCGGACCCGGTCAGCTCGGCCATCACGACGTCGTCCTGCTCGACCATCCGCACCACCTCCAGGCGCGGCGGGCCGGCGAACCCCGCCCCGTCGATGGCGGCGTCGTACGCCTCCTTGCCGGTCAGCTGGAACGCGCCGTAGACGGTCCACTGGATGTCATCGGTCAGACAGGACAGGATCTTCGCGTGATCGCCGGTGCGGAAACCGTCCAGGTAGGTCTCGACGGTCTCGGTGTTGCGCGACATGACGGGCACCTTCCAGCCGGCTGGTCGACCCCGGCGGGATGGCGGGGTCCGTCGACATGATGCCGAGCGGCACCGACGAAACCATGCGGTTGCCGCGAGGTGCCGGCGCTGGCAGGGTCGAGTGGTGACCGCGATGACCGGGGCCGACGTCGCCCGTGCCGTGGCGGAGATGGCCGACGTGCTCGGCCCGCACACCGACGGTGACTGGTCGGTGCCGGCGGGGGACCTCGAGTGGAGCTGCTGGACGACGGCGGCACACGTGGCGCACGACCTGATGGCGTACGCCGGCCAGATCACCGGTCGCGCCGAGTCCGCTTACCTGCCGTACGACCTGGTGGTCTCCCCCACCGCCGCGCCCGCCGAGGTGCTTCGGGTGGTGCGGGCCTGCGCGGGCCTGCTGGCCACCGCCGTGGACACGGCCTCGCCGGAGGTGCGGGCATGGCACTGGGGCCCCTGCGACCCGGGCGGCTTCGCGGCGATGGGAGCGGCCGAGACCGTCCTGCACACCTACGACATCACGCGCGGGCTCCGGGTCCCGTGGACACCGCCGGAGGACCTGAGCGTCGCGGTGCTGCGCCGCCTGTTCCCGGACGCCCCGCACAAGTCGGCGCCGCAGGTGCTGCTCTGGTCGACCGGGCGGGGTGAGCTGCCGGGCCGGCCCCGGCGTACCTCGTGGACCTGGCGCGCCGCGGTCGACTGATCCGCTGATCCGGTGTGCTCCGCCGCCTGGTCAGGCGGCCGGGCGGCGCCACGGCAGCCGCCACCACCGCCTGGACCGCCGCTGCAAGGCGACCGTCGCCGGGGTCCCCGCGTCCGGCCGGGCCGCCGGGACCGCCCTTGCCTGCCGGCGCTCACGCCAGCCGCGTACCACCTCGTCGGCGTTGACCGGGCGCACCACCACGCGCGGGCCGGACGGATTGCGCAGCCAGGCCAGGATCTCCCTGTTCAGGACGGCGACGTACGCGCGGACCGCCTCCTCGGTGGGCAGGTCCCGCACCTCGTCCGGCACCTGCTCGACGCGGCGGCGCAGCAGCAGCGGTGTGGGCAGCAGCAGGTCCGTCGGCAGGGCCTCCCGCTCCAGGAAGCTCTTGATCCACCAGGACTCGTCGTAGGGGAGGTTACGACCGGGAATCGGCTTGCCCATGCCGGGCAGGTTGTCGAACTCCCCGCGCTCCTGCGCGCTGCGGATCTGCGCCTCGACAGTCGCTTCCCAACTGTCCATCTCCCCGCCACCTCCCCGGACACGGTAACGCGGGCGGCCACGGCGGTGCCGCCCGCAGAAGGCAGCGTTCCGGGCGTACGCGACATTCCCGTCCGGGTCAGCGCGTCGGGCGAGCCCGTACGTGCGCCCGCTCACCCTGCGGGCCGAACAGGATGAGCAGTTCCACCGGCTCGTCGGCGGGGTTGGCCAGCCAGTGCGGCACGCGGGTGTCGAACTCGGCGACCTCGCCGTCGGTGAGGACCAGGTCGTGTTCGCCGAGCACCAGCCTCAGCCGTCCCGACAGCACGTACAGCCACTCGTGCCCCTCGTGGCTGCGCGGATCCGGCTCGCCGCGCGGCGTGGCCGCCGGGATGATCAGTTTGTACGCCCGCACTCCCCCGGGCCGGCGGGTCAGCGGCAGGTAGGTCATGCCGTGGCGGCGCACCGGGCGGGGGTGCACGCGCGGGTCGCCGGTGGGCGGTGCGTCGACCAGTTCGTCCAGCGGCACCTGGTGGGCGCGGGCCAGGGGCAGCAGCAACTCCAGGGTGGGCCGACGCTGCCCCGACTCCAGGCGGGACAGCGTGCTCACCGAGATCCCCGTCGCCCTGGACAGCTGCGCCAGGGTGGCGCCGCCCTGCTCCCGCAGCGCACGCAGCCGCGGCCCCACGGCGGACAGCACCTCTCCGAAGTCACTCACCCCGTCAATGTTGCCACAACGGCAACAACCTTTGCCGACCGGAGCGCGTCGGCGCACAGTCGGTACCGGTGGCGGGCGTCCGACCCGCCCCGCACGAGGGGGAACGATGCGCGAGACGTACGACGTGGTGGTCGTCGGTGGCGGCGCGGCCGGGCTCAGCGGCGCACTGGCCCTGGCGCGGGCGCGGCGGTCGGTGCTGGTGGTGGACGCCGGGGCGCCGCGCAACGCGCCGGCCGGGCAGGTCCACAACTTCCTGACCCGCGACGGCACGCCCCCGGCGGAGCTGCTGGCCGCCGCCCGGGCCGAGGTCACCGGCTACGGCGGGGAGATCGCCACCGGCACCGTCGCCTCGGCGACCCGGGTCGACGGCGGGTTCCGGGTCGGGCTCGCCGACGGGCGCACGGTGCGCGCCCGCCGTCTGCTGGTGACCACCGGCCTGGTCGACGAACTGCCGGACGTGCCGGGCCTGGCCCAGCGGTGGGGACGCGACGTGCTGCACTGCCCGTACTGCCACGGCTGGGAGGTACGCGACCAGCCGCTGGGCGTGCTGGCCACCGGCCCCCTCGCCGCGCACCAGGCGCTGCTGTGGCGACAGTGGAGCGCCGACGTGACGGTGTTCCGGCACACCGCGCCGCCGTTCGACGCGGACACGCGCGAGCAGTTCGCCGCCCGAGGGATCACCGTGGTCGACGGCGAGGTCGTCGCCCTGGAGGTCACCGACGACCGGATCACCGGCGTCCGGCTGGCCTCCGGCGAGGTCGTGCCCCGCGCGGCGGTGGTGGTCGCCCCCCGCTTCACCGCGCGCGCCGACCTGCTGACCTCCCTCGGCCTACCGACGGCGCCGCTGGAGATGGGCGGCCAGGTCGTCGGCTCGGCGGTACCCGCCGACGCCTCCGGCGCCACCGACGTGCCCGGCGTGTGGGTCGCCGGCAACGTCACCGACCTGCGCGCCCAGGTGATCAGCGCGGCGGCGGCCGGCCTGAACGCGGGTGCCGCGATCAACGCGGACCTGATGGCCGAGGACACCCGACGGGCGGTCGCCGCGCTCCGCGACCGGGCAACGGCGTAACAGGACGCGGCGGTCCGCCGGTCAGGCGTGGCCGTCGCGGTGCCGGCGGCGCATCCCGGCGGCCAGCGGGGCGACGTCCAGGTCACCGGCGGCGAGGCGCGCGGCAACGGTACGCCGTACGAGCCGGTCGGCCAGCCGCGGCGCGTGGCGGGCCAGGGCCATCTCCAGCCGTCCACGGCGGGTGGTGGCGACGTCCCGGGGTGCCCGGCGGGCCGTGGCGGCGTGCAGGATCGCGGCCACCACGCCCTCCACCGGTTCGAACCGGGACACCCCGCGCAGCGACAGACCGGCCTCGGCGGTGGTGTCGTGGATGGGCGAGGCGACCATGCTCGGGTAGACCACGCTCACCCCGACGTGCGTACCGACCTCGTGGCGCAGCGCGTCGGCGTACGCGACCAGGGCCCGCTTGCTGACGCCGTACGCGGCGGCCAGGGGCAGCGGCAGCACGGCCATCCGGCTGGCCACGAAGATCACCCGTCCGCGGGCGGCCTCCAGGGCGGGCAGCGCGGCGGCGGTGGTCCGCCAGGCGGCGAGCAGGTTCACCTCCAGCTGCCGGCGGACGACCTCGTCCGGCGGCAGCTCGGCGGGGGCCGGCCCACCCACGCCGGCATTGTTGACCAGGAGGTCCAGCCCGCCGAGCCGGGCCACGGCGGCGGCGACCGCCGGCGGGACGGCCTCGGGGTCGGTCAGGTCGCAGCCGAACACCGGGACCCCGGCGGCGATGCCCGGGTGACGGTCGAGGCCCACGACGGACGCCCCCGCGTCGCGCAGCGTGGCGCACAGGTGCCGGCCGAAGGTGCCCTGGGCGCCGGTGACGAGGACCCGCCGGCCGCGCAGCGCGGTCACGGCCGCTCCCCCGCCGGAGCGGTCGCGACCGGGGCCGGCGCGGTTCGGGCGCGGGCGGCCCGGCGGGTGCCGACGGTCAGCTCCCGACGCAGCTGCGCGAGGTAGGCGTCGAAGTCCACACGCATCGCCGGGCGGCGCTGGCCCCAGCGTGCCGTGGCGGCGCGCAGTTCCGCGCGGATGTCGGCGTGCTGCCGATTGCGGTCCGGCAGGGCGTACCGGCCGGACAACCGCGCCGCGACGAGCTTGGCCTGCGCCTCGACCAGCGGGAACGCCGCGCCGGTGGACTGCATCAGCCCGACGAACGCGAGCCCGGGAACGTCGGGGTGGAAGACGTGCCGGTACAGCGGCAGGGTGTCGGCGTCGTCGCCGACCAGTGGCGGGGCGAGGAAGGGCATCCGGACGCGGTAGCCGGTGCACCAGACGATCAGGTCGACCTCGTCGCTGCGGCCGTCGGTGAAGGTGACCCGGTCGCCGTCGAAGCCGGCGATGCCGGGGCGGACCTCGATCTCCCCGTGGGCGAGGCGGGACAGCAGCCCGTCGGACAGGGTCGGGTGGTCCTGGAGGAAACCGTGGGCCGGTGCGGGCAGGCCGTGCCGGGCGGGCGCGCCGACGGTGGCGGTGAGCAGGGTCTGGCTGATCCGCTGTCGCAGGCGCCAGGGCAGCCGGCGGGCCAGCGCACCGTTGAGGGTGTCCGACGGCCGGCCGAGCAGGTGCTTGGGCACCACCCACACGCCCCGGCGCAGCGACAGCAGGGTCCGCTCGGCGACGTACGAGGCGTCGACCGCGATGTCCATCGCGGAATTGCCGCCCCCGACGACCAGGACGCGACGGCCGGCGAGCTGCTCGGGGCCGCGGTAGGCGTGGCTGTGCATCTGCCGGGCGGTGCAGGCGCCGGCGGGGCGGGGGTCCGGCGGCTTGGGTACCCGGTTGTGGCCGTTGGCGACGACGACCGCGTCGACGGTGACGTGCACCGGCCCGTCCGGTCCGTCGGCGTGCACGGTCCACCGGTCACCGGGGCCGGGCCCTACCCGCTCGACGGTGTGCCGCAGGCGGATCGCCTCGCGCAGACCGAAGCGGTCGGCGTACGAGGCGAGCCAGCCGGCGATCCGGGTGTGGTCGGGGTAGTCGGGCCAGTCCGCCGGCATGGGGTGGTCGGCGAACTCGGTGCGGGTGCGGCTGGTGTTCAGGTGCAGGGTGCGGTACGCGGGCGAGCCGGCCGCGCCGTACACCCAGAGGCCGCCGACGTGGTCGCCGGCCTCGAAGCAGACGGCGGTGACGCCCTCGTCGGCGAGGGCCTTGAGGGTGGCCAGGCCGGCCGCGCCCGCGCCGATCACCGCCACGCGAGGCTGCGGGTCCACGGCCGACTCCTTCCCGTTAATCCAACGACTGTCGGATAATGGCCGGGGCGACGCGGCACGTCAAGGGCGGGCCGGTCCGTACAGGCCGTCGAGGAGGCGGTGCACGAAGAGGCGGAACTCCCGCCGCTGCCGCGCCGGCGACCCGCCACCGGCGGCGAGGGCCACCACGTGCCCGTGCACCGCCCAGACCAGGGCGCGCACCGTCACGTGCGGGGTCGGCTCCACCAGCGCCCCGCTGGCCGCCGCCGCGTCGAGCAGCTCGGCGACCAGCCGGTACAGCGGCGCGGCGTACCGCTCGTCGAGGTCGGCGTGCCGCTGCGGCTCCAACCAGCGACGCAGCCACAGCGCGGTGGTCTCCGGCCGGTCCTCCAGGAAGTCCACGAACACGTCGACCAGGTCGTGCAGGGCGCGCAGCGCGGCCTGCGGCCCCTCGGTCAGGGCCGCGCGCGCGTTCTCGGCGGCGGCGGTGAGGACCTCCCGCTCGGCCTCGAACACCCGGGCGAAGCAGGCGTCGTAGAGCTGCGCCTTCGTACCGGTGTGGTGGGCGACGGTCGCGACGTCGACGCCGGCGGCGGCGGCGACCTCGCGCAGCCCGACGGCGTCGAACCCGCGCTGGGCGAACAGCGCGGCGGCGGCGGTGAGCACCACCTCCCGGGTGGGCCGTGTCTCGTCGCGGCGGGGGCGGCCCGGGCGGCGGCGGGGCATGGTCATGACCGCCATTCTGCCCCTACAATCCAGCAACCGTTGGATTGGCGGGCGCTGCGCCCGGAGAGGAAGCGGCCATGAGCGGGCTCGACCAGCAGTCGGCCGGCGTCGGCGCGACCGCCCTGCCCCGTGGGCCGTTGCTCGGCTTCGCCGCCGGAAGTGTCGGCATGGGCATCTGGGTGACCGTCCCGGGGCTGCTGCTGCTGTACTTCCTCACCGACGTCCTCGCGGTCGCGCCGTGGCTGGCCGGCCTCGCCCTGCTGCTGCCCAAGATCGCCGACGTGCTGCTGCACCCGTGGATCGGGCACCGCTGCGACGTCGAGCAGGCCCGCCGCGGCGACCGGCGACGGTTGCTGCTGCTCGGCTGCGCCCTGCCGGTCGCCTTCGCGGCACTGTTCGCGGTGCCGGGCGAGCTGACCGGCGCCCCGGCCGCCGCGTGGGTGGCGGTCGCGTTCGTCGCCGGCAACCTGCTGTTCGCCGCGTACCAGGTCCCCTACCTGGCCACCCCCGCGGACCTGCGGATCGGCTACCACGAGCGGACCCGGCTGATGGCCTTCCGGATGGTGGTCCTGACCCTGGGAATCCTCGTCTCCGGCCTGCTGGCGCCGCTGCTGGCCGGCGGGGACGACGCCACCCGGGGCGGCTACCAGCGGATGGGCGCGCTGCTCGCGGTGGGGATGCTGGTGACCATGCTGGTTGGGGTGGCCGGCATCGCGCGGTTGCGGCGGGCCGCGGCGGCACCGACCGGCGGGCACGTGGCGGGGTGGCGGGCGTTGACCGCGACCCTGCGCGACCGGCAGTTCCGCTGGCTGGTCGCCGCGTACCTGGCGATGTCCACCACCACCCACCTGGTCCTCGCCGGCGTGCCCTACTACGCCGAGTACGAGCTGGGCCGTCCCGGTCTGACCACCGTCCTGGTGGCGGCGTTCGTCGCGCCGGCGCTGCTGGTCACACCGGTGTGGCTGGCGGTGGCCCGCCGGGTCGGCAAGCAGCGGGCCCTGCTGACCGCGCAGGGCGCGTTCGCGGCCGGCTCCCTCGTCCTCGCGGTGGGCCGCCCGGCCGGCCTGCCGGTGCTGGTGGCGGCCGTGGCGGTGCTGGGGGTCTCGTTCGCCGGGATGCAGCTGCTGCCGTTCTCGATGGTGCCCGACGTGATCCGCGCCGGCACCGGCGCCGCCGGCACCTACACCGGGGTGTGGACCGCCACCGAGGCCACCGGGGCCGCGCTCGGCCCGTGGGCGTACGCGCTGTGCCTGGCCGCGGGCGGGTTCCTCGCCTCCGCCGCCGGCGAGACGGTCGTCCAGCCGGACTCGGCGCTGGACGCGATCCGCTGGGGCTTCGGGCTGCTGCCGGCGGCGGCGATGCTCGCCGCGCTGCTGCTGCAACGCCGCTACACCCTCGACGGGGCGGCCCGCGCGGACGCCTGAACCACCCCGCCGCCGCCCGACGGTCCCCGCACTAGACTTCGCCCTCGATGGACGCCCCGGCCACCGCCCCCGAGACCCGCCCCTGCGCCCACTGTGGACGCGAGGTGCCGCAGCGCGCCGGCGCCGGCCGCCCGTTCCGGTACTGCCGGGACAACGACGGCGCCTGCCAGCGCGCCTCCCGCAACGGCCGGATGCGGCACCGCAACGCTCCGGGCCTGCCCGGTCAGGTGGCCCGCACCTGGGAGGCCGTGGACCGGCTGGACCAGATCGTGGACACCCTCACCGAGGCGCTGCACGCGGAGCTGTCCCCGGTCGGGGTGGAACGGCAGCTCGCGCAGGCCCGCGCCGACGCCGCGAACCAGGTGGCGGCGGCGCAGACCGAACGGGACGAGGCGCGCCGCGACGCCGAGGACGCCGCCGCGGCCGCCGTCCGGGCCCGCGAGGAGGCCCGCGCGGCCCTCGCCGACCGGGACGCGGCGCGCGCGCAGGCCGCCCGCGCCGCGCAGGAGGCGACCGCCGCGACCGATCGCGCCGACCGGGCGGAGGCCGACCGCGAGCGGGCCCGCCGGGAGGCCGGTGCCGCGGAGGCGCTGCGCACGCAGGCGGAACGGGACCGCGACGCGGCCCGCGACGAGCTGCGTACCCTCCGGGGCGAACTGGAGGCCGAGCGGCGCCGGGCCGCCGAGGCGACCGGTGAGCGCGACGCGGCCCGCGCCGACGCCGCGCGGGCCACCGCCGCGGCGGCCGAGGCCCTGGACCGGGCGCAGCGCCGCCACGACGAGGCCCGGCAGGCCGCCGCGCAGGCCGACCAGGCCCGCACCGAGGCCGAGCGTGCGCAGGCGCAGGCCGCCGCCGCGCGGCAGGCGCAGGAGCGGGCCGAGGCCGACCGCGACCGCGCCGACTCCGCACGTCGGGAGGCGGTCGCCGCCGCCGGGCGGGCAGCCACGGACCGGACCGCGCTCGCCGCCGAGCGGGACGCGGCGGTCGCCGACCTGACCGCCGCCGGCGCGACCGCGCAGGCCACGATCGACGAGCTGACCGTACGCGTGCGCGCCGCCGAGACCGACCGGGACGAGGCGCGGACGCGGGCGGCGCAGCTGGCCGACCAGGTCAGCCACCTCGCCGCCGCCCTGGCGCAGCTGGGTTCGCGCGGCTGACCAGCCCCTGGGATACCGGGCGGCGGGTCGGGCCGGTGCGGCGGCATGATGGCCGCATGGGCAAGACACACGAGCGCATCGACGGCCGGCTCCGCACGTTCATCGAGGACCAGCCGCTCTTCTTCACCGCGACGGCGCCGCTGTCCGGTGACGGCACCATCAACCTGTCACCGAAGGGCCTGCGCGGGTCGTGGGCGGTCCTGGACGACCGCACCGTGGCCTACCTGGACTTCGCCGGTTCCAACGCCGAGACGGTCGCCCACCTGCGGGAGAACGGGCGGATCACGCTCATGTGGTGCGCGTTCACCGGCCCGCCGAACATCGTGCGGGTGCACGGGCGGGGTGAGCCGGTGTTCCGCGACGACCCCCGCTGGGTGGAGTTCGCCGGTCACTTCCCGGACATCGACACCAGCCAGCACGGCCTGCGGGCGATCATCGTGGTGCGCGCCGAGCTGATCCGGGACACGTGCGGCTACGCGGTGCCGTTCATGACCTACGACAGCGACCGGGACCTGCACGCCCGGCGGTTCGCCCGGGAGGACGACGCGTCGCTGGACGCGTACTTCGCCGGCAAGGACCACGTGGCGACCAGCATCGACGGCCTGCCCGGCCTGCCGCTGCCGCTGCCGCCGACCCCGGTGTCCTGACCCCGGGCGCCCGGGCGGTCAGTGGATGCCGGCCATCAGCGCGCGGATCTGCCGGGCGAACATCACCGCCGCGCCACCGAGCACCACCGAGGCCAGGCCGAAGACGAGGAAGTAGGTCGGCTGCGGCCACGTGTCGGCCAGGCGGGCGACCTGGCCGCCGAGGGCGTCGCCGACGGCGGTGGCGAGGAACCACAGGCCCATCATCTGGCTGGCGTACTTCACCGGGGCCAGCCTCGTGGTGGCCGACAGGCCGACCGGGCTCAGGGACAGCTCACCGGCGACCTGGACGGCGTAGACGGCGACCAGCCACCACGGGGAGACCAGGTCGCCGCCGACGGCGGCCTGCGCGGCGGCGGCCATCAGCACGAACGACAGGCCGTTGAGGACCAGGCCGACGGCGAACTTGGTCGGGGTGGAGACCCGGTGGCCCAGCCGCACCCACAGCAGGGCGGCCAGGGGCGCGCCGATGATGATGAGGATCGGGTTGACCGACTGCAGCCAGGACGCCGGGAAGGTGAACCCGGCGACGTCCCGGTCGGTGTTGTCGGCGGCGAAGATGTTCAGCACCGACCCGGCCTGGTCGTAGATCATCCAGAACGCGGCGGCGAACACGAACAGCCACACGTACGCCTTCATCCGGCTGCGTTCGGTGTCGCTGAGCTCCCGGTCGAGCAGGATCCGCGCGAAGTAGACCACGGTGACCAGCACGGTGACGGCGGTGAGCAGGTTGACCACGGTGTCGACGGTGAACAGGCCGGCCACGGCGAGCGCCGCCACGGCCAGCACCAGGACGGCGGCGGCGACGCCGATCCGGCTCAGCGCCCGTCGCCGGTCGGCCCCGAGCAGCGGGTCGGCCGGCCGGGCGCCCGCGTCGCCCAGGCGGCGCCCGCCGAGGACGTACTGCAGCACGCCGAAGGTCATGCCGATCGCCGCCGCCCCGAACCCCAGATGCCAGTTGATCTTCTCGCCGAGGAAGCCGGTGATCAGCGGCGCGATGAACGCGCCCAGGTTGATGCCCATGTAGAAGATCGAGAAGCCGGCGTCGCGGCGCGGCGAGTCCCGGTCGTAGAGGTCCCCGACCATGGTGGAGATGTTGGGTTTGAGCAGGCCGGTGCCGACCACGATCAGCGCCATGCCGGCGAAGACGCTCCACCGGACGGGGATCGCCATCACGTAGTGACCGGCGGCGATGACGATGCCGCCCCACAGCACGCTGCGGCGCGCGCCGATCAGCCGGTCGGCGACCCACCCGCCGGGCAGCGCCATCAGGTACACCATCGCGTTGTAGGTGCCGTAGACGGCGTTGGCGGTGGATTCCCCCAGGCCCTGCCCGTCGTCGGCCAGCGACGCGGTCAAATACAGCACCAGGATCGCCCGCATGCCGTAGAAGCTGAACCGTTCCCACATCTCGGTGAGGAACAGCGTGGCCAGGGCGGGCGGATGCCCGAAGAAGCCGCGCCCGGCCGGCGGTCGGGCGGCGACCGGCGCGTCACTGGCCATGGCGAACCTCCGGCTGCTCGTCGGGCGGCTAACATCCCCGTTGGCAGCGGAAACACTCCACCGTTTCGACCCGGCCCCGGGACGACCCCGCCGGGTGCCCGACACGGCCGGTTACCCTTGGTGCGGCCCGCCCGTGCGCACGGCAGCGCCACGGGCGGGAATGGCCGGGCGGGAACCGACCGTTGGACCAAGAAGACCAGCACCACGAACGAGGGGAAGTCGATCATGGGCGAGCGTATGCTGCGCGGAAGCCGTCTGGGCGCGGTCAGCTACGAATCCGACCGGAACACGGAGCTCGCGCCGCGTCAGACCCGCGAGTACCTGTGCGCCAAGGGTCACCAGTTCGAGGTGCCGTTCGCCGTCGACGCCGAGGTCCCCACGACCTGGGAGTGCAAGTTCGACGGCAGCGTCGCTCGGCTGGTCGACGGCAACGAGCCGGAGCAGAAGAAGGCCAAGCCCCCGCGTACCCACTGGGACATGCTGCTGGAGCGGCGCTCGATCGCCGAGCTGGAGGACATCCTCGCCGAGCGGCTGCAGGAGGTTCGCACCCGCCGCGGCCGGGCCTGAGCAGCCACCGCACGACACGACAGCGCCCCGGCAGCAGAGGCTGCCGGGGCGCTTCGCGTGTGGAGACGGGCCTAGCTGCGGCCGGGCTCGACGATCTCGCCCTCGATGGCCCGGCCGCCGTCGACCACGGTGGGTTCGGCGGCCGGCTGCGGCGGTGGCTGCGGATCACCGCGCCGTACCCGCACCCGGCGCGGCCCGAACAGGTCACCGGCGACCATCGACGACACCCGGCGCTCGGCGGCGCGTTGCACGCCGGCGCGGGCCAGCCGGCGCACCGGCGGCACCAGCAGCAGCAGGCCCACCAGGCCACTCAGCAGGCCGGGGGTCGCGAGCAGCAGCGCGCCCGCCAACCCGACCAGGCCGTCGGTGACCTGCGCGCCCGGCGGCCGGCCGGCCTCGGCGGAGGCCCGGAAACCCCGCCACGCCCGCATGCCCTCGCGGCGCAGCAGCACCAGGCCCAGCAGCGACGCGACGAACACCGCCAGCACCGCCGTCGGGAAACCGACCTCACGGCCGACGGCCACGAACACCGCCAGCTCCAGTACGACCACCGCCAGCAGCGCCAGCGGTACGAATCTCAGTCCTCGGCGCATCTCACCTCATCCGCCTTCAGTGGGGCCCTCATCCGGATGTGTCCGCTTCCGTCCGCTTGCCTGCGGGCCGGCGGGGCGTCGCCACCCGTCCAGCATGACACGCCTGCGCTCAGGGCCACCGCACCTGACCGGTGGGGGTGCCGTGCAGGCCCCGCCGCACCGCCCGCCGGCGGTCCTGCACCCCCCAGGAGGTGATCCGCCACAGCGCCTCGGCCACGATCAGCGGGGTCATCTTGCTGCTCCCGTGCTCCCGTTCGGCGAACGTGATGGGCACCTCCACGATCCGCGCCCCCGCCTGGTGCGCCAGTCTCGCCAGCTCCACCTGGAACGAGTACCCCTGCGAGCACACCGAGTCGAGGTCGAGGGACTCCAGCACGCTGAGCCGGTACACCCGGTACCCACCGGTGGCGTCGGAGACCGGCATGCCCAGCGCCACCCGCGCGTACAGGTTGCCGGCGCGGGACAGCAGCAGCCGCCGCAGCGGCCAGTTCACCACCTGCGCGCCGGCGGTCCACCGCGATCCGATCACCACGTCGGCGTCACCGGCGGCGTGCAGCAGCGCCGGTAGCTGTTCCGGGGCGTGCGAGCCGTCGGCGTCCATCTCCACCACCGCGTCGTAGCCGCGGTCCCGCGCCCACGCGAACCCGGCCAGGTACGCCGCGCCGAGGCCCTGCTTGCCCGTGCGGTGCAGCACGTGCACCCCCGGGTCGGCGGCGGCGAGGGCGTCGGCCAGCGCGCCGGTGCCGTCGGGGCTGTTGTCGTCGGCGACGAGCACCTCCACCGCCGGGGCGGCCCGCCGGACCCGGGTCACGATCTGCCGTACGTTGTCGGCCTCGTTGTAGGTCGGGATCACCACGAGCACCCGACCCAGGCCGGGGTGTCCCGTCGTGGGCCTCCGGACGTCGGTCGCCTCGGCCACTCCTCCGCTCCCCCTCCACCGGCCGTGTCCCGTGCCGGCCGTCATCCGGTGCGCGGCTGCTCCTGCGGGCCCACCGTCGCGCGCCGCCGGCGCAGCACGGCCGCGCCGGCCAGGGCGGCCACCGCCACGGCGGTCAGGGCCACCTCCGGCCACAGCCCGATCCGGGTGGCCAGGGTGCGCCCGTCGGCGAGCCGGACCTCCCGGACCACCACCGCCCGGGTGTTGAACCCGGTGGCGTCACTTACCCGCCCGTCCGGGGCGACGAACCCGGACACACCGACCGTGGAGGCCATCAACGCGGGCCGGCCGTGTTCGACGGCCCGCAGCCGTACCATCGCCAGCTGCTGGCGTGCCTCGGCCACGTCGAAGGTGGCGTTGTTGGTCTGTACCACCAGCAGCTGCGCCCCGCCGGTGACGGTGTCGCGGACCACCTCGTCGTAGGCGACCTCGAAGCAGATGACGTCACCGAGCACGGCGGACGGGGTACGCAGGACGCCGGGTTCGGTGCCGGGCACGAAGTCCGCGCGGACCCGGTCGACCTCCTTGCTGACCATCCGGGCGATGTCGCGCATCGGCACGTACTCGGCGAACGGCACCGGGTGCCGCTTGGTGTACAGCTGCGCCAGGTCCGGGCCGGTCCCCGGCAGCCACATCAGCCCCGCATTGCGCACCTGGCCCGCGCCGGGACCGCGCAGCACGGCGCCGACCAGGATCGGCGCGTCGATCGCGTCGGCGGCCTCGGAGATCCGCGCCCCGGCGGAGGCGTCGCGCAGGGGGTCGATGTCGGAGGAGTTCTCCGGCCACACCACCAGGTCCGGTCGCCGCTGGGTGCCGGCGGCCACCTGCCGGGCGAGGTCGACGGTCGCGTCGACGTGGTTGTTCAGCACCGCCTGCCGCTGGGCGTTGAAGTCCAGGCCGAGGCGCGGCACGTTGCCCTGCACGATCGCCACGGTCACCGCCTCGCCGGGGCGGGCGGCGCCGACGGGGACGAGCAGCCCGATTCCGGGCACGGCCAGCACCGCCGCGGTCAGCCCGGCGACCGGCGCCCACCGCCGGGCGCCCGCCGCGCCGCCCCGCAGCTGCCCGGCGCGCCACGCGGCGGCGGCCAGGAGTCCGCCGGTCAGCGCCACGGCGAACGTCACCAGCGGCGCGCCGCCGAGGGCGGCCAGCCGCAGCAGCGGGGAGTCCTCCTGGCTGAACGCGAGCCGTCCCCACGGGAAGCCGCCGAAGGGGGTGCGGTCCCGCAGGGCCTCCTGCCCGACCCACAGCACGGCGGTCAGCGCCGGCCACGCCGCCCGGAACCGGTCGGCCAGCGGCGACGCGTACGCGGCGGCGGCGCCGAGCAGCGCCAGGTAGCCGGCCTGCAGCAGGGACAGCAGCACCCACGGCAGGTAGCCGGTGTGCAGGTTCGTCCAGCTCAGCATCGGCGCGAACAGCGCCACGCCGGTCAGGAAGCCCAGCCCGGCGCCGGCGCGGATCCGGCGGCGGTGCACCGCGGTGGCCAGCAGCGCCACTCCGACCGGCGCCAACGGCCACAGCCCGTACGGAGGGAACGCCAGCAGCAGCGCCAGCCCGGCGGTCACCGCCAGGGCGACCGCCACGCGCATCGGCAGCGCGCGGGGCGCGTCGGCGTGCGCGCGCACCTGCCCGACGTGCGCCTCACTGCTGTCCACGGCCGTCACCGGCACCTCACCACGATCACGGGGGTGAAGGCTACCCGCCCGCCGCCCGGGTGACCGCCTCGCCCGGAAGCGCGGGGGTGGCCCCCGTTACGAGAAGATGCTCCTCGGGGTAACCACGCCGCACGACGGCCCGTGAAAGGACACCGATGACCTCGTCCACCTCCCCTTGGCCGGTGACCCGCTTCAGTCGCCTGCTCGGCCTGCGCCGGCCGGTCGTGCAGGGCCCGTTCGGCAGTGGCCTCTCCTCGGTGGATCTGACCGTGGCGGTCGCCGAGGCCGGCGCGGTGGGGTCCTTCGGCGCGAACCATCTCGACGCCGAGGGCATCACCGCGCTCGTCGCGGACCTGACGTCCCGCACGGACGGGGTGGTCAACGTCAACCTGTGGGTGCCGCTGCCGGGCGAGGCGGACGTCCGGGTCGACGCCGACGAGGTGGCCGGGTTCGTCGCGCCGCTGCGTCCGTTCTACGACGCTCTCGGCGTCGCCGTCCCCGACGGCCCGCCGCCGGCCGCGCCGCGCTACGACGACCAGATCGTCGCGCTCCTGGCGGCCGCGCCACGGGTGATCAGTTTCGTGTTCGGTGTGCCGGACGCCGAGGTCGTCGCCGAAGCGCACCGCCGGGGTGTCGTCGTGCTGGCCACGGCGACGACCGTCGAGGAGGCCGTCGTCCTCGACCAGGCCGGCGTCGACGTGATCGTCGCCTCCGGCAGTGACGCCGGCGGCCACCGGGGCGCGTTCCTGCGCCCGGTCGAGGAGTCCCTCGTCGGCACCCTCTCGCTCGTCCCGCAGGTCGTCGACGCGGTCGCCGCGCCGGTGGTGGCGGCGGGCGGCATCACCGACGCCCGCCAGGTCCGGGCGGCCTTCGCGCTGGGCGCCGAGGGGGTGCAGATCGGCAGCGGTTTCCTCGCCACCCACGAGTCGGCGGTACCCGACGTGCACAAGGACGCGCTCACCACGGCCCCGGGCCGGCACTGCACCGTCCTGACGTCGGCCTTCTCCGGTCGGCTCGCCCGTGGGGTGCCCAACCGGGTCACCCGCGCCCTGGCCGATCCGGCGGTTCCCCGCGCGCCGTACCCGGCGCAGTCGGCGCTCACCGCGCCGCTGCGGCGCGCCGCGGCGGCGGCCGGGGACCGCGAGCACGCGAGCCTCTGGTCGGGTCAGTCCGCCCCGCTCGGCCGGCGGACAGGGGCTGTCGACTACCTGGAGCGCCTCGACGCGGATCTCGCCGCCGCGGCGCCCTGACCCGTCATCGGGGCCGGAGCGGGCGGTTACCGCCGCGGCTCGGACGACCGCGGGTCCGGCGCGACGTCGCCGGTGGTGGCGGGGCGGGGGAAGCAGCCGAGGAAGTGCTCGGCGATGCGCCGGTCCCCGTGGACGCGCAACGCTCCGGAGCGCTCGGCGTCCTCGCGGGGCCGGTAGCCGTAGACGACTTCGAGCAGGGTGCCGACGTCGTCGGTCTCCACCACGGCGGCGCAGCGGTCCGCACCGTCCCGGGTGATCGTCAGGCTTCCGTCCGGTTCGGCCTCGGCGACGAACCCGTCGGCGCCGATCCGCACCCCCACCGGCGATGTCGGGTCGCCGGCCGGCCCCGGGAGGTACGTGGTGCGCAGAGCCAGCATCAGCGCGTCCACACTCAGCTGCCCGGTGGCGGGCAACGGTTGGCGACTGCCCCACCGGCCGAGGGCCAGGACGGTCTCCTCCAGCTCCAGGCCGCGCGGGGTGAGCTGGTAGACCCGGGCGCTGGCCGGTGGCCCGAGGACCCGCCGGGTGACCAGTCCGGCCTGCTCCAGCTCGCGTAACCGTTGGGACAGGACGTTCTGGCTCATCGCGGGCAGGCCCCGGCTGAGGTCGGAGAACCGTTTCGGTCCGAGCAGCAGCTCGCGGACGACCAGCAGTGCCCACCGCTCGCCGACGACGGCCAGAGCCCGGGCGAGCCCACACAGATCGTCGTAGGAACGCATCGACCCAGGATAGCGAAAGCACTTGCTCTCTCGAATCGACTGCTCCTAATCTAGGAGCACATCACGTTGGGGGGAAACCGTGACCATGACCACCGCCCTGCCGCAGGGCGACGTACGACTGCTCGACCATCCGGTGGCGCGAAAGCTGCTCGCGTCCACGGAGCTGGCCCGCCTCGCCTACGTCGCGTCCGACGGCACACCGCGCGTGCTGCCGATCATGTTCCACCACACCGGCGACGAGGTGGTGTTCTGCACGTTCGCCGGCGCGCGGAAGATCCCCGCCCTGCGGGCCCGCCCCGACGTGGCGGTCACCATCGACACCACCGACGCCCCGCCGGAGGTGCTGCTGCTGCGCGGCCGGGTCACCGTCACCGACGTCGACGGCGTCGCCCCGGAGTACCTGGCCGCCCACCGCCGCTACGGCGGCGCGGAGCAGGAGGCCGCCGTACGCGCCGACACCGACGCGCCGGGACTGAAGATGGCCCGCATCGCCCTGCGCCCGACGTGGGTGGGGGTGCTGGACTTCGCCACCCGCTTCCCCGGCGGCGGCACCGCCGAGGACTTCGCACGCCGGGGGCAGGCGTGACGTACGTGCTGATCCCCGGGGCGGGCGGCAGCGCCGACTACTGGCACCTGCTGACCGCCGAGCTGAGCCGGCACGGCCACGACAGCGTCGCGGTGGACCTGCCCGCCGACGACGACACCGCCGCGCTGCCCGAGTACGCCGACATCGTCCGCGCCGCCATCGGCGACCGGTCGGAGGTGGTGCTGGTCGCCCAGTCCCTCGGCGCGTTCACCGCGCCACTGGTCGCCGACGACCCGAGGGTGGCCACGGTGGTCCTGGTCAACCCGATGATCCCCGCCCCGGGCGAGACTCCCGGGCAGTGGTGGGAGGCGACCGGTCAGGCGCGGGCCCGCACCGCGTACGCCCTCGCCGAGGGTCGGACGCCGAGCGACGACGTCGACCTGACGGTGGACTTCCTCCACGACGTGCCGGCGCCGGTCGTGGACCGGCTGATGGCGGCCGAGCCCCGAGGAGAGTCCGAGGCGGTGTTCGTCCGGCCCAACCCGCTGCGCCGCTGGCCGGACGTGCCGACGCGGGTGGTCACCGGCCGCGACGACCGGTTCTTCCCGGCGGACTTCCAACGCCGGCTGGCCCGGGAGCGCCTCGGCGTCGACGTCGACCTTCTACCCGGTGGGCACCTGCTCGCGCTGAGCCAACCGGCGCGCCTGGCCCGGCAGGTGTTGTCGTACCGGTGAGATGAAATCGGGGCGCGGCTTCCGCCGCGCCCCGATGCTCCCAGGCCCTCCCCGGCCGGTGGGGCGAGGATGGGGCACGCCGACCTTCGGACCGACCTGACGGAGGACTGGCTGTCCCCGCCCGGCCGTTGTCTACTGGCCGTGCACCTCACCCTGCCCGTACACCGGTAACCGCGGCCGGTTCGCGCCGCCCCGCCGACCCCCGCCCGCTGGACCTGGCCGCCGCGACGAACTGCTTGATGTCGCTCGGCCAGCGGACGAAGGGACGAAGCGAACAACAGCCGCTTCCCGTAGTAGGACTCAAAGACGGTACGTGCTGCCCCCCGGGCGCTGTCAACCCACCCCGGACGAGTCGTGGCCGTCACATTCGGCGTGTCGCGTCGGCGCGTCCCGACGGACGACGGTGGCACGCCGTTCAGCTGAGGTTCACACCGCATCCGGTGACGCTGCGCACCTGCGCTCCTAGCGTCGGGGCGACACGACAACCCCTTTCTCGGAGGTGCATGTGAGTCCGATCGACGGTGTGGACCGGCGCAACCTGCTACGCGGCGGGGTGACCGCCGCGGCGCTGGCCGCGCTCGGCCCGCTCGACGCCCTCGGCGCCCGCACCGCCGGCGCCGCCCCCCTGGCGAAGCTGCCGGCCAGCCCCGACTACGGCCCGCTCCACCCGGTACGGGACGCCACGACCGGCCTGGAACTGCTGCGCCTGCCGCGCGGCTTCGAGTACCTCAGCTACGGCTGGACCGGCGACGTGATGTCCGACGGCATCCCGACGCCCGGCGCCCACGACGGCATGGCGGCGTTCCGCCGCGGCGACGGGAAGATCTCCCTGGTCCGCAACCACGAACGCGGCGGCTACACCGGCGCGTTCACCACCCCCGCCTACAACCCGGCTGCCACCGGCGGCACCACCACCCTGGTGTTCGACCCCGACGCGGGCGCCTTCACCGACTCGTGGGCGAGCCTGTCCGGCACGATCCGCAACTGCGCCGGCGGCCCCACCCCCTGGGGCACCTGGCTGACCTGTGAGGAGACCACCGAACTGGGCCCGGACGGCACCCGCCACGGGTACGTGTTCGAGGTGCCGCACACCGGCAAGGGCGACCCACGCCCGCTGCGGCAGATGGGCCGGTTCAGCCACGAGGCCGTGGCCGTGGACCCGGCCACCGGCATCGTCTACCTGACCGAGGACGCCACCCCGTCGGGCCTGTACCGGTATCTGCCCACCGTCCCCGGTGAGCTGGCCGCCGGCGGCGTCCTGCAGATGCTGGTGATCCCCACGGCGGACTCCTCGTCGTACTCCACCTACACCGACGGCACCGGCACCGAGTACCGCGACCTGACGTGGGTGACCATCGACAACCCCGACTACGCCCCCGGCGAGGTCCGGCCGGCGTTGCAGGGCGCGGCCTCCGGCGGCGCGGTGTTCCGCCGCCTGGAGGGCGCCTGGTACGGCAACGAGCGCATCTACATCGTGTCCACCAGCGGCGGGCCGGCCGGCCAGGGCCAGGTCTTCGAGTACGACCCGGCGGCGGAGCGGATGCGGGTGCTGTTCGCCTCCCCCGACGCGGCGGTGCTGAACAACCCGGACAACATCTGCGTCAGCCCGCGCGGCGGCATCGTGCTGTGCGAGGACGGCAGCTCCGGGGAGTACCTGCACGGCCTCACCACCGACGGGGTGATCTTCCCGTTCGCCCTGAACCAGGTGGTGATCCCCACCGGAGGGGTGCCCGGCAAGACCGTCGCGGCCGGCGACTACTCCGGGTCGGAGTGGTGCGGCTCCACGTTCGACCCGCGCAACGGCAACTGGCTGTTCGTCAACGTGCAGAGCCCCGGCATCACCTTCGCGATCACCGGCCCGTGGCGGACCGGGTCACTGTGACGCCCCGGTCGACCCCCGGCGGCGGGAGCTGACCGCCCGGGCACGCCGGTGCTGTTAAGAGGGGCCCCCTGTACCACGCGAGGCGTTAACGGGGGGCCCTTCCTTCCATCCGGTGCAGCAGGGCGCGGGCCGCGGTGGGATGGTCGGCGGCGAGCAGCCCACCGGCGGCCAGGACGTAGTCGACGTCGACGACCGGCCGGGCGGCGCGCGGCAGCGGCCACCCGCCGGCGTGGTCGGTCAGCACCGCGCCGAGCACCCCGGCGGCGACGTCTCCGGCGGCGTGCCGCAGCACCCCGCCCGAGCCGACCAGCAGCCGCACGTCCCGCAGGTCCCGGCCGGCGCGCTCACCGGTGGCCGCGCCCCGGGCGTGCCGACGCAGCGCCACCGTCGCGGCGAGCGCGGCGATGCGGGCGTCGACGGCCCGCTGCCCGTCGTCGGTGGGCAGGAAACCCGGGTCGGCGGCACGGGCGTCCGCCGCCGCGGTCAGCTCACCGGCGTCGGCCGCGGTGAGCAGCCGCTCCTCCACGGCCGCCCGCACCACACCGGGCGCGCTCCACCGCATCCCCAGGTCACCCTCCACGGTCCGGGCCCGCCACAGCGTGCCGGCGACCTCCCGCCCCGGCCCGGTGGCCCGCTCGTCCGGGGTCAGCACCGAGTACACGTCGGTGGTCGCCCCACCCACGTCCACCACGGCCAGGTCCCCGCCGAGACCGTCGGCGAGGACCTCCACCCCGGTCAGCACCGCGTCCGGCGTGGCCGCGCGCACCAGCCGCGCGAAGCGCGTACCCCGCGACAGCCGCTTGCCGCCGATGACGTGCCGCAGGAACACCTCCCGGATCGCCGCCCGCGCCGAGGACGGCGCGAGGACACCGATGCGGGGCAGCACGTTGTCCGCGACCGTCACCGGCACCTGGCCGGCGGCGAGCAGGGCGTGCAGGTCGTCGCGGGCGTCGGCGTTGCCGGCGAGCACCACCGGCACCCGCCACCGGGCCTTCGCCAGGCGCGTCGCGTTGTGGGTGAGCGTCTCGGCGTCACCCCCGTCGGTGCCGCCGACCAGCAGCACCACGTCCGGCCGGGCGGACCGCAACGCCGCCACGTCCGCCGCGCCCAACCGGCCGGCGGCCACGTGCACCACGTTCGCCCCGGCCGACAGGCCGACCCGCCGGCCGGCCTGCGCCGTCACCAGCGGCTCGTACCCGACCACCGCCAGGCGCAGCCCCCCGCCGGCCGACGAGCACACGTACCACGGCGCGTCGCCCACCGGCAGCCGCGCGGTGGCCGCCGCGACCGCGGCGTCCAGGCCGTGCAGCACGTCACTGTCCACCGTCGTGGGCGCCGACGCCGCCGCGAGCAGGCCACCGCCGTCGAGGTCGACCACCGCGACCTTGGTGTACGTCGAGCCGACGTCGGCGCAGACGGCGACGTTCACGCCGCCGGCGGTACGACCACGGTGCCGGTCGCGGTGACCGCCACCACCGGCTCGTCGAGGACCTCGGCGGCGGACTCCCCCTTGTCGGGGCGCCCCCGGCACACCACCCGCGCTTCGAAGTCGAGGGTGCGGCTGCGGGTGCCCACCCGGGTGACCGTCGCGGTCACCTCCAGCACGTCGCCGGCCTTCATCGGCGCCCGGAACTGCACGTCGGAGTAGGACGCGAACAGACCCTCGTCGCCGTCGGTGCGGATGCACACCTCGGTGGCGACGTCACCGAACAGGCCCAGCGCGTACGCGCCGTCGACCAGGTTCCCCGCGTAGTGGGCGTGCGCGTACGGCACGTACCGCCGGTGCGTCACCCTCAAACCCAGCCGCTCGTCGCTCATGCCGGCACCTTCCTGTTCGTGATCAACGCGTGCACCAGGTACGACGCGACCTCGCCCGGGGTGGTGCCCCGGCCGAAGATCCGGTCGACACCCAGCTCGCCGGCCATCTTCTCGTCGAAACGGGGACCGCCGACGATCAGCAGCGGACGCTTCCCGGCCGGCATGGCCTCCCGGAACGCCGCCGACATCTCCCGCGTGTTGTGCAGGTGCGCGTCGCGCTGCGTCACCACCTGCGACACGAGCACCGCGTCGGCCTTCTCCACCCGGGCGGCCTCCACCAGCTCCGGCACGCTGACCTGCGCGCCCAGGTTGGTGACCTTCAACTCCCGGTAGTACTCCAGGCCCTTCTCCCCCGCGATGCCCTTGACGTTGAGGATCGCGTCGATACCGACGGTGTGCGCGTCGGTGCCGATGCACGCACCCACCACCGACAGCTTGCGGCGCAACTGCCGCTTCACCACCGCGTTGACCTCCTTGGCGCCCAGCAGCGGGTAGTCGCGCTCCACCACCTGCACCGCGGACAGGTCCACCAGGTGGTTCACCCGCCCGTACACCACGAAGAACGTGAACCCGTCGCCGACGGGCTTGGCGTGCACCAGCATCGCCGGGTCGATGCCCATCTTCGCCGCGAGCTGCACCGCCGCGCCCTCGGCCCGCTTGTCGTACGGCACCGGCAGCGTGAACGACACCTGCACCATGCCGTCACCGGTGGTGTCCCCGTACGGCCGGACGATCGTCTTCCCGGCGGCGGCGCCGCCGGTTTCCACGGCGCTCATGCGGCCGGCCCTTCCAGGATGTCGGTGGCCGGGTTGTAGTAGCCGGCCTCGTGCCGCGCGACCCCGTCGAGGCCCTTGCCCCGGTCCGCGGGCCGCTTCATGATCCCGAACGTGCCCTCGGCGATCGCCGTCAGCAGCGACTGCTCCCCGATCCGCTCCAGCAGGTCCAGCGCCTCACCGAGGACCCGGTTGGCGCGCTGCTGGATGAACCCGCCCGGCGCGGGCACGAAGTCCTCGTGCAGCCCCCCGGCCGCGCCGAGCACATAGCGGACGTTCTGCAGGGCGATGTCCCGGTCCGACAGCCACGGCGTCACCACCGCCTCGGTCATCATCCCCACCAGCAGGATCCCCTGCCCGGTCATCGTGCCCACCAGGTTGAAGAACCCGTCGAGCAGGTTGCCCCGGAACACGTCACCGGTCATGTGCTTCGTCGGCGGCATCCACTTCAGCGGCGCATCCGGGAACAGCTCCCGCGCCAGCAGCGCGTGCGCCAGCTCCAACCGGAACGACTCCGGCACGTCCGGGTTGATCTCGAACGCGTGCCCCAGCCCCAACTGCCAGTCCGCCAGGCCCGCCTCGTGCGCGAAGAACTCGTTGAGCAGCTGCGACACCGTCACCGTGTGCGCCTCGTCCACCGCGTCGGCGGTGGTCAGGTAGTTGTCCTCACCGGTGTTGATGATGATCCCCGCCCGGGCGTGCACCTGCCGCGAGAACCGCTGGTCCACGAAGGTGCGGATCGGGTTGATGTCGCGGAACAGGATCCCGTACATCGAGTCGTTGAGCATCATGTCGAGGCGTTCCAGACCGGCCAGGGTCGCCATCTCCGGCATGCACAGACCCGACGCGTAGTTCGTCAGACGCACGTACCGGCCCAGCTCCCGCGACGACTCATCCAGCGCCGCCCGCATCAGCCGGAAGTTCTCCTGCGTCGCGTACGTCCCGGCGAACCCCTCCCGGGTCGCGCCCTCCGGCACGTAGTCCAGCAGCGACTGCCCCGTCGACCGGATCACCGCGATCACGTCCGCGCCCGCCCGCGCCGCCGCCTGCGCCTGCGGAATGTCCTCGTAGATGTCCCCGGTCGCCACGATCAGGTAGATCCACGGCCGCTGCTTCGGATCCCCGTACCGCCTCACCAGGCGCTCCCGCTCGACCCGGCGCCGGTCGACCAGCCGCACCCCCGCCGCGACCGCCTTCCGCGCGGCCCGGCGGGCGGCCGTGGCCGCCCTGCCCGACGGCACCACGAACCGCACCGACCCGGCGGCGGCCTTCTGCGCCAGCAACGTCACGTCCGTGACACCCTCGCGGGCCATCGCGTCGAACACCGGCCCCGCGACCCCGTGCCCCAGACCCACGTCCGCGACCACCGCGTCGACCAGCCGGTTCACCCACGGGATACCGTCCGGGTCCGCGCCGCTCACCCCGGCCAGCCGCAGCACCGCCCGCTCCACCGACACCGTGGTGTGACTGCGCGCCAACTCCACCACCGGCGCCCCGGCACGGCGCGCCAACTCCCGCGCCCGCGCCACCAGCGCCGGATCCAGGTCAAGCTTCTGTGTCACGAACTGCCTTCCTCGTAGATGACCTCACCGCGCAGCACCGTGCGCCGGCACACCGGCAACGGCGTCGGATCCTGCGGACCCCGCAGCTCCGGGTCCTCGGCCAGCAGCACCGGCAGACCCCGATCCACCCCCGCCGGGGTGTCCCACACCGCGAACGTCGCCGGCGCACCCAACGCCAGCACACCCTCGCTGTCCAGGTGCACCGCCCGCCACCCACCCCGGGTGTGCGCCGCGAACGCCGCCCGCACACTCATCCGCTGCGAGGGGTTGTGGTGCGCCGCCGCCGCCCGCACCGACCCCCACGGATCCAGCGGCGTCACCGGCGAATCCGACCCGAACGCCAACGCCACCCCCACCGAGTGCATCGCACCCATCGGGTTGGACTCCAACGACCGGTCCAGACCCAACCGCGACTCGTACATCCGGCCCGCGCCACCCCACAACCGGTCGAACGCCGGCTGCATCGACGCCACGATCCCGTACTCCACGAACCCGGCGATCAACCGCTTGCTCATGATCTCCGCGTGCTCCACCCGGTGCCGGGCCGCCCGCAACCGATCCGTGCCCAACGTCCCCGCCGCCGCCGCGAACCCCTCCAGCACCGTGGAGATCGCCGCGTCACCGATCGCGTGGAACCCGCCCTGCATCCCGTGCGCCGCGCAGTCCAGCAGGTGGTCACGCACCTGCTCCACGCTCAGGTACCCGTGCCCGCACGACCCGCCCTCGGAGTCCAGGTACGCCGACGACACGTGCGCCGTCCGCGACCCCAGCGCCCCGTCGGCGAACAGGTCCCCGCCCGCGCCCACCGCGCCCAACTCCCGCGCCCGCGCCGCACCCGACAGCTCACCCCAGTACCCGTACACCTCCGGCACCCCGGCACCGGAGACCGCCAGCAACCCGGTGAAGTCCTCCTCGTCGGAGATGTCCGGACCGCCGCACTCGTGCACCGCCGCGATACCCAGCGACGCCGCGTGCGCCAGAGCCACCCGCTGCGCCGCCACCCGCTGCGCCCGGGTCACCGACCCCTGCGCCGCCGCCCGCACCACATGGTGCGCGTCGCGCCGCAACCAGCCCGACGCGTCGTACCCCGGCGCGGCCTGCGCCTCCGGACACGCCGCCAGCAGCGCCGCCGACACCAACGCCGAGTGGATCGACGCCTGCGACAGGTACACCCGCCGCCCACCGGCCGCCCGGTCCAACTCGGCGGCGTCCGGCAGCCGCCGGTCCGCCCAGTTCGACTCGTCCCAGCCGTGCCCCAGCACCACCGCGTCGCCCGGCAAGCCCGCCGCGAACGCCGACACCGCGTCCAGCAGCTCACCCGCCGACCGCACCGACGACAGGTCCAGGCCCGACAACACCAGACCCGTGTCCGTGGCGTGCACGTGCGCGTCCACGAACGCCGGCGTCACCAGCGCCCCGTCCAGCTCCACCACCTGATCGGCGGCCGGCGCGTCACCGGCCGCACCCAACCAGGCGATCCGGCCGTCGCGCACCAGCAGCGCCGTCGCGCTCGGATCCGCCGGACAGTGCAGCGCGCCACCGCGGTACAACGTCGAGGGGTTCGTCATGGCACTCAGTCTGCCGCCAGCCGCGCCTCGAAGAGACGACGCACCCCCGGCTCGGAGCGCAACAGCCCCATCGCCAGCTCCGCGTGCCCCGGCACGTACCCGTTGCCCACCAGCATCGTCACGTCCGCCGCCAGGCCCTCCGCGCCCAACGCCGCCGCCGCGAAGCTCGTCGCCATCGAGAAGAAGACCACCGTGCCGCCGTCGGCGGTGGCCAGCACCGCGCCGTGCTCGCAGCCCGGCACGTCCACGCACACCACCGTCACGTCCGCCGGCGCCCCCAGCGCCGACGTCACCGCCGTCGACAGCGCCACCGGATCCCGCGCGTCGGCCAACGCCACCACCGACGCCAGGCCGGCGGCCTCCAGCGCATCACGCTCCGCCGCCACCGGAACCACCCCGACCGTACGCCGCGCGCCCGCCCGCCGCGCCGCGGCCAGCGACAGCGACCCGCTCTTGCCCGCGCCCCCGATCACCGCCACCCGCACCGGCGTCGGGTCACCCGCACGCTCCCGCCGCGCCACGTGCTCGGCGACCACCCGCGCGGTCAGCGCCGGCGCACCGCACACGTCCAGCACCGCCAGGGACAACTCCGGGTGCAGGTCCTCGGGCAGCACCGCCGCGATCGACCGGGCGAACAGGATCGCGTACCCGTCGCACGGCACCTGCTCGCTGCGCCCGTCCCACCGCGCCAGACCGTCGAGGATCGTCAGCGGCGTCAGCGTCAACGACACCAGCGTCGCCACCCGCTGCCCCGGCCGCAGCCCCAGCGGCGAGCGCCGCCCGGCCTCCTCGACCGTGCCGATCAGCATGCCCCCCGAACCCGTCACCGGGTTCTGCATCTTCCCCCGCGTCGACACGATGTCCAGGACCTCGGCGCGGACCTTCTCCCCGTCCCCGCCGTGCTTCTCCCACAGCTGCCGGAAGCTCGCCGCGTCCAGGTTCAGCCGCTCCACCCGGATCCGGACCTCGTTCGCCGCGATCTCCGGACTGGCGTCCAGGCGCCAGGCCGCCTGCGGCAGCACCCCCGCCGGTTCCACGACGCGGTGCAGACCCACCGGTGACGTCACGCCGACCTCCCCTGTCAGCCGCCCGAAAACCCGGCCAGGGCTCGCGTAGCGGGAAAACTTACGGCAGACTAATTTCTTCGCCGGATATTTTCCAGTAGCCTTCGGAGCCGCTGATCATCCGCACCGCATCGAGGAGGGGCCGTGACCCAGACCCAACCGGTGGAGACCATCCCTGCGCCCCGCCCCACGCCGGTCGCGGTCCCCACCGCCGGACAGCCCTACGAATACCGCCGCAGCCCCCTGGTCGAACCCGACTGGACCCGCTTCCCCGGCTGGCGACACGTCACCCGCGACCAGTGGGAGAACGCCCAGTGGCAGCGCGTCAACTGCGTCAAGAACATCAAGCAGCTGCGCACCGTGCTCGGTGACCTCGTCGACGAGACCTTCTACGACGACCTCGCCGCCGACCAGGCCGCCCTGGCGACGATGTCGATGCTCGTCCCGCCGCAGATGATCAACACGATGGTGCCGTTCGCGCCGCTCACCACCGAGGCGTTCCTCGCCGACCCGATCCGGCGCTACATGATCCCCGTCGCCTCCGACCGGCGCACCGACTGGCCGTCGCACCCGTACGCCAGCCGCGACTCACTCCACGAGCACGACATGTGGGTGGCCGAGGGACTCACCCACCGCTACCCCACCAAGGTCCTCGCCGAGCTGCTCTCCACCTGCCCCCAGTACTGCGGCCACTGCACCCGGATGGACCTCGTCGGCAACTCCACCCCCGCCGTCGACAAGCTCAAGCTCACCCTCAAGCCCGTCGACCGCTACGACGCCCACATCACCTACCTCAAGGCCCACCCCGGCGTCCGCGACGTCGTCGTCTCCGGCGGCGACGTCGCCAACGTGCCGTGGCGCAACCTCGAGTCGTACCTGATGCGGCTGCTCGAACTGGAGACCGTCCGCGACATCCGGCTGGCCACCAAGGCCCTCATGGGCCTGCCCCAGCACTGGCTCCAGCCCGACGTCGTCGAGGGCCTCGAACGCGTCGCCCGCACCGCCGCCCGACGTGGCGTCAACCTCGCCATCCACACCCACGTCAACCACGCCCAGTCGATCACCCCGCTGGTCGCCAAGGCCGCCCAGACCGCCCTCGACGTCGGCGTCCGCGACGTCCGCAACCAGGGCGTCCTCATGCGCGGCGTCAACGCCACCGCCCCCGAGCTGCTCGACCTCTGCTTCGCGCTCCAGGGCGAAGCGGGCATCCTGCCGTACTACTTCTACATGTGCGACATGATCCCCAACGCCGAGCACTGGCGGGTCCCCGTCTGGCACGCCCAGCAGCTCCAGCACGACATCATGGGCTACCTGCCCGGCTACGCCACCCCGCGCATCGTTTGCGACGTGCCCTTCGTCGGCAAGCGCTGGGTGCACATGCTCACCGAGTACGACCGCGACCGCGGCATCTCCTACTGGACCAAGAACTACCGCACCTCCATCGAGTCCGCCGACCTGGAGGCGCTCAACAAGCGCTACGCCTACTACGACCCGATCGACACCCTGCCCGAGACCGGCCAGCAGTGGTGGGCCGCGCACCGCGACGACTGACCCGCACCATCCGTCACCCCCGCCACCACCCGTGCGCGGGGGTGACGCCGTTCCCACCGCCCGACTCGACAACGGCCGCTAGCGTCAGCCCCATGGGGAGCCCGACCCGGGACACCGACGCCGCCGACCGGGTCACCCCCGTCGAACTGTTCTTCGACGTCGTCTTCGTCCTCACCATCACCCAGCTCTCCCAGCTGCTCCTCGACAAACCCGACGGCACCGGCCTCACCCGCGTCATCCTGATCCTCGGGCTCCTCTGGTACCTCTACAGCGGCTACGCCTGGCTCACCAACCACGTCCCGCCCCGCCGCCCCGCGCGCAAGTTCCTGCTCTTCGCCGGCATGACCGGGTTCCTGCTCACCGCCGTCGCCATCCCCGACGCCTTCACCGGCAGCGGACTGCTCTTCGGCCTCGGCTACCTGATCGTCGTCACCGTCCACCTCACCCTGTTCAGCCGCAGCACCGCCCGCGCCGGCGTCCGCCGCCTCGCCCCCTACAACCTCGGCGCCGCCGCCCTCGTCATCGCCGCCGGCCTCGCCACCGGTCCCGCCGTACGCGCCCTCTGGGCCGCCGCCGTCTTCACCCAGGCCGTCCTGCCCTACCTGCTGCCCCGCCACTCCTGGATCAGCGCCGCCGCCAGCTTCCACATCCGGCCCGCCTACTTCATCGAACGCCACGGCCTGCTCGTCATCGTGGCCCTCGGCGAGTCCGTCGTCGCCATCGGCATCGGCGTACCCCACGACAACGTCCCCTTCGCCACCGCGGCAGCCGTCGTCCTGGCCCTCGCCCTGCCCAGCACCCTCTGGTGGACCTACTTCACCGACACCCGGTACGCCGAGACGGTCCTGCACCACGCCGACGACGCCACCCGCACCCGGCTCGCCGCCCGCGTCTACATCGTCAGCCACTTCCTGCTGCTGCTCGGCATCATCGCCACCGCCACCGGCCTGCACGCCGTCGTGGCCCACCCGGACACGTCCGCCGGCTGGCCGCCCGCCCTCGGCCTGTCCGGCGGCGTCGCCCTCTTCCTCCTCGCCGTCGCCGACCAGCGTCACGCACTGGGCGAGGGACACGCGCTCAGCCGCCTGGTCACCGCGGTCGCCGTCGCGGCCACCGCACCCGTCGGCGCCGTCGTCAACGCCGCCCTGCACCTGGCCCTCGTCACCGCCCTGATGACCGTCATGCTCCTGGTCGACGGCCACCGCGCGGTCAGCCCCGAGGCGCGTACATGATCACCGCAACGCCGACCAGACAGATCGCCGCGCCAGCCAGGTCCCACCGGTCCGGCCGGAACCCGTCCACCACCACGCCCCAGGCCAACGATCCCGCCACGAACACACCCCCGTACGCGGCGAGGATCCGCCCGAAGTGCGGGTCCGGCTGGAACGTCGCCACGAACCCGTAGCACCCCAGCGCGATCACCCCTGCGGCGATCCACCACAGCCCGCGGTGCTCCCGCCAGCCCTGCCAGACCAGCCACGCGCCACCGATCTCGGCCAGGGCGGCCAGCACGAACAGCACCAACGAGCGGACGACGGCCACGCCGGCGACCCTACCGGCCATCCCCGCTGGTGATCCCCGCACGCGAGCCTCTCTCCTTTGCCGGCGGCCTTTCGCGGTCCGGTGCGGGTCCGCACACCCCGTAGCGCGTCCTAGGAAGCTAGGTGAACGGAGCGGGAAGCGAACTGGTTGACTGGACGAATGGGAGACCTGGTACTGATCCGGCACGGCGAAACCACGTGGAGCGCCAGCCACCGGCACACCTCGTACACCGACCTGGAGCTGACCCCCGACGGCGAGCGGCAGGCCCGCGCGCTCGGCGCGTTCCTCGCCGGACGGCACTTCGCCGCCGTGCTGAGCAGCCCCCGCGTGCGGGCGCAGCGCACCGCGCACCTCGCCGGCCTGACCGTCACCACCACCGACGACGACCTCGCCGAGTGGAACTACGGCGAGTACGAGGGACGCACCACCGTCGACATCCGCGAGGACCATCCCGGCTGGACGATCTGGTCCGACGGCTGCCCCGGCGGGGAGTCCCCCAGCGAGGTGGGCGAGCGCCTGGACCGGCTGCTGGCCCGCGTGCACCCGCTCGTGGAGACGGGAACCGTCGCCGTGGTCGGGCACGCCCACAACCTGCGGGTCCTCGGCGCCCGGTGGCTCGGCCTGCCGCCGTCGGCCGGCGGGCTGTTCCGGCTGGAGACCGCCACGGTCAGCGTGCTCGGTCACGAGCACGGCCGGCGGGTCATCCTGCGGTGGAACCAGCCGGTTCCCCCGGAGCCCGGGACCGCGACCGACCGGACGGGTCGGCACTGATCTTCGGCGGCCGGCTCTCGTACGGGGTGGACAGCACCACCGTGGTCCGGGTGGTCACGTTCGCCGCGGTACGGATCTCCTGGAGCACCCGCTCCAGGTCCGACGGACCGGCCACCCGCACCAGGAGCAGGTAGAAGTCCTCCCCCGCCACCGAGTAGCACGAGTCGATCTCCGGCAGGTGGGCCAGCCGCTCCGGTGCGTCGTCCGGTTGGGACGGGTCGAACGGCCGGATCGCCACGAACGCGGTCAACGGCAGGTCCAGCGCCTCGAAGGACACCCGGGCCGCGTACCCCCGGATCACGCCGCGCTGCTCCAGCCGGCGCACCCGCTGGTGCACCGCGGAGACCGACAGTCCCACCTTCTCCGCCAGGTCGGTGTACGACAGCCGACCGTCAGCGGTCAGCGCGGCGACGATGGCACGGTCGATCTCCTCCACGGCGTGCAACCTACCGTAAGCGGTCCGCCGGAGACACCTGCGAGGCGGCGCCGGTCAGGCGGCCTCGGCGACCCGGCGCAGCAGGGTCGGCCAACCGCCGTCGCCACCGACTCCTTGGCGCACTCCCTCCCAGCCGGCGCCGTGGGCGTCGAGCCGGTCGTGCACGAGGTCGACCCGGGTGCCGGTGTCGGTGGGCGTGAAGGTGACGGTGACCCGGCTGCCGGGCGCGTCCTCGGCCGGGACCGTCCAGTCGGGCCCGATGAGCCACGCGAAGGCGAAGGTGCGCGGCGGATCCCAGGTCAGGACCCGCCCCCAGGTGCACACCTCCCCCGCCGCGTTCTCCTCCCAGAGGCGACCGCCCGCGTGGGGGTCGACGCCGACCTCCTTGAGGTCGCCGGGGAGCAGGTGGTAGGTGCGGATCCACCACCGGTCGATGTCGGCGGTGAAGACGGTGAAGGCGTGCTCGGGCGTGGCGGCGATCTCCACGCTGGCGCGTACGGCCGTGGTCTGGTCGGTGGTTCGGGCTGTCATGGTCTCTCCTCCGGTGGGTTCTCGGCGGCCCGCGCGAACGCGGCCAGGGACTGGTTCCAGAACTGGTCGAAGTAGTCCCGGGCGGCTGCCAGCCCGCGCGGGTCCACGGCGTAGAGGCGACGCGTGCCGACCGCCGTCGACGAGACGAGGTGCGCGTCCTTGAGCACCTTCAGGTGCTGGGAGACGGCGGGCCGGCTGACCGGCAGGTCCGCGGCGATCTCCACGACGGAACGGGGGCCGGCGACGAGCATCTCGACGATGGACCGCCTGGTCGCGTCGCCCAGGGCATCGAGCACCTGCCCTTGGTAAGTTCTCACGAACGGTAAGTCTAGACTTTCCAATGGACCCGTCAAGGGCACACACACGAAAGGGCGCACCGGCACGAACTCCGGTACGCCCTTTCGTGTGTGTCAGTGGGCGGCGCGCTCGCGGACCGCGTCGGCGGCGTAGTGCAGCACCTCGGTGATGTCGTCCTCCTCGAGGAACGGCAGGTCGGTGAGGATGTCCGTGGCGGTCATCCCGTCCGCCATCATCGCGAGGATCATGGCCACCGGCACCCGGGACTGCCGCACGCAGGGGGCCCCACCCATTACCTGGGGGTCGACGGTGATCCGCGGGAACGTCACCGGCACAGGCTACGCGACCGCCCCGCCGGTCACCCCTTGGCGAGCGCCCGGGAGATCACCAGCCGCTGGATCTGGTTGGTGCCCTCCACGATCTGCAGGACCTTGGCCTCCCGCATGTACCGCTCCACCGGATGGTCGGCCACGTAACCGGCGCCGCCGAGCACCTGCACCGCGTCGGTGGTCACCCGCATCGCCACGTCGGTCGCGAAGAGCTTCGCCTTCGCCGCCTCGATGGAGTACGGGCGGCCGGCGTCCCGCAGCCGCGCGGCGGCCAGCGTCAGCGCCCGGGCGGCCGAGATCTGCGTGGCGTGGTCGGCGAGGGTGAACCCGAGTCCCTGGAAGTCGATGATCGCCCGGCCGAACTGCTGCCGTTCCTTCGCGTACCCCACCGCGTAGTCCAACGCGGCCTGCGCCAGCCCGACCGCGCAGGCGGCGATGCCGAGCCGGCCCGAGTCCAGCGCCGACATGGCGATGGTGAAGCCCATCCCCTCGCCGCCGATCAGCCGGTCGGCCGGCACCCGCGCCTCGTCGAAGGCGACCTGCGCCACCGGCGAGGCGTGCAGCCCCATCGTCCGCTCGGCGGCCTGCGGGGTGATCCCCGGCGTGCCCCGGTCGGCCAGCAGGCAGGAGATGCCCCTGGCGCCGGGCCCGCCGGTCCGGCAGAAGATGTTGTAGAAGTCGGCCACGCGGGCGTGGGTGATCCACGCCTTCGTCCCGGAGACCAGATACGAGTCGCCGTCGCGGACCGCCTTCGTGGTCAGGGCGGCGGCGTCCGAGCCACCCTGCGGCTCCGAGAGGCAGTACGCGCCCAGCAGCTCCCCGCCGACCATGTCGGGCAGCAGCTTGCGCTGCTCGTCAGTGCCGAACTGGGCCAGCGGGTAGCAGGACAGGGTGTGCACGCTGACCGCCTCGGCGACCGCGAGCCAGCGACCGGCCAGGATCTCCAGCACCTGGAGGTACACCTCGTACGGCTGGGCGGCGCCACCGTGCTCCTCGGCGTACGGCAGGCCAAGCAGCCCGGCGCGGCCAAGCGTCCGCAGCACGTCGCGGGGGAACTCGGCGCGCTCCTCGAAGCCGGCGGCCTGTGGCGCGAGCTCCCGGTCGGCGAGCTCGGTGGCGAGGTCCAGCAGGTCGTGGGCCTCGTCGGTGGGGAGGATCCGGTCGACGGTCATAGCGCGATGAGCTCCGTGGGGGTGGTGTTGAGCCGGTGGACGCCGTCCGTCGTGCAGACGACGATGTCCTCGATCCGGGCGCCGTGCCGCCCGGCGAGGTAGATCCCAGGTTCGACGGAGAACGCCATCCCCGCCTCCAGCGGTCGCGGGTTGCCCGCGACGACGTACGGCTCCTCGTGGCCGTCCAGCCCGATGCCGTGGCCGGTGCGGTGCAGGAAGGCGGCACCGTATCCGGCGGCGGCGATGACGTCCCGGGCCGCCGCGTCGACCGCCTCGGCGGTCGTACCGGGCCGGACCGCCGCGACGGCGGCGCGCTGCGCCTCGTGCAGCACCGCGTAGTAGTCGGTGAACTCCGTCGGGGCGGGACCGCCGGCGACGTACGTGCGGGTGCAGTCGGAGCGGTAGCCGGACGGCATCGTGCCGCCGATGTCCACCACCACCGGCTCGCCCGCGCCGATCGGTCGGTCGGAGGTGCCGTGGTGCGGGCTGGCGCCGTTCGGGCCGGCCGCGACGATCACGAAGTCGACGGTCACGTGGCCGGCCGCGCGGATCGCCGCGGCGATGTCCGTGGCCACCTCCGCCTCGGTGCGCCTCGGGCGCAGCCACTGGCCCATCCGCGTGTGCACCTCGTCGATCGCCGAGCCGGCCTCGGCGAGCGCGGCGACCTCCGCCGGGGACTTGCGGATGCGCAGCTCGCACAGCACCTCGGAGGCAAGCCGCTGGGTGGCGCCGGGCAGCGCGGCCCGCAGCGCGAGGACCTGCTCGGCCCACATCCGGTCGGCCAGACCCACCGCGCCCACCGGACCGCCGAGCGCGGCCGTGACGAGGGGGTACGGGTCGGTGCCGTCGCCGTGCGCGACGATGCGGACGCCGGTGGCCGGGGCGGGGGACGCCTCGGCGGCGGGCCGTTCCAGGGCGGGCACGATCAGCGTGGGCTCCCCCTCGGCGGGCAGCACCAGCAGGGTCAGCCGTTCCCCGGCGTGGGCGTCGTAGCCGGTCAGGTAGCGCAGGTCCGAGCCGGGGCTGAGCAGAAGGGCGTCCAGGCCGGCGGCGGCGGTGGCGCGCTGCGCGGCAGCCAGCCGCGCCGGGGGGTACAGCTCGTCGGTTCCCACCCGCTCAGCTTAACGCTCGTTCGGCTCAACCCCGGCCGGGGCGGGGCCTCACGACATCAGCCACAGGCAGAACGGGTGCCCGTCCGGATCTTCCCGCCGGGACCGCCAGTCGCAGCCCCGCCGGCGGCGGCCCTGGCGCGGCGGTGGTCGGCGCGGCGGCCCTGACCGGTTCCGGCCCGCCGGGACCGCGGCGCCGATAGCCTCGGGGCAGACCCGGACCGGACGGAGGGACCGACCGTGGCAGGCGACGACCGAGCCGAGACGCGACGGCAGCGGCTGCTCTGGTCCGGTCTCCTCGCCCTCGCCGGGCTGGTGCTGCTCGTCATCGGTCTCACCGTCGCCGACGGCGTCGCCGCCTGGGTCGAGGTGGTGGTGGCCATCCTGCTGCTGCTCGCCAGCTACGGGGTGCAGTACCTGGCCCGACGGGAGACCCTGTACGCCGACGACGAGCGCGGCTGAACGGCCTACCCGCGTTCGTCGGTGGGGTGTGCCAGGCTGTCGGGCGTGGCACAGCGACCCCCGATCATGCTCATCGACGCGCCCAGCCTCTACTTCCGGGCCTACTTCGGCATTCCCGAGTCGGCGGCCAGGGCCACCGACGGCAGCCCCGTGAACGCGGTGCGCGGCTTCCTCGACATGCTCGCCCAGCTCATCCGCACCCGCCGGCCGGACCGGATGGTCTGTGCGATGGACTACGACTGGCGGCCCGGCTGGCGGGTCGCGCTGCTGCCGTCGTACAAGGCGCACCGGGTGGCCCCGGAGGGCGGCGAGGTCGTACCGGACACGCTGAGCCCGCAGGTGCCGGTGATCCTGGAGGTTCTCGACGCCATCGGCATCACCGTCCTCGGGGCGGCCGGCTACGAGGCCGACGATGTGCTCGGCACCCTCTCGGTCACCCAGCCCGGCCCGGTCGAGGTGGTCTCCGGCGACCGCGACCTGTTCCAGTTGGTCGACGACACCCGGCCGGTCCGGCTGCTGTACGTCGGGCGCGGCGTGGCCAAGCTGGAGGACTGCGACGACGCGGCGGTCCGGACCCGCTACGGCGTGCCGGCCGACCGGTACGCCGACTTCGCCGCCCTGCGCGGTGACCCCAGCGACGGGCTGCCCGGCGTGCCCGGCGTCGGCGAGAAGACCGCGGCCCGCCTCGTCGAGCGCTACGGCGACATCGCCGGCATCCTCGCCGCGCTGGACGACCCCGGCTCGGGCTTCGCCCCGGGCCTGCGGGCGAAGCTCGCCGGAGCACGGGACTACCTGGCCGTCGCGCCGACCGTGGTCAAGGTGGCCCTCGACGTACCGCTGCCGGACCTGGCCACCGAGCTGCCGACCGCGCCCGCCGACCCGGACCGCCTGCTGGACCTGGCCGCCGAGTGGAACCTGGCCGGCTCGGCCCGCCGCCTCGTCGACGCCCTGGCCCTCCGCACCGCCGACGCCTGAGCGCGCACCCGCCCGCCCGTCCTGGTCACTGCTCACTGCTCACCGGTCGCGGGTCGCCGACCGCCTGTCACCGGCCATCGGTCGCCTTGATCCACTCGACCTCATTGAAGTCGGGGTGTCAGAGGCGGCCTGACACCCCGACTTCACTGAAGTGGAGTGGATCTTGCTGGGCCGGCGGCCGCCGACGGACGGACGCGCGGCGGGGCGCGCGAGACGGACGCGCCGGGTCAGCGGGGCGGGTTGTCCCGGCGGGACGGGAACGGGGTGCCGGCGCCCAGCGTCGACCGCGCCCGCAGGCCCACCGGGTCCGCGGGCGGCGTCACCGGGGCCGGCGCGGGGGCCGGCTCGCCGATCCGACGACCGTCCAGGTAGGCGGCGCCGGCACGGTCCTCGTCGGTCGGGGCGGCGAGCAGCGCCCACACCAGCCCGATCACCACGAAGATCACCGCGAGGACGATCGGCACGAGCAGGGTGCCGACCTCGGCGCCGGCCACGTCACCCCGCTGCTCGTGCAGGTGCACCGAGAGCGCGCTCATGCCGGTGAAGTGCATGCCGTTCACGGCGATGCCCATGACCAGCGCGGAGGCGAAGATCGCCAGGCCGCGCCGGACGGTCACCGCGAGCCAGAGCGCCACCGTGGCGGCGACGACCGCGATGACGACCGACAGCACCACGCGCGTCTGGTCGTACCCGAGGCGGCCGTCCAGCCGCATGGCCGCCATGCCGGTGTAGTGCATCGCCGCCACGCCGGCGCCGGTGAAGAGGCCGCCGGCGGCGATGCGCGGCACGGAGACCCGGCCGGTGCCGACGATGGCCAGGCCGATGCCGACCGCGCCGATCGCGAAGGCCGCGCTGGCGGCGGTGACCGGCACGTCGTACCGGATCCGGGTGCCCTCGACGGCGAACCCGAGCATCGCCATGAAGTGCATGGTCCAGATGGCGGTGCCGCCGAGGGCGAACGCCGCCAGGATGCCCCACCAGGCGCGCTGACCCGGCGTGGTGGCGGTCCGGATCCGGCCGGCGCAGACCAGGCCCAGACACGAGCCGAGCACCGACAGCGCGTAGCTCAGCGCGGGCGTGATCCACCCGTACTCAAAGTGATTGATTTCCGCCACGGCGGTATTCCCCCCAGACACGTTACCGGCGCGTAACAACGCGCCTCAAACATGATCGAGGACCCTCTGAACAGGCGCAACAGCACCCCCCTGCTATCTCGGGGGGTGCTGTTGCGGTGACCGTGCGATGCGTCGATTCTCCGCCCGCGATGACGGAGAGTGACGGTCAGGCGGGGGCGTGGTAGGCCAGTACGCCCCGGTTGACGGCCGCGATGGCCTGCCGGGCGGTGGACCGCAGGTCCGGCGAGGCTCCGCCGGAGTCGGCGAGCTGGCCGAGCAGGTCGACGACCTGCCGCGCCCACCGGACGAAGTCGCCCGCCGGCATCTCGCCGTCGATCTCGTGACCGCTGGCGAGCACCTTGGCGAGCGCCTCGCCCCGGGCCCACCGGTAGACCGGCCACGCGAAGCCGAGGTCCGGCTCACGGGTGACGGCGAGACCGCGCGCCGCCTCGTCGGCCTCGATCTCGCTCCACAGCTTGAGGGTGGCGTCGACCGCGTCGGCGACGGGGCCGCGCGGCAGCCCCGCCCGTTCGTCGACGTCGCGGCGCGCCTCGAAGACCACCACCGACACCGCCGCGGCCAGCTCCGCCGGGGACAGCCCGTCCCAGACGCCCCGCCGCAGGCACTCGGCGACCAGCAGGTCCGCCTCGGTCCAGATCCGCCCGAGCATGCGGCCGGCGTCGGTGACGGTGCCGTCGGGCGCCAGGTACCCGCGGGAGGTCAGCAGCGCGACGATCCGGTCGAAGGTACGCGCCAGCGAGCCGGTCCGGCCGGCCACCCGCTGCTGCAACTCCTCGGTGTCCTTCTCCAGCCGGCGGCGCCGCTCCGCCCACCGGGCGTGCTCCTCCCGGTCCGGGCAGGCGTGGCAGGGGTGCCGACGCAACTCCGTGCGGAGCTGGCTGAGCTGGTGGTCGTCGCCGACCGCCTGCCGGGACCGGCCGCCCCGGCGACCGCCGTGCCGGTCCAGACCGGTTCCGCTGACCTCGGCGGCCAGGTCCCGCCGGGCCGCCGGGGACCGGTGGTTGAAGTGCTTGGGCACCCGGATCCGGGCTAGGACCTCGGCCGGGGTGGTGAAGTCGCCGGGGGTGATCCGGCCGGCCCAGCGGTCCTGGGTGAGCACCAGTGGCCGGGGCTCGCCGAACCCGCCGGTGGCCGGGTCGAGCACCACGGCCAGGCCGGCACGCCGACCCGACGGCACCCGGATCACGTCGCCCACCCGCAGTCGCTCCAGCGACGCCACGGCGGCGGCCTTGCGCTGGTGCTGCCCCTGCCGGGCGATGGCCCGCTCCCGGTCGGCGATGGCCACCCGCAGCCCGAAGTACTCGTCGAAGTCGCCGTGGTGGCAGGCCGCCTCGACGCCGTACGCCTCGATGGTCTCGGTGTTGCGCTGCACCTGCCGGGCCAGGCCGACCACCGACCGGTCCGCCTGGAACTGCGCGAACGAGGATTCCAGCAGCGCCCGGGCCGGCTCGGTGCCGACCGACCCGACCAGGTTGACCGCCATGTTGTACGAGGGCCGGAAGCTGGACCGCAGCGGGTACGTGCGGGTCGACGCCAGGCCGGCCACGTGCCGGGGGTCGGTCTCCGGGGACCACACCACCACGGCGTGGCCCTCGATGTCGATGCCCCGGCGCCCGGCGCGGCCGGTGAGCTGGGTGTACTCCCCCGGCGTCAGGTCGACGTGCGCCTCGCCGTTGTACTTCACGAGGCGTTCGAGGACCACGCAGCGGGCCGGCATGTTGATGCCCAGCGCCAGGGTCTCGGTGGCGAAGACCGCCTTGACCAGGCCGCGGACGAACAGCTCCTCGACCACCTCTTTGAACACCGGGAGCATGCCGGCGTGGTGCGCGGCCAGGCCGCGCTCCAGGCCGTCGAGCCACTCCCAGTAGCCCAGCACCGACAGGTCCTCGCCCGGGATCGCGGTGACCCGTGACTCCACGACGCGGCGGATCTCGGCGCGTTCCTCCGGCGAGGTCAGCCGCAGCCCGGCGGCGAGGCACTGCTGCACGGCCGCGGCGCAGCCGGCCCGGCTGAAGATGAACAGGATCGCCGGCAGCAGGCCCTCGCGGTCGAGCCGGTCCACGATGTCGGGCCGCATCGGGCCCCGCCAGCGTGGGCCGCGGCGGCCTCCACCCGGACCGGCGCTGCGCCCCTCGCCCAGCTCCAGCCGGCGCACCGTGTCGCGGGTGTAGCGCAGCAGCTCCGGGTGCACGTCGTGCTTGCGGGCCGCGTCGGCGTCGTGGAACAGGTCGAACATGCGCTTGCCGACGAGCATGTGCTGCCACAGGGGCACCGGCCGGTGCTCGCTGACCACGACCGTCGTCTCGCCGCGCACGGTGACCAGCCAGTCGGCGAACTCCTCGGCGTTGGAGACGGTCGCCGACAGCGAGACGAGGGTGACCGAGGCCGGCAGGTGGATGATCACCTCTTCCCACACGCCGCCCCGGAACCGGTCGGCGAGGTAGTGCACCTCGTCCATCACCACGTACGCCAGGCCCTGAAGGGTGGACGAGCCGGCGTAGAGCATGTTGCGCAGCACCTCGGTGGTCATCACCACCACGGGGGCGTCGCCGTTGATGGCGTTGTCGCCGGTGAGCAGCCCGACGTGCTCGGCGCCGTACCGGTCGACCAGGTCGTGGTACTTCTGGTTGGACAGCGCCTTGATCGGCGTGGTGTAGAAGCACTTGCGCCGCCCCGGCTGGGCGCCGTCGGGTGCAGCCGGGGCACCCCGCAGGGCCAGGTGTACGGCGAACTCGCCGACCACCGTCTTGCCGGCTCCGGTCGGGGCGCACACCAGCACGCCGCTGCCCCGCTCCAGGGCCTGGCACGCCTCACGCTGGAAGTCGTCGAGATCGAACCCCAGATCCAGGGCGAACTCGTCCAGCGCCGGAAACTGGGAGGCCTGCGCGGCCCGGCGGCGCGCCGCGGCGTACCGCTCGGCGGGACTCGACATGTGACCAAGATTAGTGCGTGCGGTGCCGGGACACCCGACAAGGCCGTCCAGTCCGGCCCGTCCGGGGCGGTCGGTAGGGTGCACGACGTGCCGGAACCGACCGAGAAGTCCCAGACACCCGCCCCGGGCTGCGCCGACCTCGCGTCCGGCGCGCGGGCGTCCCGCCGGCCCGTGGAGGGTGTGCTCCTCGACTTCCACGGCACCCTCGCCCAGGTGGAGGACTCCCGGGCGTGGGTGACCGCGGCGGCGGCGGCCTGCGGGGTGGAGCTGGAGCGGGCGCGGGCGACCGCGCTGGCCGACCGGCTGCTCACGGCCGGCCGGGCGGGTGGGCCCCTGCCGGCCCGGGTGCCGCCCCGGCTGGCCGAGCTGTGGGCCGACCGGGACCTCTACCCGCACGCCCACCGGGGCGCGTACACCGGCCTCGCGGAGACCGTCGACGCGGGCATCGAGGGCTTCGCCGACGCGCTCTACGACCGGCTGCTGATCCCCGAGGGCTGGGTGCCGTACCCGGACACCGCGCCGACCCTCGCCGCGCTGCGCGAGGCGGGCGTGCGGGTGGCCGTGGTGAGCAACATCGGCTTCGACATCCGGCCGATCTTCGCGTCCTGGGGTCTGGACGGTCTGGTCGACGCGTTCGCGCTGTCGTACGAGGTGGGGCGCTGCAAGCCGGATCCGGGGATGTTCTGGCGGGCCTGCGGCATGATCGGCGTCGACCCGGAGCGGGCGCTGATGGTGGGCGACACGCCGGCCGACGCCGGGGCGGTCGCCGCCGGGTGCGCGGTGCTGGTGCTGCCGGCGGCCGAGGCGGGACGGGCCAACGGCCTGGGCGCCGTGCTGGACCTGGCCGGCGTCAAGGAGCGCTAACGCCGGAACGACAGCACCGCTAGCGATGGGCGCTAACGACCGGACGTTATCGTCGTTGTCATGATCGCCGAGACCTCCCCCCGGGACCGGATCGTCCGCGCCGCCGCCGCACTGCTGGCCGAGGGCGGCCGGGACGGGGTCACCACCCGTGCGGTGAGCCGGGCGGCGGGTGTCCAGGCGCCGACAATCTACCGGCAGTTCGGTGACATGCGCGGCCTGCTGGACGCCGCCGCCAGCTACGGCTTCGCCGCGTACCTGCACGCCGAGGCCGGCCGGGACCTCCCCGGCGATCCGGTCGACGACCTGCGCCGGGGATGGGACATCCGGGTCGCCTTCGGCGTCGCCAACCCGGCCTTCCACGCCCTCATGTACGGCGACCCGTGCCCCGGCGAGACGCCGACGGCGGCCCGGGTCGCCGTCGACATCCTCCGCCAGCTCGTGCACCGGGTCGCCGAGGCGGGCCGGTTGCGGACCGGCGTGGACGACGCGACCGACATGCTGCACGCCGCCGGCTGCGGCGTGACCCTGACCCTCATCCGGACACCGCCGCAGCGACGGGACCCGGCCCTGTCCACCCGCACCCGGGAGGCGGTGCTCGGCGCGCTGGTCGCCGACTCTCCGGCCGCCCGGGTCGTCGACCGGCCGGGTCAGCCACTGCGGCACGCGGTCGCCCTGCGCGCCGCACTGCCCGACCTGGCCGCCGACCTCACCGACGCCGAGCGCGCCCTGCTGACCGAATGGCTGGACCGGCTGATCCGCGCCCCGCGTACCTGACCGGACCGACCGGGCGCTCCGGTCAGCGCAGGAGCCGGACCGCGCCCGGGACGGCGGTGATCGTCACCGGCAGGTCGAGGGCCCGCTCGCCGTCGGCGTACGTCGTGATGCCCTCGGCGGCCAACTCGACCGTACGGGCGCGGTAGCTGCGCACCAGCGGGTGCTCGACGTGGGCGCCGGCGTAGATGCGCGGCTTGACCCGCATCAGGGTGCGCCGGTCGAACCGGCCGCCCACCACCACGTCGAGCAGGCCGTCGGTCGGGTCGGCGGCCGGGCAGATCCGCATCCGGCCGCCGTAGCAGGCGCCGTTGCCCACGGCCACCAGCACCGCGTCCAGCTCGTGGCTCTCGCCGTCCAGACGCAGGGTGTACCGACGGGGCCGCAGGCGGGCCAGCTCCACCAGGATCGCCAGGTCGTACCGGCGGGGACCGCGCGGCCAGCGCATCCGGTTGGCGCGCTCGTTGACGATCGCGTCGAAGCCGGCGGCGAGCACCGCCCCGTACCAGCGGACCGTGCCGTCGGCGCCGGTCATCCGGGCCAGGTCGACCGGGCTGGTCCGGCCCTGGAGCAGGGCCGCCGCGATCACGTCCGCCGCGGCGAACGGGTCCGCCGGGAAGCCGGTGTCGAGGGCGAAGTCGTTGCCGGTGCCCGCGGGTACCGGGCCGAACGGCACCGTGGTGCCGGCGACCGCCTGGAGGGCGCGGTGCACGGTGCCGTCGCCGCCGACCGCGACCAGCGCCGAGACCCCCTCGGCAACGGCCGCGTGGCAGGCCGCCTCGGCCTCCTCCGTGGACCGTGCCTCCAGCAGCCACACCGGCCGGTCGGCGGCGCCGAGCCGGTCGAGCAGTCGGGGCAGCAGTCCCCGGTGCCGTCCCCGGCCGGCGGTGGGGTTGGCCAGGACGGCGACCGGCCCGTCCGGGGCGGTGGAGCCGTGCTCGTCTGCGGTCACGGCGAGCACCGTACCGCCCGGCGCAACTGACATTTGTCACGACCGACCGTGTGGCACGCATTCGCCTCCATGACTGAACGCACTGGAAGCGCCATACCCCGAACGGACAGACTCAGATCCGTCAGCAGGGCCGCGAGGTCAGCCGAACAGCGGAAGGGGTGGTCACGGTGGACGAGCGCTACGACAGCTACTGCGCCGCCGACCGACTGTTCTACGACTCGCTCGGCAGCGCGGTCGAGCAGCCCACCTTCGCGGCGGCCCGCCGGCCCGTTCCCGAGGGCTGGCGCAGCGAACCGCTGGACGACTGGCTCATCTACGCACCCGACGGCGGCACCCTTCCGCAGCAGGGCTGGAAGATCCACGTGTCGGCGACCCTGGCCAACGCCGAACGCGTGCTGGAGACGGTCTGGGACTACTGCGTCCCCCGTGGACTGTCCTTCAAGTTCCTCCGCGGTCCGCGCACCCTGCTGCTACGCAACTCCAAGTACGGCGCGCGGGCGGCCAGCGGCAAGTTCCTGACCGTCTACCCGCGCGACGAGGCGGAACTGGAGGTGACCTGCAAGGAGCTCGACGAGCTGCTGCGCGGCGAGCCCGGTCCGTACATCCTCAGCGACCTGCGCCTCGGCGCCGGCCCGGTGTACGTGCGCTACGGCGGTTTCGCCGCCCGGTACTGCCACTCCCCCGACGGGCAGGTGGTCCCGGCGATCGAGGACGACACCGGCACGCTCGTGCCGGACCGCCGCGACCCGGTCTTCCACGTGCCGTCCTGGGTCACCCTGCCGGACTTCCTCGGCCCGCACCTGGCGGCTCGCAACGCGACCAGCACCGACGAGGTGCCGTACCGGATCGAGAAGGTCATCCACTTCTCCAACGGCGGCGGCCTCTACGTGGGCCGCGACCTGCGTACCGACGAGCAGGTGGTGCTGAAGGAGGCCCGGCCGCACGCCGGCCTGGACGCCGACGGCGCCGACGCGGTCACCCGGCTGACCCGCGAGGCCGAGGCGTTGCGCCGGCTCGCCGACCTGCCGCAGGTGCCCCGGGTGCACGACGAGTTCACCCTCGGCGAGCACCGGTTCCTCGCGTTGGAGTTCATCGACGGCCGTCCGCTGAACAAGGTCCTGGTCGACCGGTACCCGCTGATCGACGCCGACGCCACCGACGCCGACCGCGCCGCCTACACCCGGTGGGCGCTGGACGTCCACCGGCAGGTCGACGAGGTCGTCCGGGCGATCCACGAGCGCGGCCTCGTCTACGGCGACCTGCACCTGTTCAACGTCATGGTCCGCCCGGACGACCGGATCGCCCTGGTGGACTTCGAGGTGGCCGCCCCGATCGACGGCCACCGCCGGCCGGGCCTGCGCAACCAGGGCTTCGCCGCGCCGCGGGACCGCACCGGCCCGGCCGTCGACCGGTACGCCCTGGCGTGCCTGCGGCTGGCCCTGTTCCTGCCCCTGACCCAACTGGTCCGCCTGGCGCCGACCAAGGCCGCGCACCTGGCCGACGTCGTCGCCGCGCACTTCCCGGTGCCGCGAGAGTTCCTCGACGCCGCCGTCGAGGAGATCACCGGCGCTCCCCCGGCTTCCGTCACCGAACCGGACGCGGAACCCGCGGTCCAACGGGACCAGATCGCCTGGGCGATCCTCGCCAGCGCCACTCCCGGGCGCGACGACCGGCTCTTCCCCGGCGACATCGAACAGTTCCGCAGCGGCGGGCTCAACCTGGCCCACGGCGCGGCCGGGGTGTTGTACGCCCTGCATCGCAGCGGCGCCGGCCGCTGGCCGGAACACGAAAAGTGGCTGGTCAGGCGGGCCACCAACCCGGCGTCGGGCACCCGGTGCGGCTTCTACGACGGCCTGCACGGCGTCGCGTACGCCCTGGAGGTGCTCGGCCGCCGGCAGGACGCGCTCGACGTGCTCGACATCTGCCTGCGGCAGCCCTGGACCGGCCTGGACCACAGCCTGGCCAGCGGACTGTCCGGGATCGCGCTCAACCTCGCCGAGCTGGCCGGGCGCACCGACGAGACGGCGCTGCGCGACGCGGCCTGGCGGGCCACCGAGCGGGTCGTCGACCACCTCGCCGAAGATCCCGGACCGGACGTCAGCGGCGGGCGGCACCCGTACGCCGGGCTGCTGCGCGGCCGGACCGGCCCGGCGCTGCTGCTGGTGCGGTTGCACGAACTCACCGGCGACCCGGCCCTGCTGGACCACGCTGCCACCGCTCTGCGGCAGGACCTGCGCCGCTGCGTGACCCGCCCCGACGGCGCGCTCGAGGTCAACGAGGGCTGGCGCACGATGCCCTACCTCGGACAGGGCAGCGTCGGCATCGGGCTGGTCCTGGACCAGTACCTGCGGCACCGCGCCGACGATCGGTTCGCCGAGGCGAGCGCCGGTGTGTTCCGCGCCGCCCGCTCCCCGTTCTACGCCCAGTCCGGCCTCTTCGCCGGGCGGGCCGGCATCATCGCGTACCTCGCGGCGTACCCCGACGACCCCGACCGGCGGCGGGAGCTGACCGCCCAGGTCGAGCGGCTGGCGTGGCACGCGATGCCGTACGCCGACGGCACCGCCTTCCCGGGTGAACAGCTGCTGCGGCTGTCCATGGACCTCGGCACCGGCGCCGCCGGAGTGCTGTTGGCGCTGGTCGCCGCACGGCACGACACCCCGGTGGCCCTGCCGTTCCTCGCGCCCCTGACGGGCGCCACAGACCCCCTCGCGTCAGCGAGGGTGACCGACCCGACCGACCAGCACGGAAGGAGGTGACACGACATGGCGCTTCTCGACCTTCAGGGCCTGGAGATGGCCCCCGCCGACCGCACCGGCGGCGGTAGCCGGGCGAGCCTGCTGCTCTGCGGCGACAGCTCGCTGTCCGTCACGACCTGCAACTGATCAGGTCACCACGCGAGGCCCTGGGCGGGTAGACGTATCCGCCCAGGGCCGCACGTCTTCCTGGGAGGACCGATGCTGACGCTGACCGGCCCCGACCGGCTCCTGCGCCGGGTGGTCCGCGACGGCGGTGGTTGGACGGTCCTGCTCGTCGCGGTCGCGCTCACCGGCGCGGCCACCGAACTGGCGTTGCCCGCGGCCATCGGGCTCGCCGTCGACGCGGCCGTCGACGGCGACGGTTCCGTGTGGTGGACCGCCACGGCCTGCGGCCTGGTCGCCGTCCTCGTCCTCACCGACATCCTCGGGGACCTGGCCGGCGGGTACGGCGCGGCCCGCGCCACGGCGCGACTCCGGCGGCACCTGCTGCGGCACCTGTTCGCCGTCGACGTGCGCACCGTTCGCCGGTACCCGGTAGGCGACCTGGTCGGCCGGCTCGTCGGCCAGACCGCCGACGCCGGACAGGCCGGCACCGCCGTGGTGCTCGGCGTCGTCGCGCTGCTCCCCCCGGTCGGCAGCGTCGTGGCGCTCACCCTCCTCGAACCGCTGCTCGGCGTCACGCTGCTCGCCGGGCTGGCCCTGCTCGCCGTACTCATGCGCGCCTTCGTCACCGACGCCTCCGCGGCGATCGCCGACTACCAGCGGGTGCTGGGAGTCGTCGCCGGCCGGCTGCTGGAGGCGCTCGGCGGCGCCCGCACCATCGCCGCCGCCGCCACCGCCGACCGGGAACGCGATCGGGTGCTGGCGGCCCTGCCGGAACTGCGCGCCCACGGCCACCGCGGCTGGCGGCTCCTGGCGAGGGCGAGCGGCCGCACCGCCGCCGTCGGGCCGCTGCTCCAGGTCGCTGTCGTGGCCGTCGGCGGGTACGCGCTGACCACCGGGTGGATCACCCCGGGGGAATTGGTCGCCGCAGTGCAGTACGCGGCCCTCGGCGCAGGCCTCGGCGCGGTGCTGGCGACCCTCAACCGCCTGGTCCGCAGCCGGGCGGCGGCCCGCCGGATAGCCGAGCCGCTGGCCCATCCGCCCCGTCCCGACGGTGACGGGACGCTGCCGTCCGGAGGTGGGGAGCTGCGGCTGCGCGGGGTCGGCGTCCACACCGACGACGGGCGGCCCGTCCTGGCCGACGTCGACCTGACCATTCCCGCCGGCGCCACGGTGGCCGTCGTCGGCCGCTCCGGCGCGGGCAAGTCGAGTCTCGCCGCCGTCGCCGGGCGGCTGTACGACCCGGACACCGGCGAGGTGCTGCTGGACGGGGTTCCGCTGCGCGGGCTGAGCCGCGCCGCGCTGCGCCGGGCGGTCGGTCACGCCTTCGACCGGCCGGCGCTGGTCGGTGAGACGGTGCACGACGCGATCGGGCTCGGGCTCCCCGCGGCGGTGGCACGACCGCCGGACGACGGCGCACCCGCCACGGCGGCGGTGCTGGCGGCGGCCCGGGCGGCGCAGGTGGCCGACGTCGTCGCCCGCCTGCCCGACGGCTTCCGCACCCGGCTGGTCGACGCCCCGCTGTCCGGGGGCGAGGCGCAACGGCTCGGGCTGGCCCGCGCGTTCCCCGCCGAGCGGCTGCTCGTCCTCGACGACGCGACGTCCAGCCTGGACACGGCCACCGAACACCGGATCGCCCGGGCGCTGACGGACCGGGCCAGCGGCCGTACCCGACTGGTGGTGACCCACCGGACAACGACGGCCGCCGCGGCCGACCTGGTCGCCTGGCTGGACGGGGGGCGTCTGCGCGCTCTGGCACCGCACCGCCGGCTCTGGGCCGATCCGGACTACCGGACGGTCTTCGCCGCCGGGGGTGAGCCGGGGTGAGCCGCCCGGGCGTGCGCCGGACGACCTGGGACGCGCTGCGCGCCCGCCGTCGGCAACTGGGCCGGCTCGCCGCCTGGTCGGGCGTCGAGTCCCTTCCGGCGCTGCTGGGCGGCGTGCTCGTCGCCCGCGCGGTCGACCAGGGTTTCCTGGCCGGCCGGTTCGGCACCGGACTGGCCTGGCTGGGTGTGCTCGCCGCGGCCGTGCTGGTCGGCGCCGTCGGCACCGGGCACGTGTACCGGAGCCTCGGCGCGGTGGTGGAGCCCTTCCGCGACGAGTTGACGACCCGGGTGGTCCACACGGCGCTGCACGAGGTCACCCGGGCCGGCGGCCGAGCGGACAGCGCCGCCGTCACCCGCCTGACCCATCAGGTGGAGGTGGTCCGGGACACCTTCGGCGGCCTGCTGATGGTGGTCCGTGGCTTCCTCTTCACCGCCGGCTCCGCGCTGCTCGGCCTGCTCTCGCTGGCGCCCCTGCTGGCGGGCGCGGTGGCCGCGCCACTGGTGGTGGGTCTCGTCGTGTTCGCGGCGGGCCTGCCGGCGATGGTGGCGCACCAGCGCGCTCAGGTACGGGCCGGCGAGGAGCTCGGCCGGTCCGCCGCGACCGCCCTCGGCGGGCACCGGGACGTGGTGGCCTGCGGGGCGCAGGACCGCGTCGTGGAGGAGATCGGTCGGCGGGTGACCGCGCAGGCGCACGCCGAGCGGACGCTGGCCCGGATGGCGGCCCTGCGCAGCCTCAGTCTGGGGCTGGGCGGCTGGTTGCCGGTGGTGGTGTTGCTGCTCGCCGCGCCGTGGCTGGTCCGGAACGGGCTGAGCACCGGCACGGTACTCGGCGCGCTGGTGTACGTCACGACCGGTCTGCAACCGGCGCTGCACGCCGTCGTGCAGGGCGTGGGCGGCGGCGGGCTGCGCTACGCGGTCACGCTCGACCGGATCCTGCGCGCCTGCCCGCCCCGCGAGGACGACGCCGGACCGCCCGTCGATGCCCGTTCCGTGCCCCGGCCCGGCGCCCGCGCCGCGCGGGGCGGTGCCGCCCCTGCCGTCCGGCTGTCCGGTGTGACCTTCCGGTACGGCCCGCACGCCCGACCCGTGCTGGCGGACCTCACCCTGGCGCTCGCCGCCGGAGAGCATCTGGCGGTCGTCGGACCGAGCGGCGTCGGCAAGTCCACCCTGGCCGCCCTGATCGCCGGGTTGGCGCAGCCCGAGCGCGGCACCGTCCACCTGGCGGGGGCGCCGGTCGCCGTACTCGCGCCGGCCGCACTGGCCCGGCTCCGCGTGCTGGTGCCGCAGGAGGCGTACGTGCGGACCGGTTCCCTCGCCGACAACCTCCGCTACCTGCGTCCGGACGCGGACGAGGCCGCCCTGGAGTCCGCGGTGGACGCCCTGGGGGCCCGCCCCCTGGTGGCCCGCCTCGGTGGTCTCGCGGCCGAGATCGACCCGGCCGCCCTCTCCGCCGGTGAGCGGCAGCTCGTCGCCGCCGTACGGGCCTACCTCGCGCCGGCGCCGCTGGTGATCCTCGACGAGGCGACCTGCCACCTGGACCCGGTGCTGGAGGCGACCGTCGAGGACGCCTTCGCCCGTCGGCCCGGCACCCTGGTCGTCGTCGCGCACCGGATCAGCTCGGCGACCCGCGCCGACCGGGTACTGGTGTTCGAGGGCGACCGGCAGGTTCTCGGCACCCACCAGGAGCTGCCGGCCCGGTCCCCCACCTACCGGGAACTCGTCGGGCTCTGGGAGCACGTGGCGGTGCCGTCCGGCATGCCCCTCGGCGGGCCCTGAACGCGGGCGGCGCCCTCAGATCCAGCCGGCCTCGCGCGCGACCCGCACCGCCTCGACCCGGGTCCGCGCGCCCGCCTTGCGGGCGATCCGTCCGAGATGGTTCCGCACGGTGCCCGGGGCGAGCCCGAGCACCCCGGCGACCTCCACCACCGGCGCCCCGGACGCGGTCAGGTCGAGAATCTCCACCTCCCGCGAGGTCAACGGACTGTCCCGGGACAGTGCCGCCAGCACCACCTCCGCGTCGACCAGGGACTCCCGGCGGGCCAGCCGTCGGATCCCGTCCACCACCCGCTGCGGGGCGACGTCCCGGCCGAGGATGCCGACGGTCCGGCCCGGCCGCAGGATCCGGTGCAGGTGCCGTGCCCGGCGGCGGTCGGCGAGCACCAGCAGGGGGCAGTGCGCCGCCGCGTCGGCCCCGGCGACGAGTTCGAGGTCGACGACCGCCACGTCGGGACGCCCTGCCCGTACCGCCGGTGCCAGGGCGTCCCGGCGGTCCAGTTCCGCCACCACGGTGATGTCGTCCTCGGCGGCGAGCACGAGGGACAGAGCACCACGGACCAGGGCGCCGTCGAGAGCGAGCAGGGCACGGATCACCGTAGGCCTTCCCAGACATCGACGAACAGATCACGGGACGTCAGCATTCAAACACGTACCGTCCGGTCCTGCTCGGTGACAGACCCACCCGAGTCTCCTAGATCCAGCCCTCCCTCCGGGCCCGCCACACCGCCTCCATCCGGTTGCGGGCACCGGTCTTGCGCATGCTCGCCGACAGGTGGTTGCGTACCGTCCCGTGGGCCAGGTAGAGCCGGCGGGCGATCTCCTTGACCGGCAGCCCTTCAGCGGCCACCCGGAGCACCTCCGCCTCCCGGCGCGTCAACGGACTCGACGCCGGGCTCAACGCCGTCACGGCGGCCGTCGCGTCGATCACCCTCTCCCCTGCCGCGACGTCGCGGACGGCGGCGACCAGCGCCGCCAACGACGCGTCCGTGCCGACCAGGCCCCCGGCCCCGGCGGCCAGCAGTTCCGCGACCATGCTCTGGCTCCACTGGCTGCCCAGCGCCAGCACGCCCGTACCGGGTGCCGCCGCGACGATGTCGGCGACCACCTCCACGGGATGCGGCGCGTCCACGGCCAGATCGACCAGCACCACGTCCGGCCGGTGCCGCCGCACCGCGGCCGACACCTCACCCACTGCGGTCACCTCGGCGGCGACCTCCATGTCCTCCTCGTTGGACAGCGCGGCGCACAGCGCGCTGCGCAGCAGACACATCTCCTCGGCAACGACGACGCGGATCAACGCGTAGCTCCGATCCTGGGCACGCGGCCGGCGATCCGGTCCCCTCGACGGGACCGGGCGGACCGCCGGCTCTCACGGACGGGGTCCGGCCCGCGACACGTCGACCTCTCGACGGTCGGGGCACCCGGCGGCCCGTGCGTCGGGCGGTACGGCCGGCGGGGCCGAACGACCGCGGACGGGCCGGGTCGGACTCAGCCAGGTCGCGTACCCACCTCGGGAGTCCGGCCGCCCGGCCCGGCCCACGGCGGTACCGGACCGCCGCCGACCGCGTCCGACCAGCCCTGCGCCGAGACCGGGCGGTACGCCAATGCGGTGCCACCGTCGCGAGGGGCGGCACAGTCGTCTGCCGGGATGGACGGGATGCCCGGCGCCGCCGGCGCCGAGCCGCCGTCCTGCACGCCGGCCGGCGGTGGCCGTCGCCCGGGATCCGGGTCCGCCGTGCCCCCGGTCCACGTGCCGCCGCTCGTCGGTGAGCCGGCCGCCGTCCGGGACGGCCCGGCCGGACCTGCGGCAGTACGTGCCGGGCCGGGGCCGTGCGGTGGCACGGCAGACGCCGACGCGGCCGGCGGCGGCACGGCCGGGTGCGGGGCCGGCGGCGGTACGCCCGGGTGGTGGTTCGGCGGCGCCATGCCGCCGGGACAGATCGGGATCACGGGGAGCACGCCCCGCACCAGTCCGGTGACCGGCGTCAGGACGACGTCGACGGTGGTCAGGGCGGTGTGGGCGATCGGTGCCACGGCCGACGACGACGCCGCGACGGTACCGACGACCGGTGCCACGGCACCGTCCACGTCGGACAGGCCCGGGAGAGCCGACGGCCGGACGGCGGGCGCGCGGAACGGCGTCGGCCGGTCGGGCAGACGCACCGGAGCGGCGCGGTGCCCGGGCGTCCCACGGTCCGGTCGTGTGACGCTCTCCGCCGCCCCGGGAGCCACGGACTGCACCGCCGGCTGCCCGCGGCTCCGGTGCCGATCCTCGGGGCCGGGTGCCGCGACCGGCCGGGCCACGTCGCGGACGAGACCACCGACCCGCACCGCCACCTCGTCGACGACGGCGGGGCCGGACCCGGCTGGTTTCCCGGTGGGAATCACGGACGCTTCCGCCCGCGCGTCGGGCCTGCTCGGCCCGTCCCCGGTCCGGGCCGGACGCGCCGGTCCGGACGCCAGCGGATCGAGCGCGTCCACCACACCGCTCGACACTGCACCGGGCGCCCCGGCCCGGTCCGCCGCCTCCACCGGGCCGGCGGAGAGCGAAGCGGCCAGGAAGCCTGCCCCCACGGCGGCTCCCAGCAGCACGGCGTACCGGGCCACGGCGATGCCTCGCCGGGGCCGGGCGGTTGCCTCGACCGGGGCGTCGGGTGGACGGCTGCACGTCGGACGACGCACTGGGAAGCGACCTCCCTCGTCGTATCGTCGACACATCGTAATGAGCCGATCACCCGGATGCAGCGCGGAGGCGTCCCCTGACGGATTGTCGACGCGGGGGCTGACGTCGGGCGCGCCGTACGCTATGCGGCGCTCCGGCCAGGTTGCCGCCGCCGGGGTTCCGGCCGGAACCGTCAGTCCGCTCGGCGGGTGAACATGGCGGCGTGGCAGCCCACGCACTTCCGCGGCGGTGCTGGCGGACGTGACGGGAATGCGGCACGACGGGTGGGAAGAGACGAGGAGGCCGCCCCTGTCGGGGCGGCCTCCTCGTCGTCGGACCGTCTGCCGGAGCCCCGCTCCGGTCAGGTCATGTCGTCGTAGCGGCGGTCGATCGGGGCCGGCGCGGCGACCGGCTCCGGCACGGGGATCGGCGCGGTCGCGTCGACCCGCGCACCGGCCTCGACCGGCTGGGCGTCGAACTCCAGCGGCGACACCTCGTCGTCGGCGACACCCTCGTAGATCTCCTTGCCGCGCCCCTTGCGGCGGTCGTTGAGGAACGCGACCCCGACCGCGGCGAAGTAGAGCGCGCAGAGGCAGATCGCCAGCGCCGTCATGCCGAACGGGTCCGGCGTGGGCGTGACCACGGCGGAGAACGCGAAGAACACGAACACCGCGACCCGCCACCAGCTCAGCAGCCGCTTCGCGCTGGCGATGCCGACGAAGTTGAGCATGAGCACCAGCAGCGGGAACTCGAACGCCACCCCGAAGAGCAGGATCAGGTTCGTGACGAACGAGACGTAACGGGTGATGTCCAGCGTCGTGCTGATGTTCGCGTCGGTGACCTGAAGCAGGAACTCCAGGCCCTTCGCGGTCACGAAGTACGCCAGCACCGCACCCGCAGCGAACAGCGGCGCCGCCAGGCCGGTGAAGACGTACGCGTACCGCCGCTCGTGCCGGTGCAGGCCGGGCGCGATGAACGCCCAGAGCTGGTAGAGCCAGACCGGCGCCGCGATGATCAGACCGACCCACAGACCGATCTTCAGGTTGAGCAGGAACAGGTCGGCCGGGCCGAGCTGGACGAAGTTGCACGCCCCGTTGGACAGCTGCGCCTGCGGCAGATCGCAGTACGGCTTCTTGAGGATGCCGAGCACCGGAGACGCGAGCCAGATGCCGAAGCCGAAGCCGACCAGGATCGCCAACGACGCCTTGAACAGCCGGTTGCGCAGTTCCCGGACGTGCTCGATCAGGGTCATCGAGCCGTCGGCGGCCCGTTCGAAGGTACTCGGAGCGCGCTTACGCAGAGCGAAGGCCACGATGCTCGGGCCTCTCGGTCAGTTGTCGCGGACGCGCTGCACCGGGTCGACGACCGGCTGCTGCGGCGGGGCCTGGTAGGGCGCCTGCTGGCCGTACGGGGCCTGCTGACCGGCGTGCGGCGGCAGCGGCTGGTAGCCGGACTGCGCGTCGGCCTTCTCGGCGAGGTCCCGGTCGTCGTCGTGCAGGCTCTTCGTCTCGGCCTTGATGATCCGCAGCGAGCGGCCCAGCGAACGGGCCGCGTCGGGGAGCCGCTTCGCGCCGAAGAGCAGGATCAGCACGACCACGAGTACGGCGATGTGCCACGGCTTGAGGGCACCCATGGGAAGCTCCAGTCGCTCTGTGTCGATGAGGGGTGGTACCGCAGCCCATCGTACGTCCGTCGTGGGTTGTTGCCACCCGCCGGGCGGTGGTGGTTGATCCCGGCCGGTGAAGTCTTGACCAACCGGCGATGTCCCGTCAACCGCCCGGCCGGCGCGTTCCTGCGCGCAACGGGGCCGCAGCGCGCAGTGTCGCAACGCCGGTCGATCAGTCTCCGCGCTTCGCCTTGATCAGGGCCACCCGCTGCCCGGCGGTGTCGAGCTGACGTTGCAGCGCCTCGGCACGCTCCTGCAGGTTCTCGGCGGCGGCACGGAGCGTCTCCGCCTCGGCGGCACGCCCCTCCAGCGACAGGGCCGCCCGGCGCAACCGGGGCAGCCGCGCCAGCACCGGTCGGACGGCCAGCCCGAACACGACGAGCGGAACCAGCACCAGCGCCACCACGATCCACGTCACCACGGCGGCCAGCCTACTGCGTGCCCGCGGCCGGCGCCGGGTCGGACGCGGCGGCGGGGCCGACCTGGACCGGCGGCGCGGGTGTGGCGTACGCGTCGAGGGCCGCGACCGCCGCGGCGCGGACCTGGTCGGCGAGTTCCGCCGGGGCGACCACCGTGACGTCCGGGCCCAGACCCAGCACGAAGCGGCGGGCCCAGCCCAGGTCGGTGACCCGCAGCGAGACCAGCCACCGGTCCCCGTCGGCCTCGACGCTCTCACAGGGGTAGTACTCGGTGATCCACCGCTCGCCCCGGCCGATCCGCAGCGTGATCAGCGGCAGGTCCGGCGACGGCCGGAACACGCCTGCGGTCAGATCGTGCGGGCGGGCCTGCGGGGGCACCACGGCCGGCTCGTCCAGCGGCGTGACGGCGTCGATCCGGTCCGCGCGGAACAGCCGCATGCCCTCGGCGCGCCGGCACCACGCCTCCACGTAGGCCCGGCCGCCCACCATGAGCATCCGCAGCGGGTCGACCACCCGCTCGGTCGACTCGTCCCGGGCCGCCGTGTAGTAGGTGATCCGCAGCGCCCGGCCGCTCTCCACGGCGGCGCGCAGCTCCGCCACCCGACGGGTGTCCGCCGGCAACCGCACCTCGACGGGAGCGCCGACCAGGTCACCGGCCGCGTTCTCGATCTTCGCGAGGGCCCGCTCGACGGCCTCCCGGTTGGCCACCCCGGGCGTCTCGGCCAGCATCCGCAGCGCGACCACCAGCGCCAGCGCCTCGTCCGGGGTCAGCCGCAGCGGCCGGTCGATGCCGGCGTCGTAGGTGATGGTCACCCGGTCACCGTCGAACGCCATGTCGATCAGGTCACCCGGGCCGTACCCGGGCAGCCCGCACACCCACAGCAGCTCCAGGTCCTCCCGCAACTGCCGCTCGGTGACCCCCTGGTCGGCGGCGGCCTCGGCGATCTCGATGCCCGGCCGGGCCAGCAGGTACGGAACCAGGTTCAGCAGCCGGGCGAGCCGGTCGGCAGAGGCGCGGGAGCCGCTGCGGGCGGCCGGCCGGGTCACCGGGCACCCCCGGTGACCGCCAGGTCGTCCTGCCGCGTGGCGATCTCCTTGAGCCGTTGGATGACCGCCTCGCGGACCTCCGGCGGGTCGAGCACGCGCACGTCCGGCCCGTACCCGACGAGGTGCCCGGCCAGGGACTCGGGATCGGCGAACGGCAGGACCAGCCGGTCGCCGTCCGGGCCGGCGGTCACGTCGACCGCCCACCGGCGCAGGCCGGCGGCCCGGCCCGGCGCGGCCAGCACGGTGGCCCGGCCGGTGCGCTCCACCGGGCCGGACCAGCGGGCCACGTGGCTGATCAGGTCCACCCCGGCGGGCGGGGAGTACGCGCCCGTCGCGCCGGTCGCCCGGACCGCGCCGACGACGCGGGACAGGCGGAAGCAGCGGGTGGCGGCCCGGTCCAGGTCGTGGCCGACCACGTACCACCGGCCACGCCAGCAGACCACGCCCCACGGCTGCACCCGCCGGCGGGTGGGTTCGTCCCGGTCCGGGACGCGGTAGTCGAAGGTCACCTCGCGGCGGTCCCGTGCGGCGGCGGTCAGCGGCGCGAACGCCGGGTCGACCGTGACCATCGGCTCCAGGCCGAGGGTGGCCTGCGGATCCACGTCGACGCCGGCCGCGCGCAACTTCGCCAGCCCCGAGGAGGCCGCCGCCGCCAGTCCGGCGTGCTGCCACAGCCGCGCGGCGATGCCCACCGCTGCGGCCTCGTCCGGTTCGAGGGGGATGTCCGGCAGCGCGTACTCCCGGTGGGCGATGCGGTAGCCGGGCTCGGCGTCGAAGGCGCTCGCCGTGCCGGTCTCCAGCGGGACGCCCAACTCCCGCAACTCCGCCTTGTCGCGCTCGAACTTGCGCTGGAACGCCTCGTGGTCCCGCGCGTCGTCCGGATCGTGCTCGTAGCCGGGAACGGTCGCGGCGATCTGCGCGGCGGTCAGGAACCGTCGCGTGGACAGCAGGCAGATCACCAGGTTGACCAGGCGTTCGGTGCGGGTCCGCGACACGCGGTAGACGCTAGCAGCCGACGCGCCGGAACCGGGTACCCACGCGGGCACGGCGTGGGCCACGTCGCGTCGGCGCAGTCCCGCCCCCCGCCGCCCGGCCCGCCGGGCCTGCGGACCACTCCGGGGGCCGCGGACCCGCTCCGGAGGGCGACCACCGGCACCCGCTAGCGTGCCCGGCATGGTGCGATGGCGGACGGGCACGGTCAGGGCGCTGCGGCGGGAGTGGACCGGCGCGGTGGAACTCGACGTCGACCTGTCCGACGGCACACCCATGCGGGCCCTCGCCTACCCGGCCCTGGTCGGCCGTCCGGAACCCGGCGACCGGGTGCTGCTCAACGCCGGCGCGCTGCTGATGGGCCTCGGCACCGGCGGGTACGCCCTGGTCGTGGCCCTGCCCGACCGGCTGCCGCCGGACCCGGCGCAGGCGCTCGACACCCGCGAGGCGGGCCACCTCGTCAAGGCCCGCTACACCCCACTGCAACCCATCCTGCTCGGCGTCGACGAGGAGGCGTCACCGCACCACGACGTCCTCGCCACCGCCGACGACCTCGCCGGCCTGCCCGTGGTCACCGCCGACCTGCACTCCGCGCTACCCGCGATCCTCGCCGGGATCCACGCCGACGCGCCCGACGCCCGGGTCGCGTACCTGCTCACCGATGGCGGCGCCCTGCCCGCCTGGTTCTCCCGCACCCTCGCCGGGCTGCGCGGGCACCTCGTCGGCACGGTCACCGTCGGGCAGGCGTTCGGCGGGGACCTCGAGGCCGCCACCCTGCACACCGGGCTGCTCGCCGCCCGGCACGTGCTCCACGCCGACGTCGCGATCGTCGCCCAGGGCCCCGGTAACCTCGGCACCGGGACGCGGTGGGGCTTCTCCGGCGTCGCCGTCGGCGAGGCCGTGAACGCCATCGGCACGCTGGGCGGACGCCCGGTCGGATCACTGCGGATCTCCGACGCCGACCCCCGTCCCCGGCACCTCGGCGTCTCCCACCACAGCCTCACCGCGTACGGCCGGGTCGCCCTGGTCGGCGCGGACCTGGTCGTGCCCGACGGCCTGGACCCGGCGCTGGCCGGCGCGGTCGACGCGGCGCTGGCACCCCTCGCCGCGCGGCACGCGCTCGTGCGGGTGCCCACCGACGGCCTGGACGCGGCGCTGCGGGCCAGCCCCGTCGGCCTGTCGACGATGGGCCGGGGACTGGACGCCGACCACGCCTACTTCCTCGCCGCCGCCGCGGCCGGCCGGCACGCCGCACACCTCCTCATCCACTGACCCCAGGTGCGCACAACGTCGGGGAAGAGGCGCCTCACCCCTCGGCGAGGCGACATCGTCCCCGACGTTGTTCCGAACGACCCCCCGGTGGGGCGGGGTTACGCGAAGAGGACCAGTGCTACCCAGGCGCCGATGATCAGCGCGAGCGCCAGGGCCAGGACCCACGTCGGGACGGTGTACTCGCCGCGCCGGTTCCGGTCGATCTCGTCACGGATCTTCTGGCGGCGGCGCTCGGCCCAGTTCTGTTTCTCGGAGCCGGGGCCGGAGGGTTCGGTAGGCATCATGGCGCCGACAGCCTACCCGGCTCCGGCAGCGGCCGGGGCGGCCACCACCACCCCGGCCACGCCGAGACGTCACATGCTGGCGATCAGCCGCTCGACCCGCTCGTCGTACGCCCGGAACGGGTCCTTGCACAGCACCGTGCGCTGCGCCTGGTCGTTCAACTTCAGGTGCACCCAGTCGACGGTGAAGTCGCGCCGCTTCTCCTGCGCGTGCCGGATGAACTCGCCCCGCAGCCGCGCCCGGGTGGTCTGCGGCGGCGTCTCCTTCGCCTCGAAGATCTCCGGGTCGGTGGCCACCCGGTCCACCTCGCCGCGCCGCTCCAGCAGCCCGTACAGGCCCCGGCCGCGCCGCAGGTCGTGGTACGCCAGGTCCATCTGCGCCACCCGGGGGTGCGACAGAGGCAGGTCGTGCTTGCGCTGGTACCGCTCGATCAGGCGCAGCTTCGTCACCCAGTCGATCTCCCGGGACACCGGCTCCAGGTCCCCCGTCTCCACCGCCCGCAGCACCCGGCCCCACAGCTCCACGACCCGCTTCGCGGTCTGGTCGCCGCCGCGCCGCTCCACGAACTCCGTCGCCTTGGCCAGGTACTCCTGCTGGATGTCCAGCGCGCTGACCTCCTTACCGGAGGCCAGGCGCACCTTGCGCCGGCCGGTGATGTCGTGCGACACCTCGCGGATCGCCCGGATCGGGTTCTCCAGCGTCAGGTCGCGCATCACCACACCGGCCTCGATCATCCGCAGCACGATGTCGGCCGTGCCGACCTTCAGCAGCGTGGTGACCTCGTTCATGTTCGAGTCGCCGACGATGACGTGCAGCCGCCGGTACCGCTCGGCGTCCGCGTGCGGCTCGTCCCGGGTGTTGATGATCGGACGGCTGCGCGTCGTCGCCGACGACACGCCCTCCCAGATGTGCTCCGCCCGCTGCGACAGGCAGTAGACCGCACCGCGTGGGGTCTGCAGCACCTTGCCCGCGCCGCAGATCAGCTGCCGGGTCACCAGGAACGGGATCAGCACGTCCGCCAGCCGGCCGAACTCCCCGTGCCGCGACACCAGGTAGTTCTCGTGGCAGCCGTACGAGTTGCCCGCCGAGTCGGTGTTGTTCTTGAACAGGTAGATCTCACCCGCGATGCCCTCGTCGTGCAGCCGCTTCTCCGCGTCGACCAGCAGCCCCTCCAGGATCCGCTCGCCGGCCCGGTCGTGCGCGACCAGGTCCACCACCGAGTCGCACTCGGGCGTCGCGTACTCCGGGTGGGAACCCACGTCCAGGTAGAGACGGGCGCCGTTACGCAGGAACACGTTGCTCGACCGGCCCCAGGACACCACGCGGCGGAAGAGGTACCGGGCGACCTCGTCGGGGGACAACCGCCGCTGCCCCCGGTAGGTGCAGGTGACGCCGTACTCGGTCTCGATGCCGAAGATTCGCCGCTCCATGGTGAGACATTAGCCGCCCGAGGCCCCCGACGGGCAGCGCTCACCACGTCCATCCCACACGGGTCCCACGTGGACCGCTCCGACACCGGCACCGCTGACCGGCCGGAGCGCACGGCGCGGACGCCCGGGACCGGCCCGGACGCCCGCGCGGCGCGTCACGCCTCGGGCTGCTGGCCCTCCAGGTCGGCCGAGCCCGCCGACGTCGTCGGCTTGTGGGACTCCTCGGTCGGCTGCGTCGGGGTGTCCGGACGCTCGGACGCCGGAGCCTCGGCCGCCTTCTCCCCGTCCAGCAGCGCGGTCAGCGCCGCGCCGGTGATCCGCCGGAACGTCCGACCCACCCGGCGGCGGTCCAGGATGGCCACCTCCAGCTGGTTGGCGGCGATGGTGCGCGCCGCACCACCCTCACCCCCGACGGTGCTCAGCGCCTGCACGGCGACCTTCACCGCGTCCTGGAGCGACATGTCCGGCCGGTGGTTCGACTTCAGCACGCCGGTGATCGCCTCGGCCTGACCGCCCATCGCCATCCGGCCCGGCTCGTCGTTGACCGAGCCGTCATAGGTGAGCCGGTACAGCTCGTCGTCCTCATGGGTGGAACCGACCTGCGCCACGCAGATCTCCACCTCGAACGGCTTCGACTGCTCGGTGAAGATCGCCCCCAGGGTCTGCGCGAACGCGTTCGCCAGGGCGCGGCCGGTCACGTCACGCCGGTCGTAGCTCAGACCGTTCAGATCGGCCATCCGCACGCCCGCGCGGCGCAGGTTCTCGAACTCGTTGTACTTGCCGACCGCGGCGAAGCCGATCCGGTCGTAGATCTCGCTGACCTTGTGCAGCGCACTGGACAGGTTCTCGGCGACGAAGAGCACCCCGCCGGAGTAGCTGAGGACGACCGCGCTGCGGCCCCGGGCGATGCCCTTGCGGGCCAGCTCGGAGCGGTCGCGCATGATCTGCTCGGGCGAGGCGTAGAACTGCATGGCCACGGCGGCGGTTCTCCTTAGGGCGCTGTGCTGGGGACTGCTGTCGGGTGGGGGCTCAGCCGCCCGGGTTCTCCATCCGGCCGGCGACCACGCTTTCGGCGATCGCCGCCGTCTCGGCGTCGGTCAGCCGGTGGGTGCCCTCCGCGGTCGCGGTCATCACGACCGGGTAGATCCGCCGGGTCAGGTCCGGGCCGCCGGTCGCCGTGTCGTCGTCGGCCGCGTCGTAGAGCGCCTCCACCGCGAGCCGCATCGCGTCGTCGATGGAGAGCCCGGCCCGGAACCGCTTCTTCAGCGCCGAGCGGGCGAAGATCGAGCCGGAGCCGATCGCGTCGTAGCCGGTCTCCTCGTACGGGCCGCCGGTGACGTCGAAGCTGAAGATGCGCCCGGCTCCCGCCGGGTCGCTCGCCGCCAGGTCGAAGCCGGCGAACAGCGGGATCACCGCGAGGCCCTGCATCGCCGCGCCGAGGTTGCCCCGGATCATCGAGGCGAGGCGGTTGGCCTTGCCGTCGAGCGAGAGCATCGCGCCCTCGATCTTCTCGTAGTGCTCCAGCTCCACCTGGAACAGTCGCATCAGCTCGATGCCGATGCCGGCCGTGCCGGCGATGCCGACCAGCGAGTACGCGTCGGCCGGGTGCACCTTCTCGATGTCGCGCTGGGCGATCAGGTTGCCCATGGTGGCCCGCCGGTCGCCGGCCATCACGACACCCCCGGCGGCGGAGATCGCCACGATGGTGGTCGCGTGCGGCGCCAGGTCGGCGGCCATGCCCGGCGGCAGCGGCCGTCGACCGGGCAGCATCTCGGGAGCCACCTTGCTCAGGAAGGCCGTGAAGGAGGACGTCCCCGCGTTGGTGAACACATCTGGTAGACGCCCGGATGGATCAAAACCCGCTGCCACGTGGTTCCTCTCAGGTACGTGATCGCCCTGGCCAGCCTCGTGGGACTGTCACGGAACTGGCCAAGACCACCGTTGCAGTTGAAGCAGAGTATCCCGCGCACCCACCCGGTGCGATGATCGTGGTCCAGATGTTGGGGATCTTCACCCGCGCAGATGGCACAGACCCCGCCCTGCTCGGCCAGGAGCTCGTCGAACTCCTTCTGCCCGACGCCGTAGCGGCGGCGTAGGTGGTACTCGCGGCTGCCGCCGTAGAGCCGCTGCGCGCTCTCCTTGCCGCGTGCGCTGTGGCACGGCTTGCAGTAGGAGTGTCGCCCGCTGGCGTTCGTGGTGCGGGGGAAGTCCTCGACCGCCTTGATCTGTTCGCAGTCAGGGCACCACTTGAGACCGTTGGCCACGGGCCCAGCGGACTTCTTCTGCGGAGCCACGCCCCGCTTGCGGCGGCTCGCCTCGGAGCGCGCCGCCGCGCAGGTCTTGCAGTAGAAGGCCAGACCGTCAGGCCGCCGCCGGTTTCGATGGAAGGCGTCGGCGGGCAACGATCGGCCGCACTGGGGGCAGTCCTTGCCCGACCCAGAGAGCAAATCGGACATAGGCCCTATTCTCCCCCTTTCTGGACGTACCCCCTCACAAATTCTTCGGCGTTCTCTTCGAGGACGGAGTCGATCTCGTCGAGCAGGTCGTCGACGTCCTCGGTGATCTCGGCGTGCCGCTCGGCGACCTCCGGGTTCGCCTCGGTGGTGACGTCCTCGATCTCCTCGCCCTGCCGGGACTTGCCCGACTGCGACTGCCCGCCGGTGTCACGAGTGGCCATGACTGCCTCCTCCACGATCGTCTGCGATGAACTTACCTCGCGCGAACGACGAAAAGCCCGCCGCGCGCCGCTTGCGGCGCCGACGGGCAGATCGTTTCCGGCGTACGAGGGAGACGACGACGGGGGCTCAGCCGCCGGTCAGCGTCTCCAGGAGGTCCTTGGCGCTCTCGCAGCGGTCGAAGAGCGCCCCGACGTGCTTGCGGGTGCCCCGCTCCGGCTCCATCATCGGCACCCGGACCAGCGACTCCCGGCCCACGTCGAAGATGACCGAGTCCCAGCTCGCCGCGACCACCTCGGAGGCGTACTGGGCCAGGCAGCGACCCCGGAAGTACGCCCGGGTGTCCTCCGGCGGCTCGGTCATCGCCCGACGGGTCTCGTCGTCGGTCAGCAGCGTCTTCATCGCGCCCCGGGACACCAGCCGGTGGTAGAGGCCCTTCTCCGGGCGGACGTCGGAGTACTGCAGGTCGACCAGTTGCAGCTTATGCGAGCCCCAGCCCAGCTTCTCCCGCTCCCGGTAGCCCTCCAGCAGCCGCAGCTTCGCCACCCAGTCCAGTTGGTCGGCGCAGAGGAACGCGTCGCGGCCGAGCTTGTCCAGGACGTCCTCCCACCGGTCCAGCACGTCGGTGGTCTGCTCGTCGACGTCGTCGCCGTACCGGTCGTCCACGAAGGAGCGCACCCGCTCCAGGTAAGCCCACTGCACGTCCAGGGCGGTGAGCCGGCGCCCGTCGCGCAGCCGCATGAGGTGCTTCAGCGACGGGTCGTGGCTGACCGCGCGCAGCTCGCTGACCGGGTCGGCGATGCCGAAGTCGGGGCCGAGCGCCTTCTCCTCGATCATGGTGAGGATCAGCGCGGTGGTGCCCACCTTGAGGTACGTGGAGATCTCCGACAGGTTGGCGTCGCCGATGATGACGTGCAGCCGGCGGTACTTGTCGGCGTCGGCGTGCGGCTCGTCGCGGGTGTTGATGATCGGCCGCTTGAGGGTGGTCTCCAACCCCACCTCGACCTCGAAGAAGTCGGCGCGCTGGGAGATCTGGAAGCCGGTCTGCCCGCCGTCCTGGCCGATGCCGACACGGCCGGCGCCGCAGACGATCTGCCGGGTGACGAAGAACGGCGTCAGGTACGCGACGATGTCGGCGAAGGGCGTCTGCCGGCGCATCAGGTAGTTCTCGTGGGCGCCGTAGCTCGCGCCCTTGTTGTCGGTGTTGTTCTTGTAGAGGTGGATCGGCTGGGTGCCCGGAATGGTGGCGGCCCGGCGGGACGCCTCGGCCATCACCCGCTCCCCCGCCTTGTCCCAGCGGACCACGTCCCGCGGGTTGGTCACCTCCGGAGTGGAGTACTCCGGGTGGGCGTGGTCGACGTAGAGGCGGGCACCGTTGGTGAGTATCACGTTGGCCAGGCCGAGATCCTCGTCGGCGAGCGCCTCCGCCGGGTCGTAGGCGGCACCGGAGTAGGTGAAGCCGCGGGCGTCGCGCAGCGGCGACTCCTCCTCGTAGTCCCAGCGGGCGCGTCCACCGCGGGTGAGTTCCGGGCGTGCCCCGTAGGCATTGACCACCTGCGACGAGGTGACCATCGGGTTGGCTCCGGCCTGGCCGGGCACGGAGATGCCGTACTCGACCTCGGTGCCCATGATCCGTCTTACGCTCATCGACCTACCCGCATTCCCTCGCCCGACCGGTCCCCGTCACGTCGAGCGTAGTCGCCGCTTCGACGGTAGGTGGCGCGCCGGGCCCGCGGGCGGTCGCGCGCACCGCCGGGTCGCCGTGGGATCAGAAGAAGGCGTACGACGAGTCCGGCGCATCCTCGGTCTGGGAGGCCGGGGGTGGCGTGATGGTCACCGGCTCGCCGAAGCTGTGCAGCGTCATCTCGGTCTTCATCGATCCGGTGGGCATGTCGACGGTGTAGCTGAGGGCGGTCAGCCGACCCTCGGCGTCGATCGAGGCTTCGAACGGCACCGCGGAGGGCTGCTTGACCAGCTTGGCGATGCTCCCGAGGGACTCGCGCTGGTCGTCGCTACCGGCCGCGGCGGCCGCCTTGTGGAGGTCGGCGATGCCGGTGTAGCGCCCGTCGCCCGCCGGCTGGGCGGAGACGACGCCACCGAGGATGCCGGCCTGCGACTCGATGTCGAGGCCCTGGGACAGTGGGCCGCCCGGCTTGAGCCGAGCACGGTCGAGCTTCATCCAGGCGTCGTCCTCGGTCTCGTCCTTCAGGTAGACGGCGTCCTTGGACACGATCAGGGTGAAGGACTCGGGTCCGCTCATCTCCACCGTCATCTCCTCGGTGGCCGGGTCGACGGCCGCCTCCAGGCGCAGGGACTGGCCGCCGACGCCCATGGTCACGTCCATGCGCACCGGCTCACGGACGCTGCGGGCGAGGCTGCCGGTGATGGCGGCGACCGGGTCGACGGCGGCGCTGCTGGCCGTGGACGAGGGACTGGGCGCGGCGCCGGCCGGCGAGTCGGTGTCCGTGCCGCAGCCGGTGAGCAGCGCGGTGAGGCCGAGGGCAAGGGCGGGAATGAGTCGTCGTCGCACGCCGAGGACCCTAGCGGCTGGAGCCGCTTCACGTCGTCCGGAAAACCGGAACGGCGGGGCGGCCCCGGATGGCGCCGCCCCGCCGTCGCCGACGTCGGCTACAGGTACTGGCCGGTGTTGCTGGCGGTCTCGATGGACCGGCCGGCCTCGGCGCCCTTGCCTCCGGAGACGAGCGTGCGGATGTAGACGATCCGCTCGCCCTTCTTGCCGGAGATGCGGGCCCAGTCGTCGGGGTTGGTGGTGTTGGGAAGGTCCTCGTTCTCCCGGAACTCGTCGACGCAGGCGTCGAGGAGGTGCTGGAGCCGGAGGCCCTTGCGACCGGAGGTGAGGAACTCCTTGATGGCCATCTTCTTGCCCCGGTCGACGATGTTCTGGATCATCGCGCCGGAGTTGAAGTCCTTGAAGTACAGGACTTCCTTGTCGCCGTTGGCGTAGGTGACCTCGAGGAAGCGGTTCTCCTCGGTCTCCGAGTACATCCGCAGCACGACCGCGTCGATCATGGCCGCCACGGTGGCCTGAGGGTCGCCGCCGTGTTCGGCCAGGTCGTCCGGGTGCAGGGGCAGCCCGGAGAGGATGTACTTGGAGAAGATGTCCTTCGCGGCCTCGGCGTCCGGCCGCTCGATCTTGATCTTCACGTCGAGCCGGCCGGGGCGCAGGATGGCCGGGTCGATCATGTCCTCCCGGTTGGAGGCGCCGATGACGATGACGTTCTCCAGGCCCTCGACACCGTCGATCTCGCTGAGCAGCTGGGGGACGATCGTGTTTTCCACGTCGGAGGAGACACCCGAGCCACGGGTCCGGAAGATCGAGTCCATCTCGTCGAAGAACACGATCACCGGCGTGCCCTCGCCGGCCTTCTCCCGCGCCCGCTGGAAGATCAGCCGGATGTGCCGCTCGGTCTCACCGACGTACTTGTTGAGCAGCTCCGGGCCCTTGATGTTGAGGAAGAAGCTGGTGTGCCTCTCCTTGCCCATCCGCTCGGCGATCTTCTTCGCCAGCGAGTTGGCCACCGCCTTGGCGATCAGCGTCTTGCCGCAGCCGGGCGGGCCGTAGAGCAGGATGCCCTTCGGCGGGCGGAGCTGGTGCTCACGGAACAGGTCGGCGTGCAGGAAGGGCAGCTCCACCGCGTCGCGGATCTGCTCGATCTGCGACTGGAGGCCGCCGATGTCGGTGTAGTCGACGTCGGGCACCTCCTCCAGGACCAGCTCCTCGACCTCGCTCTTCGGGATCCGCTCGTACGCGTACGCCGAGCGGGGCTCGATCATGAGCGAGTCGCCGGCGCGGATCGGCGTGCCGATCAGGGTGTCGGCGAGGTGGACGATCCGCTCCTCGTCGGAGTGGGAGACCACCAGCGCCCGGTCACCGGCCGCTCCGTCGGGACCGGCGAGGATCTCCTTGAGCATCACCACCTCGCCGACCCGCTCGAAACCGAACGCGTCGACGATGTTGAGCGCGTCGTTGAGCAGGACCTCCTGGCCACGTTGCAGCTCGTCCACGTCGAGCGAGGGCGAGACCGCGACCCGGAGCTTGCGACCGCCGGTGAACACGTCCACCGTGCCGTCGTCGTGCCGGGCCAGGAAGACGCCGTAGCCACTCGGCGGTTGCGCGAGGCGGTCGATCTCCTCCTTGAGCGTCACGATCTGCGCGCGAGCCTCCTTGAGGGTGCTCACCAGCCGGTCGTTGTTCTCGGTCAGCCGCGCCAACTGTGCCTGGGTGGCCGCCAGCCGCTCTTCGAGCTGCCGGACGTGTCGGGGGCTTTCGGTCAACTTGCGCCGCACCAGAGCGAGTTCCTCTTGAAGGAACGCGACCTGCGTGGAGAGATCGTGGGCCTCCTTCTCCCACCGTGCGGCGCGCGAGTCCGCGTCGTCGCTGCGTGCCACGTCCCACCTCCCCGGGGGGCTTGAACGTTCTGCCCTAACACTAGCCGCTATGAGGCCGATTCGGTCCCACGCAACGCCCTCGTCACCGAACCTTGATCGCCAAGGGTGGGTCGGCGGGCCGGAACGGGCGTTCGGGTACCGTCGAGGCGTGGGACGGGAGAACATGGGGGGTGCACCGGTGGCCGAGGTCGCGACCGACCAGCTGCAGGTCTGGGTGGACCAGGATCTCTGCACGGGTGACGGGCTCTGCGTGCAGTACGCGCCGGAGGTGTTCGAGTTCGACGTCGACGGCCTGGCGTACGTGAAGGGCCCCGACGGTGAGCTGCTCCAGGCGCCGGGCGCCCGCGTGGACGTGCCCGAGCACCTGCGCCTCGAGGTGATCGACTCGGCGAAGGAGTGCCCGGGCGACTGCATCCACGTCGTGCGCGGCAGCGACGGCGTCGAGGTGGCCGGCCCGGAGGCCGAGGACTGACGGCCGCGGTCCAGCGGTCGCGGTGTGTCGAGCTGCCCCACCGCGGGGCCGACCCGGCATCGACCGGCCCCGCCGACGGGCGTGTGTCAGAGCATCGGTCGGCCGACCACCGAGGCCACCAGCCGGGCGAACTCCTCCAGGCGGGCGATCTGCCCGGCGCCGCCGTCGTCGAGGGTCTTGCCGAAGCGCAGCGCGTCGTGGCGGGGCCCGCCGACGACCTCCTCGGTGGGCGGGGCCTCGTCGAGCGAGGTCAGCAGCAGGTAGACGTCGATGCTGTCGACGCGGATCCCGCCGTCGTCGTCGCGGGTCAGCCGGCGCCGGCAGCCCACCTCGGTGACGGTGCTGACCGGGACCACCCGCAGCGAGGAGGTCATCGAGCCGGGTGGGCCCTCACCGGGCGGCACGTCCTCGCCGTGCCAGAGGATCAGTCGGCTGCCGTCGCAGACGACGACCTCCTGCCACACGCCGTTGACCTCGTTGACGAAGCGTTCCAGGGTGAATCCGAGCACGGAGGCGCCCCGCAGCACCCCGCCGAGCGCCTCGAGGGCCACGTCGGGGTCGCGCAGGTAGGCGCGTGCCGCCGACTCGAGGTCCTGGTAGGGCGACCAGTCCGGGAACACCGCCGGCAGGTCGCCGCCGCCGAAGCCGGGCCGGGTCATGCCGCCTCCCCGCACTCGTGCCGCCGGCCCGCGTACGCCGGCGGGGTCCGCACCGTCATGCCCGGCCGCCGCCTTCCGCCGTCACGGCCGGTCCGTCTCCCCCGCCGTCGCGGGCTCCGCCTCGGCGGCCTGGGCGGCAGCCGCCTGGCGGGCCGCCTCCGCCTCGCGCAGCACCGCCCGGCGCTGCTCGTACGCCTCGACGCCCTTGCTGGGCTTGCGCCGGCGCGGCGGGGCGAGGACCCCGGGCGCGAGCTTACGCGCGGAGACCAGGAACGCGGTGTGGGCGATCATGCGGTGGTCGGGCCGGACGGCCAGGCCCTCGGCGTGCCAGTCCCGCACCAGCGACTCCCAGGCGCGGGGTTCGGTCCAGCCGCCCCGTTCCCGCAGGGCCTCCACCAGCTCGGACAGCTGCGGGGTGGTGGCCACGTACCCGATGAAGACGCCGCCGGGCACGAGCGCCCGCTCGACCATGTCGAGGGTCTCCCAGGGGGTGAGCATGTCGAGGATGATCCGGTCGAAGCCGGTCTCGGTGCACTGGGCGACGTCGCCGACGTGCAGGCGCCAGGCGGGGTGCGGGCCGTTGAAGAAGGCCTCGACGTTGCGCTTGGCGATCTGGGCGAAGTCGTCGCGCAGCTCGAACGAGTGCAGCTCGCCGGTGGTGCCGACGGCCCGCAGCAGCGAGCAGCTCAGCGCGCCGGAACCGGCGCCGGCCTCCAGGACCTTCGCGCCGGGGAAGATGTCGCCCATGGCGACGATCTGGGCCGAGTCCTTCGGGTAGATCACCTGCGCGCCGCGGGGCATGGACAGCACGTAGTCCGACAGCAGCGGGCGCAGCGCGAGGAAGGCGGTGCCGCCGCCGGAGGTGGTCACCACGCTGCCGTCGGGCAGCCCGATGAGCGCGTCGTGCTTGAGGATGCCCCGGTGGGTGTGGAACTCCTTGCCGGGTTCCAGGGTGACCGTGTGCATCCGCCCCTTGGGATCGGTCAGCTGCACCCGGTCGCCGACACGGAACGGCCCGCGGTGCACGGGGGGCGGCGCCGGGACGTCGGCGGGGGTGCCCGGGTCGACCGGGGCGGCGGAGGGAGTTGCGGTCACGTGTTCATCTTCCGGTGAGGTTCGAGGAGCTGAGCCAGATCCGCGATGTGCAGGATGCCGACGACATCTTCGCCTGCCGTCACGACGTACTGTGCGCCCGGGTGGGCCTGGACGGTCTCCATGACCCGCTCCCCGTCCAGTCCGACCGGCATGGTGGGCAGACCGGCCAGCGACCGGGACACCGCGTCGACCGCCAGCCAGGGGCGCCGCTCGACGGGCACGGCTCCGGCCGCCGCCGGGTCGACCAGGCCGATCGGGCGGCCGGTGGAGTCCGACACGACCAGGGCGGCGCCCGGCTGGGGCCCGGTGTCGCGGCGGCGCTGCGCCTCGGCGAGGGGGGTGCCGGTCGGTACGGTCAGCACCGGGCGGGCCAGGCGGGACAGGTCGATCAGGGGCAGCCGGCGGCTGACCCGGGCCACCCGGATGGACTGCCCGGCGCCCCGCCACAGGGTGAACGCGACCAGCAGCATCAGCGGGAGCGCCAGCGGCGCGAGGAACCGGTTGACGGTGAGCACGGTGACCAGCAGCACGGTGCCGACGGCGATGCCGCGACCCACCCACCCGGCGATCTCGGTCGCGCGGTGGCGGTCGGCGGTCACCGCCCAGACGACCGCGCGCAGCGCCCGCCCGCCGTCCAGGGGCAGCCCCGGCAGGATGTTGAACAGCGCGACGATGACGTTGCTGACGGCCAACTGGAAGGCGAGCTGGTTGAGCAGCGTCCGGTCGGGCAGCGCCAGGGTGGCGGCGACGGCGACCACGCCGAGCACCGCGGACACGGCCGGGCCGGCCAGCGACACCAGCAGGTCGACGCGCGGCGACGGGGCGTCGCGGTCCATCTCGGTGTAGCCGCCGAGCAGTTCCAGGGTGATCCCGCGCACGCCGATGCCGTACCGGCGGGCGGTCAGCGCGTGGCCCAGTTCGTGCAGCAGCACCGAGCCGAGCAGGGAGACGACGAAGGCGAAGCCGATCAGGTAGCCGGCGGCCTGCGGCAGGTCGAGCTGGCGGCGGGCGAACTCCGCGTACATCACCGTGACCAGCAGCGCCAGCAGCACCATGGAGCCGTTGAGGTGCAGCGGCACGCCGAACACCCGGCCCACGGTCACGCCGGGGCGCCGGTCGGTCCGGCGGGGTGCGCGTCTCGTCCGTTCCACCGGCCCGATGCTACGCGGCGGGAGATCACGAACCGGAGCGGCGACGGGGATGCTGTCGGACCGGTGTCCTAACCTTCCGGACATGACGGCGGAACCGGTGACGACACAGCAGCCCGCGCTCCCGGCGGAGGTGCCGGCGACGGTGCGGGCGTCGCTGTCGCCGTCGCGCGCGGCGGACTTCAAGACGTGCCCGCTGCTCTACCGGTTCCGCAGCATCGACCGGCTGCCCGAGAAGCCGAGCGTCGAGCAGGCCCGGGGCACGCTGGTGCACGCGGTGCTGGAGCGGCTGTTCGACCTGCCGGCAACCGGGCGCACCCCGACCGCCGCCGGTGACCTGGTGTCCCCGCAGTGGGACCGGCTGGTCACCGAGCAGCCGGAGCTCGCCGGGCTGTTCGCCGACGGTGACGAGGAGGCCGCCGCCGCGTTCCTGCGGTCGGCCGCCGCGCTGCTGGAGGGCTACTTCGCGGTGGAGGACCCGCGGCGCCTGGAGCCGGCCGAGCGGGAGAGCCTGATCTCCGCGGTCGTCGACGGGGAGCTCCTGATCCGGGGCTACCTGGACCGGTTGGACGTGGCGCCGGACGGCGCGCTGCGGGTGGTCGACTACAAGACCGGCGGTGCGCCACGGGAGGCGTTCGAGGCCCGGGCGCTGTTCCAGCTGAAGTTCTACGCGCTGGTGCTGTGGCGCACCCGGGGCGTGGTGCCGCGGGTGCTGCGCCTGCTCTACCTCAAGGACGCCGAGGTCTGTGACTACTCCCCGGACGCCGACGAGCTGCTGCGCTTCGAGCGCACGGTGGTGGCACTCTGGCAGGCGATCGAGCAGGCCACCCAGCGGCAGGACTTCCGTCCCCGACCGAGCCGGCTCTGCGACTGGTGCAGCCATCAGGCGCACTGCCCCAGCTTCGGTGGGACCCCGCCGCCGTTCCCGGACCGCTCGGCCGCCGCCGACCCGCTGCGCGACGCCCGCTCCAACCCCGCCGCACCGGGCGCGGACGAATAGGGAGCACGTCCACCCCGCATGAATACGGGAGGGTGGCCGCCGGCCCGGGGGACACCAGCCGAAGATGCTGCGCCGGCTGCTGGACGTGCTGCGTACCGAGGCGGAGCCGGTCGCCGAGCTGGCCCCGTGGCCCGGCCTGACCGGGATCGAGGCGCTGGTCGTGCGGGACACGTCGCGGCCCGACCGGATCGGGCACGGATGGTGGGCATGCCGGAACGAACGGGTCGGCCCCCACGGTGGGACCCTACGGATGATCGCGCTCCGGCAGCGGCTTCCGGGTGCACGCCGCCAGGATTCCGGTGGAGCCGGTCGGGACGGTGCCGGCGTGGCCACGCGGCTGGTCCGCCCGCAATGGTGATCGCTCGTCACGCTTCGCGTGGCGACGTGGCCAGGCTGGTCTGCCGGTCCGTCTCCTCGCCGCGCCGATCCACGCTGCCGATGGCGTCGACCCGGCCCCACCGTCCCGGGATGTCGAGCAGTTCGATGCGGCCGAACCGCTCGGGCAACGCCGGCTCGACCACCAGATCGTCCCCGTACGGCTCGAGACCGAGCAGAGTGCGCACCAGCAGCAGGGGTGCTCCCGTGGCTTCGGCCTGGGGACTGTTGGCCGTCGGGTACGGGACGGGGCCCCGGGTCAACTCGCGGTCGAAGCCGCCGAAGGCCTCCGGCGGCCGGCCCTGGAAGTGGTGCGACGCGTCGATGATCCCCTCGGCGATGCGGCCCGCTTCGTGGGCGAAGCCGTAGCGGCGTAGCCCCCAGGCGATAAAGGAGTTGTCGGAGGGCCACACCGTGCCGACGTGGTACCCGAGCGGGTTGTAGCGGCCCTCCCCCTCGGCGAGGGTGCGTACTCCCCAGCCGGAGAAGAGGCGGGGGCCGAGCAGGTGCTCGGCGATCTTCGCGGCCCGGGATTCTTCGACGATGCCGCTCCACAGCAGGTGGCCGATGTTGGAGGAGAGGGCGTCGACCTGGTGGCCGTCGCCGTCGAGGGCGAGGGCGTAGTACTCGCCGTCGGTGACCCAGAAGTCGTGGTTGAAGCGTTGCTTGAGTTCGGCCGCTTCGCGTTCGAGCCGGTCGGCGTAGTCGGGGTCGTTCCAGAACTGTCGGGCCAGCCGGGCGCCGCGGATCTTGGCGTCGTAGGCGTAGCCCTGCAGCTCACAGGTGGCGCGGGGCAGACCGGCCAGCCTGCCGTCCCGGAAGGAGATCGCGTTGGGAGATTCCTTCCAGCACTGGTTCTCCAGCCCGGTTCGTTCGTTGCGGCGCTGGTACCAGACGTAGCCGTCGCCCATGATGTCGCCGTACTCGTCAATCCAGTGCAGGGCCGCCCGCGCCTCGTCCTCGAACTCCCGCACCGTATCGGCATCTCCGGTCCACCGCTCGTACTCGTCGAGCAGGATCACGTAGAGCGGGGTGATGTCGGCGGCGCCGTAGTACGGCGACTGTGGGCGTTCCTCGAACGCGACCAGTTCCCCGTAGCGGAACTCCCGCAGGATCTTGCCGGGCTCCTCGTCCCGGAAGTCGTCGAGCACCGCGCCCTGGTCGATGCCGAGCATGTGCAGGGCGGCATGGGCGAGGCCCGGCGCGAACGGCAACGCCTGCAGGCTGGCGAAGATGGCTTCCCGGCCGGCGATGGTCGCGCTCCACGGCAGCCCCGCCGCGGGCAGCGCCTCGGTCGGCAGCGTCAGCGGCGAGTACCCCAGCGCGGCGAGATCGACCATGGTCCGCCGGTACGTCCTCTCCAGTGGCTCCCAGTCGCAGATCAGCTGCGGAGCCGCGCCGAGCCACTGTTGGAGGTCCCGCTCGAGCCGGGACCTGTCCCGCCGGCGGCGGCCGGGATGGACATGCTCCCGGACGTCCTCACCGTCCGGGCGCAGCACCAGGCCACGGACGTGCAGCGTCGTGCTCCACCGGCCGTGCGGTTCGATCCGGATCCGGTACGTCAGCCCCCGTTCGTCGACCTGCGCCGGATCGGTGGTGGAGGAGATGACCGTCTCCCGCCGGAACGCTTCGCGCTGGTAGCCGAGATACAGCCGGCCGTTCTCGACGCGCCGGTACAGCCGCCCCTTCGGCGTACGCCCGTGTGCCGCCACGATCAGCGGCACGAAGTCGGAGTCCGCCTCCAGGCGGACGGTGATCTCGGCCGCTTCGCCGGAGTGGTTGAGCACCGTCAACTGCTCCTCGAAGCTACCGGCCACCGACCGCTCCCGGATCACCGACACCTTCGCGTCGACGTAGTGGGTGGGTGCGCCGGGCACCAGGAAGAATCGCACCTCGAAATAGGATGGGTGGTCCCGGGCGAGTGGGCTCAGCCGTTCACCGTTGAGGGTCAGCCGCCACAGGGACAGGAACCGGGTGTCGAACGAGTAGAACCCGGACGGCCCGTTGGGCTTCGCCTCCAGGTCGCCACTGCCGTCGCTCAGCACGAAGATGTTGCCGTCGAGGATCCTGATCAGGTCCGTCTTCATCCGCGCCGCCCACGGTCACGGACGACGTCTCGCGGATGTCGCGCCCCGGGGGGAGGTGCGAAGAGCCGCTCCAGCAGGACGATGAATCGGAATTTTCCCTCACTCGTCATCTCGTTCCTCAGCCACGCCGGGAGCGGTTTGGCCTCGCCACGGACCATGCGGTCGAAGAAGGCACTGTCCGCACGAATGACGGCGTCGGCGTCGGCGTCCCGTTGTGACACGCGGACGGCACCCCCGCGGATCTCCACGAACCAGTGGTCGACCTCCTGGTCCTGTTCCAGGTCGAACCGGATGGTGCCGTTCGTCTTCTTCAGGACGCGTTCGTGGCCGTGTCGTTCGAGCGCGTCGAAGAATCTCCGGGTCGTCTCCGACATGGCACCACCACCCCCGGGCAGAAGAATCGCGACCACGATGAGCATCGCTCAGATGGTGGTGCCCTGACCTCACCCGGAACGGATGAGATCGTCGGGCCACTCCCGGAGGACCTGGATATCTCACCCGGTGCGGGTGATGCGGCGGTACGCCGCCACCGGTCATCGTGAGGGTGGCTGCTCGTCCGGGCTCGGGGACCTACCGGAGGAGACTCATGTCGAATCCCACCGCGAACTTCTTCGACGCGCTCGGCCGGCGGGGCCACGAACCCCTCCTCGAGGACGCCGTCGGCACCATCCGGTTCGACCTCGAAGAGGACCACGAGGTCGACCACTGGTTGCTGATGATCAGACACGGCGATGTCCACGTCTCGCGGGAGGAGACCGGGGCCGACTGCGTGCTCAGGGGCAGCAGAGCGGCCTTCGACCGCATCGTCACCGGCAGGTCGCACATCTACGCGGCGTGGGTGCGTAACGAACTCAGGGCCGAAGGTGACGTGCGGCTTGCCCGTTTCCTCCAGCGGGTGATGCCGGGGCCACCCGGTGCACAGCACCCCCGGGAGTTCGCCCCCCGGGAGAGCGGACCGGCATGAGCGACGGACTCGTTCGACTGCTGGACGGCAACACGTTCGTGGTCAGTGAGGAGAGCGGCGACATCGACGCGTCGCCGGCCATCCCGACCGGCTTCTTCTCGTTCGACACCCGGTTCCTGTCGAAATGGATCCTCTCCATCAACGGTGAACGGGTCAACGCCCTCACCGTTGAGGAGGTTGAGTACTTCGAGAGCCGATTCTTCGTCGTCCCGACCGTCCTGACTCCGCTGGTGGACATCAGCGTGTCGGCCATTCGCGAGCGCTCGATCGGCGCGAGCTTCGACGAGCGGCTGACCGTGATCAACCACGAACCCGGGCCCGTCGACCTGCGGATCCGGATCGACATCGAGAGCGATTTCGCCGACCTTTTCGAGATCAAGGACGTACGCAACAAGAAGGGCGGGCACTACGCCCGGATCGAGGACGGGCGCCTGCGGCTCGGCTATCGGCGGGAGACGTTCCACCGGGAGACGTTGGTCTCCTCCACGGAGCCGGCGCAGATCGACGAGCGGGGGTTGACGTACGATGTCCGGCTCGAACCGCACGGGGAGTGGGTCACCGACATCCACGTGCAGACCCTGGGCGTGGACGGACGTGATCTTCGGGAGAATCTGCAGGGCACGCCCGGTCGGGCCCGCGGGCAGATGCGGCAGGACCTGGACCGTTGGCTCGCGGAGGCCCCCCGTCTGACCTGCGACTCCCCCGCGTTGGCGATGACCTACCGGCGCAGCCTGTCCGATCTCGCCGCGCTGCGCTTCATGCCGCTGACCGGCGGCGGACATGCCCTGCCCGCCGCCGGCCTGCCGTGGTTCATGGCGATCTTCGGCCGGGACAGCATCTTCACCAGCCTGCAGGCGCTGCCGTTCGTGCCGGAACTGGCGGTCACGACGCTGCGCCTGCTGGCGCTGTTGCAGGGCGTCGTCCTCGACGACTTCCGCGAGGAGGAGCCGGGGAAGATACTGCACGAACTCCGGTACGGGGAGACGATCGGCTTCGAGGAGCAGCCCCACTCGCCGTACTACGGCAGCGCCGACTCCACCCCGCTCTACCTGATCCTGCTCGACGAGTACGAGCGGTGGACCGGAGACGCCGCCACCGTGCGGATGCTCGAGCGTGCCGCGAGAGCCGCGCTGCACTGGATCGACGAGTACGGCGACATCATGGGCGACGGCTACGTATGGTACCGGCGCCGCAACGAGAAGAACGGGTTGGAGAACCAGTGCTGGAAGGACTCCTGGGACTCGATCTGCTTCCGGGACGGGAGGCTGGCCGGTCTGCCCCGCGCCACCTGTGAGCTGCAGGGCTACGCCTACGACGCCAAGATCCGCGGCGCCCGGCTGGCCCGCGAGTTCTGGAACGACCCGGCATACGCCGACCGGCTGGAACGGGAGGCGGCGGAGCTCAAGCAGCGCTTCAACCAGGACTTCTGGGTCGAGGACGGCGAATACTACGCCCTCGCTCTCGACGGCGACGGTCGCCAGGTCGACGCGCTCTCCTCGAACATCGGACACCTCCTGTGGAGCGGGATCGTCGAAGAATCCCGGGCCGCGAAGATCGCCGAGCACCTGCTCGGCCCTCGACTGTTCTCCGGCTGGGGCGTACGCACCCTGGCCGAGGGACAGGGACGGTACAACCCCATCGGCTACCACGTCGGCGCCGTCTGGCCCTTCGACAACGCGTTCATCGCCTGGGGCCTTCGGCGCTACGGCTTCGCCCACGAGGCAGGACGCATCGCCGAGGGCATCATCGACGCCGCCGAGTTCTTCGACGGCAGATTGCCGGAGGCCTTCGGCGGATACGACCGGACGCTGACCCGGTACCCGGTGCTGTACCCCACGGCGTGCAGTCCACAGGCGTGGTCCACCGGCACCCCCTTGCTGTTGCTGCGGACCATGCTCGGAATGGAGCCGCGTGGGAACCACCTCGTGACCAGACCGGCCGTGCCCACGGGCATGGGCCGGATGGAACTGCTCAACATCCCGGGTCGGTGGGGCCGGGCCGGCGCCCTCGGACGCGCTCACCCGGCACGACGCTGACCGCTGCGGGTGCCCGGCAGGTCCACCAGAGGCGCGTCCAGCGCGTCCCGGGGAGTCGCCGTCGGGCGACGGCGCCGTTGCTTCCGTCACCTACCGTCACCAGCGACGGCACGGTGGGGTTGACCCTCACGCGGCGTCACGGTGCAGGTTGGGCGACGGCCGTGGGAAAGCGTTCGACGGTCGGCCGGATCAGGGTCAACCCTGAGTCGCGGTCCGGGCTACCCGCAGTGCGAAATCCGCCTCGACTCCGCCCGGAGTCGGACGGAGGGGCCCCGGGATGCGCCGATGATGGGACTGTCGCGCCGGACCAGCGGGGGCGGCGCGGATGAGACGGACGGAAGAGGGAGAAAAAGTGACGGCGACGGTAGGACCGCAGGCAGAGGCCGCGGCCCGGGCGAGCGACGTGTGGAAGGTGTACGGCAGCGGTGAGGCGCAGGTCATCGCCCTGCGGGGCGTCACCGCCGAGTTCGAGCGGGGCCGGTTCACGGCGATCATGGGTCCGTCGGGCTCGGGCAAGTCGACGTTGATGCACTGCCTGGCCGGGCTGGACTCGGTGACCCGGGGGACGGTGGCGATCGGCGACACCACGGTGACCGGCCTCGGCGACGCCGGGCTGACGAAGCTGCGGCGCGACAAGGTGGGCTTCATCTTCCAGCAGTTCAACCTGCTCCCCACGCTGACGGCCAAGGAGAACATCCTGCTGCCGCTGTCGATCGCCGGCCGTAAGCCGGACCCGGCGTGGTACGACACGGTGATCGCCACGGTGGGCCTGCGGGACCGGCTGGAGCACCGGCCGGCGCAGCTCTCCGGTGGGCAGCAGCAGCGGGTGGCGTGTGCCCGGGCGCTGGTCTCCCGCCCCGAGGTGATCTTCGCCGACGAGCCGACCGGCAACCTGGACTCCCGCTCCGGCGCGGAGGTGCTCAACTTCCTGCGCACCTCGGTCCGCGAGTACGGCCAGACGATCGTCATGGTCACCCACGACCCGACCGCCGCCGCGTACGCCGACCGGGTGGTCTTCCTCGCCGACGGGCAGATCGTCTCCGAGCTGATCGAGCCCACGGCGGAGACGGTGCTGGACACCATGAAGAAGCTGGACACCCCGGCCGAGGTGGGCAGCTGATGTTCCGCGCGACACTGAAGAGCCTGCTGGCCCGCAAGCTCCGGCTGATCCTGTCCGGGCTGGCGGTGGTCCTCGGCGTCATGTTCGTCTCCGGGGCGTTCGTGCTCACCGACACCCTTGGCCGCTCCTTCGACGCGGTCTTCGCCGAGGGCACCTCCGAGATCGACGTGAACGTCGCGGCGAAGCCGAAGGTGGCGCTCAGCGAGGTGCAGGGCGAGCAGGTGGCCGCCCCGGTTCCGGCGACGACGGTGGACCGGGTCAAGCAGGTGCCGGGGGTGACCGACGCGGTGGGCGTGGTCGCCGCCGACGGTGCCCGCCTGATCGGCAGCAACGGCAAGGTGGTGACGTCGTTCGGGCCGCCGCAGCTGGGCGAGAACTGGACCGGCGAGAGCGACCTGCTGCGGCTGCGCGAGGGCCGCGCGCCCCAGGCCGACGACGAGATCGTCATCAACAAGGCGCTGGCCACCGCCGCCAAGGTGCAGGTCGGCCAGCAGGTCGGCGTGCTGACCGCGGTCGAGTCCAAGGCCCGCCCGTTCACCCTGGTCGGTGTGGTCGGCTACAGCGGCGACCGGGACTCGATCGGCGGCCTCAACGAGGTCTTCTTCACCACGCCGGTGGCGCAGCAGCTGATGCTCGGCCAGCCCGACACCTTCAGCAGCATCACCGTCACCGCCGCCGACGGGGTGACCCCGGAGGCGCTGCGCGACGACGTCGCCGCCGCGCTCGGGGGCGAGTACGAGGTCAAGACCGGCGAGCAGTTGGCCGCGGACTCGGCGGCCAGCCTCAAGGAGGGGCTGACCTTCTTCAACCGGATCCTGCTGGGCTTCGCGGCGGTGGCGCTGCTGGTCGGCACGTTCCTCATCCTCAACACCTTCTCGATCATCGTGGCGCAGCGCACCCGTGAGCTGGCGCTGATGCGGGCGATCGGCGCGAGCGGCCGGCAGGTCATCGGGTCGGTGGTGCTGGAGGCGGTCGTGGTGGGCCTGATCGCCTCGGTGCTCGGCCTGGCCGCCGGCATCGGCATCGGTGCGCTGCTGGCGTGGGTGTTCGGCAACGTGGCCGGCGGGCTCGACCTGGCCGGTGTCGCCGTGCCCCCGGCGGCGGTGATCGGCGCCTTCGCGGTCGGCCTGGTCATCACCGTGGTGGCGGCGCTGCTGCCGGCGCTGCGGGCGGCGCGGATCCCTCCGATCGCCGCGATGCAGGACGTGGCGACGCCGGACCGGCCGCTGACGAAGGTGACCGTGGCCGGTGGCATCGTCACCGGCATCGGCGCGGTGCTGCTCTTCCTGGGCCTCAGCGGCAACGCCGGGGACAACACGCTCGCCACGATCCTCGGCGGGGTGCTGTTCGCGTTCATCGGCGTCGCTCTGCTGACCCCGCTGATCAGCCGGCCGGTGGTGAGCCTGCTCGGTGCGTTGTTCGCCTGGTCGGTGCCGGGCAAGCTCGGTCGTCTCAACTCCGGCCGCAACCCTCGGCGCACCGCCATCACGGCCGCCGCGCTGATGGTCGGCATCGCCCTGGTCACCGGGGTCACCGTGATCCTGGACTCGGCCAAGGGCAGCTTCGGCAAGTTGGCGGAGACCGGGGTCAAGGCCGAGCTGGTCATCGCCGGGGTGCAGAGCGGTCCGCGGCCGCCGAGCTTCGACCCGGGCGTCCTGGAGAAGGCGGCGGCGCTGCCCGGTGTGCGACTGGTCGACGGCGAGTACGGCGACCTGGCCATCGTCGGCGGCGAGCAGACCTGGGTGTCGGCGTCCAGCGACGTCGCCGCGCAGGGGCAGATCTTCGGCACGGAGGTTGTCGCCGGTGACGTCAGCCGCGTCGGACCGGGTCAGATGCTGGTCAGCTCCGACGTGGCGACCGAACGCGGGCTGTCGGTCGGCTCGACGGTGCCGGTGCAGCTGACCCGGGGTGAGCAGCGCACCTACACGGTGTCCGGCATCTACAAGAGCTCGGAGCTGAACAACCCGGTGGTGCTGCCGGAGGAGGCCGCGAAGGACTTCGCCGTCCCGCAGCCGATCCAGGCTTTCCTCCAGCTCGACCCGGGCAGTCAGGTGGCCGACGTGCAGCCGCAGGTCGAGGCGCTGCTCGCGGACAGCCCCGAGGTGTCGGTGGCCGACCGGGACGCGTTCGTCGAGCAGCAGACCAGCCAGCTCGACGGTCTGCTCAGGATGATCCAGATCCTGCTGGCGCTGGCCATCGTGATCGCCGTGCTGGGCATCGTCAACACCCTGGCGCTGTCGGTGCTGGAGCGCACCCGTGAGCTGGGTCTGTTGCGGGCGATCGGCCTGCGGCGGGCACAGACGATGCGGATGATCACCGTCGAGGCGGTGGTGATCTCGGTGTTCGGGGCGCTGCTCGGCCTCGCCGTGGGCACCGGCCTCGGCGCGGCCGTGGTCGAGGCTCTCCGCGACGAGGGCATCACCGACCTGGTGCTCCCCTGGGGCCAGATGCTGATCATGCTGGGCCTCGCGGCGATCGTCGGGGTGGTGGCCGCGGTGCTGCCCGCCGTCCGCGCCGCGCGGATCAACGTCCTGGGCGCCATCGCCCACGACTGAGGTGTAAGGAAGGGCCCCCTGTTAACGCCTGGCGTAGAGCAGGGGGCCCTTCTTAACGCTCAACGCAGCGGCGGCGGCTCGCCGAGCAGGGCCGCGAGCAGCTCCAGGTCTGCCGCGGTGAGGCTCTCCAACTGGTGTACGCCGTCGGCCGGGCTCAGCGGCACCTCAGCCGGTACCGCGAGCACCGCGGCACCGGCGGCGAGCGCGCTGGCCACTCCGGTCGGCGAGTCCTCGATCGCCACACAGCGCGCGATCGGCACGCCGAGCATGCGGGCGGCGGTCAGGTACGGCTCGGGGTGCGGCTTCGCCGCGTCGACCTCGTCGCCGCACACCACCACGTCGAAGTTGTCCCGGCCCAGCGTGTCGAGGGCGACCTCGACCAGCGCCCGGCCGCTGGAGGTGACCAGGGCGGTGGGGATGCCCGCGGCGCGTACCGCCCGCAGCAGCGGTGACGCGCCGGGCCGCCAGCGCAGCCCGGTGCGGAACAGCTCCAGGATCCGCGCGTCGATCCACGCGGCGCTGACCTCGGGGTCCCGCTCCGGCTGGCCGAGGTCCTCGTGCAGGATCCGCATCGACGCGGCCATGCTGGTGCCGATCATCGCCTTGCGGGCGGCGTCGGAGAGGCTGCCCCCGTACGCGTCGGCCAGCTCGCGCAGCGCGACGTCCCACAGCTTCTCGCTGTCGACCAGGGTGCCGTCCATGTCGAAGAGCACGGCGGCGGGATGGTGGCTGCTCAGCGGATCCTCCTCGGGTGGGCGTACCGGAGGATCCTCCCAGCCGGCCTCCGGCCGGCGACGGCGGTGCCGGCCGGGGTGAGCTACGCCGCCACCGGCGCTCAGGTGAGGTCGCAGGCGTCCAGGGACCGCTCGTAGCCGCGGAAGAACGCCTCGGTGCGCTGCTCGGCGGTGCCGTGCGAGCCCTCGGCGAACCACGGCTGGTCGGGGTCGTCGCCGACGGCCAGCAGCCCCTCGCGGAACTCCTCCAGGTCGCCGTCGGCCAGGGCCAGCACCTTGCCCCGGACCGAGTCGCCGAGGAACGCCCCGGCCATGCAGTCGGCCTGCAGCTCCTGCTGGATGGTGAACTCGTAGCGGATGCCGAGCCGGGTCTGGATGCCGTGGGCGTACTCGTGGCCGAGCAGGTAGTAGACGAAGGCGTCGCCGATCTGCCGGAACGCGCCCACCGACCAGCGGATGTCGTAGGCGATGAAGTCGCCGGCCGAGCAGTAGACGGCGTTGTTGCGGGGGATCTCCTGCCCGCCGCAGGCGACCTCGCCGTCGCGCTGGTACGGCAGGATCCGCCGCACCGGCTGGAAGCGTTCCCCGGAGGCACGGAACTGCTCGGACCAGTACCGCTCCGCGATGCGCTGCGCCGTCACGACGTCGTCCTCGAACTCCTCGACGCTGGTGGTGCCGTCGGCGCGGGTCGTCGACGGGTCGCGGTCGGCGGACCGCTGGTCCGGGGCCGGCTGACCGGACGGCTCGGAGACTCCCCCGACGGCGCAGCCGACCGCCGCCACCAGCGCCACCGCCAGGCCCACGAGTGACCCTCCCGACCCTCGTCGCGCCCGCGTCCTCATCGTGCCCTCCCGGCGTCGGCCTCGTCGTCGTGCAGTACCCCGGCGGCCCGTCCGCCATGCCGACCGGTTGTATCTACGCCCGTGGCGTGTCGCCGGTTCACCGTGGACGGCGCGGGGTGCAATGTCGGCGGGCGGGACATGTCCGGGATCCGCGAACGGCTTCGACGTCCCGGGTGGCAGCGCACGGGGCGCACCGCGGAAGGAGAAGCCATGAAGTACATGATCATGCTCTACGGTTCGCAGCGGGACTACGACGCGATGGCCGGGCGCCCGACCGACGGCCCGGCGATGACGCCGGAGCAGGTCGCCGCGATGCACGAGCACATGACCGCGTTCCACCAGAAGCTCGTCGAGTCGGGTGAGCTGGTCGACGCCCAGGGCCTGACCGCCCCGGTGCACGCCCGGCGGATCCAGCTCAGCGGCGGCGTGCCCGTGGTCACCGACGGGCCGTACCCGGAGACGCAGGAGGTCCTCGCCGGCTACACGGTCGTCGACGTCGCCAGCGTCGACCGGGCGGTGGAGATCGCCGCGGGCCTGGTCAACCCGGACGCGCCCGGCGAGTACGTGGACGTCCGGCCGATCGCCGAGGGCATCGACGACCTGGACGGCTGAGGTGGCCCGGTGACCGACCGAGGTGTCGAGGACCTGCTGCGCGCACTGGCGCCGCAGGTCCTCGGCGCGCTCACCCGCCGCTACGGCCACTTCGACAGTGCCGAGGACGCCACCCAGGAGGCCCTCATCGCCGCCGCCACGGCGTGGCCGCGCGACGGCGTACCGGAGCGTCCCCGCGCCTGGCTGATCACGGTGGCGTCCCGGCGGCTGACCGACCTGCTGCGCGCCGAGCAGGCCCGGCGGCGCCGGGAGGACGGCGTGGCCGCGCGGGTCCTCCCGGCGGACCGCCTCGCCGCCCCGGCGGACCGGCCGGCGGACGACGCCGACGACACGCTGGTGCTGCTCTTCCTCTGCTGCCATCCCGCCCTGTCGCCGGCGTCGCAGATCGCGCTCACCCTGCGCGCCGTCGGCGGGCTGGGCACCGCCGAGGTCGCCCGGGCGTTCCTGGTGCCTGAGGCGACCATGACGCGGCGGATCACCCGCGGCAAGCAGCGCATCCGCGACAGCGGCGTGCCGTTCCGGATGCCCGCCGGGGGCGAGCGCGCGGAGCGGCTCGCGGCCGTCCTGCACGTGCTCTACCTGATCTTCAACGAGGGGTACGCCAGCACGGCCGGCCCGGCCCTGCTACGCGCCGACCTGTCCGCCGAGGCGATCCGGCTTACCCGGTTGGTGCACCGGCTGATGCCCGACGACCCGGAGGTCGGCGGGCTGCTCGCCCTGATGCTGCTCACCGACGCCCGCGCGCCCGCGCGCACCGGCCCGCACGGCGAGCTGGTGCCGATGGCCGAGCAGGACCGTCGCCTCTGGAAGCACGACCAGATCGCCGAGGGCGTCGCCCTGGTCACCGCCGCGCTGGCCCGGGGTTGCCCCGGCCCGTACCAGCTCCAGGCCGCCATCGCCGCGCTGCACGACGAGGCCCCGAGCGCCGCCGACACCGACTGGGCGCAGATCACCGCCCTGTACGAGGTGCTGATGCGGGTCTCGGACAGCCCTGTGGTGGCGCTGAACCATGCCGTCGCGGTCGCCATGAGCCGGGGACCGGAGGCCGGACTGACCCTCGTCGACGCGCTCGCGGCCGACCGGCGGCTCACCGGCGACCCCCGCCTGCCGGCGGTACGCGCGCACCTGCGGGAGCTGCTCGGCGACCGGGCCGGGGCGCGGGACGCGTATCGGGAGGCGGCGGACCGGTCGACGAACCTGGCCCGGCAGCGCTACCTGCACGCCCGCGCGGCCCGCCTCGACGTTGACTAGTACCGGCTACCCGATCACGCGGTAGTCGACGAGCAGATGGCCGGTCGGTGAGGTCGTGCTCCGGATCGACTCGAGCCCGATCGCCGGCAGGCCGTCGAGGAGTTTTCGCCCGCTGCCCGCGATCGTCGGTGCGATCACCAGCCTCAGCTCGTCGACGACGCCCGCGGCAAGCAGTGCCTGGGCGACCGAGATGCTCGCGTGCACGCCGATGTCGGCGCCGGGTCGGTTCCTCAGATCCCGCACGAACTCGACCAGGTCGCCGTCGACCACCGTGGTATTGGCCCACGCCCGATCGAGTGGTGTGGAGGTGGCGACGTACTTCGCGACCCCGTTGATGAACGTCGCGAACGGCTCGATGTCGCTGCCCGGCCAGAACTCGGCCCACTCCTCGTAGCTGCGCCGGCCGAGAATGACCGAGTCCTGCGCCGCGATGACGGCGCCGAGGTTGGCCTCCATCGCGTCGTCCCAGTGGGCGAAGAACCCGTCGGGCTTCTCCGCGACGCCGTCCAGGGACAACAGCTCGTACACGACGACCTTGCGCACGTTCGACTCCTCCGTTTTGGCGTGGACCTCTCCTGCGTGGACGGATCGCACGAGCGGAACTCATCGGTGCGATCGTCACGCGTTCGCCCACCAGGGCGTCAGGGGCTCGCCGCCAGGAAGACGAACGCGGCCAGCAGCACCAGGTGGACTCCGCCCTGCAGCACCGTGGCGCGGCCGGGCACCACGGTCAGCACGCCGGTGACGACGGTCAGCGCCAGCAGCGTCATCTGCGTGCCGCCAAGGCCGAGCAGCAGCGGGCCGTCGAGCCGGATCGAGGCGATGGCGATCGCCGGGATGGTGCGGCCGATGCTGGCAGTTCCGCCTCTACGAGGACTCGTTCCAGGTGGCCAACGCCTACGCCGAGTGACACGGTCGAGGATGCTCACCTCAGCCAGCCGAGGAACCGTCGGTGCAACGTTCCCGCCGGCAACCAGGTCAGGTCTTCGGAGGCTCGCACCAGTTGGGCACCAAGGTAGAGAGCGAGGGACAGGGGAGCGCCGTCGAACTCCGCACGCAGCTCTCCCTGCCGGGTGCGGCATGGCCAAGGCGCGTTGCAGCCGCCACAGCTCCAGATCGGCAGCACCGGACCGTGGGTGGTCACGCGCGGCCCCCGAGCAACGCCGCCGTCAGCGATCGCGCCTGCCGGCTGGTCGCCCAGTCCACCTGCCAGCACGGGTACGGCGTGAGCCGCGACCACCACGCTCGACAACCGGTGCACAGGCCGTCCATCCCGGGCAGATGCACGGCCAGGATCCGCTGTTCCGCCTCGTTGGTCACTGCTCCTCCTCGTTGGGCCAGTGCCCTCGATTGATTGGGATGCGATGTCGGTTGCGACAGGGCAGACCCGCCCCACACCGACAGACCCACGTCCACATTCGCCATGACCAGGCCGGACGGTGTCGCCGTGCCAGGGTCATCGCGACGGCGATCAGGTACTGCTCGTAGGACACTCGTCGCCACGGTGGTGTCCGGTCCCGCATCACTGACTCCCTCCGTCGGGCAGCACTGCATGGCCGACCCCGAACCACGGGACCGGACCTGGAACGTTCGGTAACTGCGACGCTACGATCACGACGACGGAGGTTGGACTCACCGGCAGTACGAGTGAGCAGGCCCGGTGTCCCGCCGCAGAGGGCGGCTCACGGGCGAACGTCGACCAGCGGTCAACGTAGGGATGTCGTATGGCAGGTAGCGGACGATCAGCTCATCAGCGGGGCGAGGTGACCGGCTACCTGATCAAGCTGATCCGGGAGTCCATCCCGATGACGCAGGAGCAGCTCGCCGCCGAACTGGGCGTCGACCGCGTGACCGTGCAGAGTTGGGAATCCGGCCGCCGGCCATTCACGGCTGTGCCCCTCGGGCAAGCGATCGCCGCCCGGCACAGGCTCGGCCGGCTCGGGGCGAACGTGACCCTGCTCGCGGCACTCGACGACGCCGTCGAGGCAGACGTCATCCTCGCCGCAGTCCTTGACGAGCAGGTGGAACGCTCCGACATCGCCGAGCAGCCGCTCGGCTGGTCCGTACTCACCCACCGCCTGACCGACCTGATCCTCTGGGCCGTCCTCGGGCAGACACCGACCTTCGCCAGAGGGCTTTCTCTCACCCACCCGCGGCGGGGTCCGGTCGCATCCGGGCCGACCCTGTCCGTCGACCAGCAACGCATGTTCTTCGCGCACCTTCACGTGCTCGCCGAACGCGCCGCCACCGGACGCGACCCGAGCGTGCTGCTGCACCGGCAGGCCTGCTTCCTCGCCGGCATGGATCCCACCAGGACGGCGGCAGGATGGCTCGTCCGGAGCACCACCCGCGTCCGCCGGGTGACCACCTTCCACACCTGGTCACCGCTGTGGCCGGACGCCCGCTCCGTCGTCACGTCCCTGGCCAACCAGGGCGACCCGGAACCGTTGCGTGACTTCATTGCCCGCGCGCACCCGGACGACGCCTGCGAGCGAGCAGCACTCAACTACTCCGCCTACTGGGTAGGGGAGATCCCGTACCGCCAGCGCGACGACTCGTTCATGCCCGGGGCGCTCGCAGACTGGCATGGCTCAGTCCTTTTTCGGCACCTGGTCCAGCGTCTCGATCCGGGGCACGCCTTCGTCGACCTCAACATCCACAACATCTGGGCTTTGCTGACCGCACGACGCAGTCTCGCTCCCGACAACCCCGCCGAGGGCCGGGCACTCCTCGGCCGCAGCATCCCCCTGCTGGACAGCGACCGGATCTCCGCACAGTCACGACAGGAACTAACCTCTATCGTCTACAGCCTGCGGGCGGACGGACTCACCGGCACAGGGACGGGCAGATGAGCGACGACCACGCCACCGGAGCGATGCGCTTCATCTTCGAAGCCGGCGTCCTCAAACGGGCCGCCCGCACCGGCTGGTGGTTCGCCGGGGTCAAGCACCCCGAGTCCATCGCCGAACACTCGTTCCGAACCGCACTCATCGGAATGATGCTCGCCGCCATGGAAGGCGCCGACCCGGCCCGGGTGTCGATGCTGTGCGTCCTGCACGACACCCAGGAAACCCGGATCACCGACATGCCGCACATCGCCAAGCGCTACCTCACCGCCGTACCCAACACCACCGTCACCGCCGACCAGGTCGCAGGCTGCCCACCGGCCGTCGCCGACGTCATCACCGCCGCCGTCGCCGAATACGAAGCCGGCGAGACAATGGAAGCCATCGTCGCCCGCGACGCCGACAAATTGGAATGCCTCGTCCAGGCGGTGGAGTACCGCCACCAGGGCATCGACGACGTCCAGCGCTGGATCGACAGCTCACGAGCAGCACTCAAGACCGCGAGTGCGCATCGCCTCGCCGACGCCGCCATCAACGGACAACCCCTCGCCTGGCTCGCCCCTCCCCCGCTGCCGGAGTAAGTCTCGAGGGTGGATTCACCTACCCACGGCACCCCAGAGAGACGGTGCGTCGGCAGCCGGCCGCCCCCCGCACTCCCCTTTGATGCATGAGATTCACCTCCGCATCATGGGTGGCATGATCAGTTGGCGTCGGCCCATGTCAGGCTCAGCAACGTCGACCACCCAACGCGAACTGTGTCGACGTTTCGGAGTCGAGCCGTCGCCGCCCGGACAGCGGACGATGGTCGGCTTCGCCATGTCACGCCCACATCACCTGGAGCCGCTCAACGCCCTGCGGCATCCAATCGCCGGCAGGAGCAATGGCTGGTTCGTGTGGCGCGGCTCCGAGATCCCGCAGGACGACGACCACTTCTTCGACCCGCTTTACATCGAACACCTTGACACCCACGCACCGGAACTCGTGCCCTACCTGGCTCTCCCGCCGGGCTGGCGGGTGCTGCTGGCGCCCGGCCACGAGGACGTCTGGCACGACGACGAGCTGATGGGGATCTGAGGTGGCGCCGCCCAGTTCGGCGAACCACAACACCGAGCGTTAGCGTGTCGCTGTGGATTACAGCGCACGATTGATCACCCGAAGCTGCACCACCGGATGGGCGGACTGGGTCCACGGAGAGCTGTGGTTGCTACCGGACCTCCTGGTCCGGCGTCGTCTGACCCTGCAGGAGACTCGTGCTCACAAGAACGGCCGCACGGTTCCCCACCCCCTGCCAGAGGCGCAGGCCGCGTCCCTGCCCCTGAGCGAGATCCTCTCCGCCCACCCCACCAACAAGGTCCTCGCGCTGGACACCGTGGCCGAGGCCCGACTGCACCGCGGAATCATGACGGACCGATTGACCCTGACGATGCGCGATGGCAGCTGCCACAAGCTGCTGTGGCTCAAGGTCGATCCCGCGTACGAGGTTTTGTGCCAGGCGCTGGAAGAGCCGCTGGGTCAACGTCTCAAGAAGGACTGACTGGGGGCAGCTCGTCGTCGAGCCGCGCGGGTCAGCAGCCGCGGCAGCCTCGTCATTGCCGGTCAACGCATCCACGCCGGCATCGCCCATGCCGGTCACACCGCCACCGTCGAGGCCGCCGACACCATCTTCCGCACCGAGCACTCCTGATGACCAAGGCCGGTGATCGGTCCGGCGGACTGGCGTACGCCCGGAGAGCATGGGCAGCGCTGCCAGCAGAACGTCGCTCCCAAACCCTTGGACTCGTGCTCCGCGAAGTGGTGTCGGCTCCGCCTGAAAACTGACCCCGTGGTTCCGGCTGAATTTTGACCCCTTCCGGAAGCATCGGGAGGTGCTGAGCGTGGAGGACTGGGCG